>JBBDSW010000107.1:0-34831 GCA_040904745.1 Nitriliruptoraceae bacterium
CGAACGTCCTCAGCCCGAGTCCCTACCCGAAGGACGGACACCATGCCCATCGCAAGCCCCGAGCAGTACTCCGACATGCTCGACCGCGCCAAGGCCGGCGCTTACGCCTACCCGGCCATCAACGTGACCTCGTCGCAGACCCTGCTCGCGGCCCTCAGGGGCTTCGCGGAGGCGGAGAGCGATGGGATCGTCCAGGTCTCGACCGGCGGTGCCGCCGCCTGGTCCGGCTTCAGCGTGAAGGACATGGTCGTCGGTGCCAGCGGCTTCGCCGAGTACGCCAAGGTCGTCGCCGAGAGCTTCCCGGTGACCGTCGCGCTGCACACCGACCACTGCCCCAAGGACAAGCTGGATGGGTTCATGCGCCCGTTGGCGCAGATCTCGAAGGACCGCGTGGCGCGCGGTGAAGCGCCGTTGTTCAACTCCCACATGTGGGATGGTTCCGCGGTCGACCTCGCCGAGAACCTGGATCTCGCCGATGAGCTCCTCGAGCTGTGCACGGCCGGGAAGACCATCATGGAGATGGAGATCGGCGTCGTCGGTGGCGAGGAGGACGGCGTCGTCGGCGAGATCAACGAGAAGCTGTACTCCACGCCGGAGGATGCCCTGGCGACCGCGGACCGTCTCGGGGTGGGGGAGCGGGGTCGCTACCTGCTCGCCGCCACGTTCGGCAACGTCCACGGTGTCTACAAGCCGGGCCACGTCAAGCTGCGCCCGAGCGTGCTGGGGGGCCTGCAGGACGCGGTCGGCGCCAAGGTCGGCAAGGACAAGCCGTTCGACCTGGTGTTCCACGGCGGCTCCGGATCGACGATGGCGGAGATCCACGAGGCACTGGATCACGGTGTCGTGAAGATGAACATCGACACCGACACCCAGTACGCCTTCACCCGCCCCATCGCCGACCACATGTTCAAGAACTACGACGGCGTGCTGAAGGTCGACGATGAGGTCGGCAACAAGAAGGTCTACGACCCGCGCGCCTACGCACAGCGGGGCGAGGAGGGCATGGCTGCCCGTGTCGTCCAGGCCTGCGAGGAGCTGCGCTCGACCGGCACACGGTCCCGCTGACGGCGCTGGACGGCCCGCATCAGTCGCGTCGCCGCCAGTCGTCGCCGAGGTCGCCGGGGAGTTGATCCTCGGCGGCCTCGATGTCGAAGACCCCCTCCGGGCTGTCGATCCGCCACGAGCGTGCGCCGGAGCGGTGGTAGTGCCGGGTCGTCGCCCGGACCCCGTCCGGCGCGTCGCCGAGCGTGACGATCCGGACCGCGGCCCCCTCTCCGGTCCCGAGCCCCAGCCGGCGCGTGGGTAACAGGACCGCTGCGGGAGAGTCGGCGAGTCCGGCGTCGGTGCACCCGGCCAGGTCTGCCACCGGGAGCCCGTCCTGCCACCACCGGCCCGCACCGTCGCTGGTGATGGTGTGCTGCACGCGGACACCCCGAAGCCTCGCCAGGCGCGGGCGCCAGGCCGCGTCCACCTCGAGGTCGTAGCGCATGCCCCCGACCTCCCCTCGGACGACGGCGCCGTCAGGGAGCAGTGCCAGGGCCGCACGATCGGAGCCGTGGGGTCCGTCCCACGTGGCGGTGCAGGCCACCTCGGCGTCGTCGACCGTCTTGACGAAGCGGTACTCGGTGGTCTCGGACGGATCGTGCAGGTCGCGCTGCTCGCCGGTGCGCTGGTAGCCGAGTGCCTCGTAGCGGTGGTGCGCGGCGGTGAACCGGGTGTCGCTCCACAGCTCGATCGCCTCCGCGCCGAGCCCCGCTGCGTGCGCTTCGACCCGCTTGATGAGCCGCGTCGCCAGGCCGCGCCCCCGGAGTCCGGCGGCGAGGTAGCACCGCTTCAGTTCGAGCACCCCAGCTTCGTCGACGGCCCCGGTTCCGATCGACCCGAGGATCTCACCGTCACGCTCGAGCACCCACCAGCGTCCGCCCCGTGCCGCGGCGGTGGTCTCGGGGGTGGGGAGGTCGTCATCCACGCCTGGGAGGTCGAGCACGCAGCCGGGATGCTCGTCGTAGGCTTCGGCGACGAGGCGGATGAGGCCATCGGCGTCCGCATCGCGGATGGGACGGAGCTCGACCCCGGTGATGGGGATGCGTTCCAAGGTCCGTTCCTCCTGCTGGTCGGGTCGGCGACCACACCGGTCACTCGGGTACCACGTCCGGACGTGGCCGATGGTCGTCCAGAGGTTGGCCGGCCGGCCCTGGTTGCGGTCGCGCTACCGCGTATGATGTCAGGCCACGGAACCGCACGGTGACCACGCCCGAAGAACCGGCATGCCCCGGACCGGTGGACGGTGCGGTCCCGAAGCGCGAGTTCGCCCCAAACGACCGAGGAGCACCTGCATGTCTACGACCGACACGCCCCGGAACCGGCCTGGCCCGACCTCCCCGGAAGGGGTCCGCTCCACGCTGGAGCCGGCCAAGCAGGAGACCGTCCGTGAGCGCCTCCAGCCGTTGCTGGTCGACCTCCTCGACCTGTCGCTGACCGCCAAGCAACTGCACTGGAACGTCGTCGGTGCAGGGTTCAAGTCGCTGCACGAGCAGCTCGACGAGGTCACGATCCAGTACCGGACGTGGTCCGATCAGGTGGCGGAGCGGATGACCTCGGTCGGGATCGCCCCGGACGGACGGGTGCAGCGGATCGCCGGGGACTCGCCAGCAGACCCGGCGCCCGCCTCCTGGGTCCGTCAGCAGGATGTGGTCACCACGATGTCGGATCGGATCGAGGCGGTCGCGCGGGCGACCCGAGACCGCTTGGACGGGCTCGGTGACGTCGACATCGCGAGCGAGGACCTGCTCATCGGGATCCTCGATGGCCTCGAGATGCAGCTGTGGATGTTCTCGGCTCAGGAGGCCTGACTACCGCGCAGCCGGATCGGGCGCTCGCTCCGCGGGGAGGTCCGGCGGCGGTGGCGCATCCGGGGTCAGGTCGCCCTCGTCGGAGGCGGGTGGCGCCGCGTCCTCGCCCGGATCGGCATCGGCTGCCCCGGGCTCGGACAGCTCGTCCCCGGATGCGGGCCCGTCTGGCGGGACCTCCGATCGGGTCTCGGACGCCCCGGAGCGCGCCTTCGCCTCCGGTGGAACCGAGCCCCACGGCTGCTCATCAGGGATGGGCGACTCCGGCACGACGTCGGGAGGCACCAGCCCGTCCCGAGCCGGCTGGTCGATATCCGGTTCCTGGACATCGGCCGGGGTCTCCTCCCGGCGATGCTGACCCGGTGCGTCCTCCCGACCGCGCAGCGGCTCGACGTCGTCGAGGCCCGGGACGCCACTCGGAGGCCCGTCCGGGCGTGGGAGTTCCACCGAGATCCTCTCGGCCACATCGGCCACCATCGTCTGGGCGGGATCCGGCAGCGTCCCCGTGGCTGCCATCCCCCCGGTGGTGACCACGGCCGCAGCCCCCACCGCGGCCGCGATCTTCGCCCCGAGGAGGAGCGCGCCCCCGCCACCGGCGCTGGTCGCCGCCGCGGCCCCCGTGGCCGCGGTCGCCGTGGCGGCCAGGGTCGCCGCCGTCGCGCCGGCAACCGTCAGGACGGCGCGCAGCTGCCGATCCGCTACCGGTGCGGGCACGGGCCGGACCACCTCTGCGCGCGCAGCCAGCAGGATGCCCGCGAGCTCGTCGTCGCCGAGCTCACGTGCCAGGCGCTGCTGGCGCTCTTCCGCGGTGTCCATCGTGTCGTCCATCCTGGTGAGGGAGCGTGCGCTCGGGCTACGGGGTCACGGGCTGCGCGCTGAACGCACGGGAGTGATCGCTCGGGGCACCTTGCGCCCGTGCGAGGAGACCTCGTCGTCGCGGTCCTCGAGCCGACGGCGCAGCGTCTCGGTCGCCCGCCGCTGGAGCTGCTTTACGGCACCCGGCCGCTTCCCGGTGATCCGTGCCACCTCGGCGATCGGCAGATCACCGATCACCCGTAGGAGCAGCACGTGGCGCTGGTCCTCGGTGAGCTCGTCGAGGAGGGGTTCCAGGCGCCCGAAGCCGAGGGCGGAGATCGTCTCCGCCTCCGGGTCGTCCTCGGCGACCGGGGTCCGCTGTGGTGTGGGCTCCTCCGCGGCTGGCGGGCGGCGGGCGGCCTTGCGGCGGGAGTCCAGCAGGCGGTGGTGGGCGATCGCGAGCACCCAGGAGCGGAGGTTGTCGAGATCCCCCTCGAACCGGTGGAGATCCCGGACGACCTCGAGGAGCACCTCGCCCGCCACGTCCTCGGCGTCGGGGAGTCGCTGGGAGCGCAGGTAGCCGATCACGAGCGGGGCGATGTCGTGGTACAGCTCCGACCAGGCGGTGGCGTCCCCGTCGCGGGCAGCCGCGAGGCGGCCCTGGAACCCCGCTGCCTCGGTCATGACCGGCGCCTTCGCCTCCGCTACCCATCTCTGTCCGAACGCGCTCGTGCCGGACGGGCGCTCGCAGGACACGGTAGCTCGTGGTGTTTGTGGCGGACGGTGGCCGGACGACTGCGCGCTAGCGGTCCGCGCGGTCGACGTGCTCGGCGACGACCGTGGCGACGGGGTGGGGGGCTCCATCGATCGGGGCGGGTCGGCCGGAACGTCTCGCCTCGACGAGGTCGACGGCACGCACCACCAGGGCCTGTTGGTCGCCGAGGTGGAGGTCCTCGGCGACCCCGGACCACCGGAGCTGGTCGACGCCGGTCTGCACGCCCTTCCCACCGCGCCCCTTCGTCGGGTACTCGCTCAGGGGGGTGCGCTTCCCGGTGCCGTCGGCCCCGATCGTCAGGACCTCGCTGCCGGTCTCTGCGCCGCCGGGTGCCACGCTGAGCGACACGACGCTCGCGTCGCCAGGGACGTTCATCCCTGCCACTCCCGCGGCGGTACGGCCCATCGGTCGCACGTCCGAAGCCGGGAAGCGGGTGATCAGTCCCGCGTCGGAAGCGAGCAACAGGTCCTCGTCGTCTCGGCACAGCGTCGCCGCGACCAGTCGGTCGCCGGGACGGAGACCGGCGGCTTGGAGGCTGCGTTGCCGGGCGTGGGTGAACTCGGTGATGGCCGTTCGCTTGACCTGGCCGTTGGCGCTCACGGTCACGAGTGTCACGGCCTCGTCGTCGAGCAGCGGCACGGCACCGATCAGCGGTGCATCCGGCCCGCCACCGAGCACCCCACCGAGGTGGGTGCCGCGCTGGGAGGGTTTGGAGACGGGCAGGTCGGCCACGGCGACCCGGTGGCCGGTGCCCGTCTCGTCGAGGATCAGCAACGTGTCGTCGGTGGTGCAGCGCACGATGGCGCACAGCGGATCGTGGCCGTGCTTGTGCAACGGGGTGGTCCGTCGGCGGGCCAGCGGCTTCACGTACCCGCCACGGGTGAGTTGCACGGTGACGTCCTGCGCGTCGAAGCCAGCCTGGGAGCCGCCGGCGAGCACGTCGGAGGCCCCGATACCGGCGGCGACGATGCGCGAGCGCCGCGGGGTGGCGTGGACCCGGCGGATCTCAGCCAGTTCGTCGGCCAGGACCTGGTCGAGGACCGCCGGATCGCCGAGGATCTCCTCGAGGCCCGAGATCGTCTCCTGCAGCTGCTGGTACTCGTCCTCGAGGTCGGCGCGTTCCATGGCGGTCAGTCGCCGGAGCTGCATGTCGAGCACGGCCTGCGCCTGGATCTCACTCAGCTCGAAACGGTCCATGAGGCCCTGCTTGGCCTCCGCGGCCGATCCGCAGCCCCGGATCAGCGCGATGACGGCGTCGAGGTGGTCCAGCGCGGTGAGCAAGCCCTCCACCACGTGCGCGCGAGCCCGGGCCTTGGACAGCCGGTGTTCGGTCCGGCGGGTCAGGACCTGCCGCTGGTGGGCGAGGTAGTGGATCAGCGCGTCGCGCAGCCCGATCGTCCGGGGACCGCCGTCGACGAGCGCGACCATGTTGACGTTGAGGTTGGTGCGGAGCTCCGTCTGACGGTAGAGCTGCTGGAGGACCGCGGCCGGGTCCTCCCCACGCTTGAGCTCGATCACGATGCGCATCCCGTCCCGCGAGGACTCGTCCCGCAGGTCGCGGATGGCCTCGATCTTGCGCCGGGCGACCAGGTCCGCGATGCGCTCCAGGAGCGCGGACTTGTTCACCTGGTAGGGGATCTCCGTGACGACGATGCGCGGGAGGTTGCCCGTGCGGGTCTCGGTGGAGGCGACCCCCTCGACGGTGATGGCGCCCCGTCCCGAGGCGTATGCCTGGGTGATGCCGTCCCCATCGATGATCCGTGCACCGGTCGGAAGGTCGGGTGCGGGGATGTGTCGCTGCAGGTCGGCGACCCCGGCGTCCGGGTGACGGAGCAGGTGGAGGCAGGCGTCGATCACCTCACCCAGGTTGTGCGGGGGCACGTTGGTGGCCATGCCCACGGCGATCCCGGACGCGCCGTTGACCAGCAGGTTGGGGAAGCGGGCGGGAAGGACGACCGGTTCGGTGTCGTAGCCGTCGTAGTTCTCGGCCTCGTCGACGGTCTCCTCGGCGATGCCGGACAGGAGCTCCATGGCGATGGGGGAGAGCCGGGCTTCGGTGTAGCGCATGGCCGCCGGAGGGTCGCCGTCGACGGAGCCGAAGTTCCCGTGCCCGTCGATCAGCGGCTCGCGGGTCGTGAAGTCCTGCGCCATCCGCACCAGCGCGTCGTAGATGGAGGAGTCGCCGTGCGGGTGGTAGGTCTTCATCACCTCGCCGACCGCGGAGGCGCACTTGCGGTACGGCTTGTCCGGATGCAGGCCGGATTCCCACATGGAGTAGAGGATCCGCCGCTGGACCGGTTTCAGTCCGTCACGGACATCGGGTAGGGCGCGGCCGACGATGACCGACATCGAGTAGTCGAGGAACGCCTGTTCCATCCGGGACTCGAGCGAGACGTCCCGGATCTCGCCGGAGAGGAGGGTGTCCTGGCTGGCCATGGTCGATGCTTCCTCGTCGTCGGATCAGCGGCCGGGTCGGGCCCGCCGATCACACGTCCACGTTCTCCGCGAAGTGCGCGTTCGAGACGATCCACTCGCGCCGGGGATCGGTCTGGTTGCCCATGAGCAGGACGAACAGCTCGTCCGCACGGGCGGCGTCCTCGATGTTCACCCGCAGCAGGGTGCGACGCTGGGGATCCATCGTCGTCGACCAGAGCTGGTCGGCGTCCATCTCGCCGAGCCCCTTGAAACGCTGTACCTCGACGCCTCCGTTGCGCTTGAACTCGCGCGTGATGAGCTGGTCGCGCTCCTTGTCGGACATCGCGTAGGCCACCTTGTTGCCCTTGCGGAGCTGGTAGAGCGGTGGTTGCGCGAGGTAGAGATGGCCCTTCTCGAGCAGCTTCGGGGTCAGGCGGTAGAAGAAGGTCAACAGCAACGTGGTGATGTGGCCACCGTCGACGTCGGCGTCGGCCATGAGCACGATCTTGTCGTAGCGCAGGCGGTCGTGGTCGTAGGCGTCCCCGACACCGGTCCCGATCGCCTTGACCAGCGCCTGGATCTCCGCGTTCTCGAGCACCCGGGTCAGCTGCGCCTTCTCGACGTTGAGGACCTTGCCCCGAAGCGGCAGGATCGCCTGGGTGTGACGGTCGCGGGCGGCCTTCGAGGATCCACCGGCGGAGTCGCCCTCGACGACGTAGAGCTCCGTCTCGGACGGATCGCGGGACGTGCAGTCGGCGAGCTTGCCCGGCAGCCCGGCGCTCTGTGAGTCGAGGAGACCCTTCCTGCGGGTCAGCTCCCGGGCGGCCTTGGCCGCCTGTCGCGCCTTGGCGGCGACCCCTGCGCGCTTCACGATCCGGCGGCCGGCGGACCGGTTCTTCGCCAGCCAGGTGGTCAGGGCCTCGCCCACCACCTGCTCGACGTACGCGCGAGCCAGGGTCGAGCCGAGCCGCCCCTTGGTCTGGCCCTCGAACTGCGGATCAGGGAGCTTGACGCTCACGACCGCGACCAGCCCTTCGCGGACGTCGTCGCCGGTCAGGTTGGGATCCTTCTTGAGCAGCGCGCCACTGTCCCGGCCGAAGCGGTTCAGGGTCGTGGTCAGCGCCCTCCGGAACCCCTCCTCGTGGGTGCCGCCGTCCGCCGTCCGCACGATGTTCACGTAGGAGCGGAGGCGGTCGTCGTGGAATCCGTCCGACCAGGTGAGCGCGACATCGAGCGCGAGCGCGTGCTGGTCCTCGACCCGCTCGTCGTCGATCCTGATCGTCGGGGTCAGCGCCTCCCGCCCGCCGAGGAGCTCCTGGACGAAGTCGCCCAGCCCGTCCTTGAACCGGAAGGTCGCCGAACGGCCGTCCCGCTCGTCGGTGAGCACCAGCTCGAGGCCCGGGTTGAGCAGCGCGGTCTCACGCAGCCGCTGCGCGATCGTGTCGTGATCGAGATCGGTGGTCTCGAACACCTCGGTGTCCGGCCAGAAACGCACCAGCGTGCCCGAGCCCTTGGCTTTACCGACCTTCTCGAGCTCCGCAGCCTTGGGGCCGCGTTCGAAGGCCATCGTGTGCTTCGCACCGTCGCGGATCACCTCCACCTCGGTGCGGCTCGACAGCGCGTTGACCACGGAGACGCCGACCCCGTGCAACCCCCCGGAGACCGCGTAGGACTGCTGGTCGAACTTCCCGCCCGCATGCAGCGCCGTGAGCGCGAGCTCGACCGCCGGGACCTTCTCGGTCGGATGCAGGTCGATGGGGATGCCACGTCCGTCGTCGGTCACCTCCACGCCGCCATCGCGGCGCAGGCGCACGGTGATCCGCCGTGCATGGCCGGCGAGGTGTTCGTCCACGGCGTTGTCGACCACCTCCCAGACGAGGTGGTGCAGGCCCCGGCTGTCGGTGGAGCCGATGTACATCGCGGGGCGTTTACGGACGCCTTCGAGGCCCTTGAGGACGCTGATGTGCTTCGCGCTGTACTCGGACACGGTCGGCCTTCGAGGTGGTACGTGGACGGGGTGCTGGGCAGCGCTCGGAAGGTACGGCAGGCCTGCGACGAGGCCGAACATCTTCCACACCCGGGCGCACGCATGCCCGCCCCGCGCACCGAGGGGGCGGTGCGCGGGGCGGGCCGGGAGCCCGTTGGCCGGATCAGCCGGTCGGCGACCGGCCTTCGGGACGTTGGGTCAGGGTGACGGTCACCGTCAGCACCTCGTCCTGGCGGTAGAGCTCGAGCTCCACCTCGTCGCCTGGACTCTGCTGTTGGATCCGTCCGGCGAGATCGGCCATGGAGGTGATCTCCGTGCCGTCGATGGAGATGATGATGTCTCCCTGTTCGAGGCCGGCATCGACCGCGGGACCGTCCGGATCAAGGTCGGAGATCACCGCGCCGGTCTCGGCCGGAAGGTCGTAGAGCTGGGCGGTATCCGGATCGACCGTCTGCCCGACGACGCCGAGGTAGCCCATCTGGACCTCGCCGGTCTCCAGGAGCTGGTCGGCGACCCGGCTCACGGTCGGCGACGGGATCGCGAACCCGACCCCCTGGTTGCCACCGCTGCTGCTCGCGATCGCGGTGTTGACCCCGACGACCCGTCCCTGGCCGTCGACCAGGGCTCCACCGGAGTTGCCGGGGTTGACGGCGGCGTCGGTCTGGATCAGGTCCACCAGGACGCCCTGTGGGGTGGGCAGCGTGCGGCCCAGCGCGCTGATGATGCCGCTGGTCACGGACCCGTCGAGGCCGTAGGGCGAGCCGATGGCGACCGCCGGGGTCCCGATCTCCGGCATCTCCTCCTCGCCGGCCCATGCGGGTACGGGGAGGTCCTCCGCATCGACCTCGAGCACGGCGAGGTCGGAGGCCGGGTCGGCCCCCACCACCCGCGCGTCCATGCGGTCACCGTCGGGGAGGGTGACGCTCACCTGCCCGCCGGCTTGCACGACGTGGGCGTTGGTGACCAGGACACCGTCCGAGCGGTAGACCACGGCGGAACCCGATCCGGCTCCGGCTTGTCCCTGCACGTCGACGCGGGCGACCGACGGGGTCACCTGGCTCGCGATCGCGCTGATCGGGCTCGCGGTCGCGAGGGTGTCATCGGCGCCTTCCGAGCCCTCGCTCGCGCCCGTGTCGTCCTCCGTGGCTGGGGCGTCGTCATCGGCGGTCGCGAGGCCCGTGCCCTGCGACGTCGTGAGCAGCGCCGCCGGGACGGCGACCAGTGACGCGCCGAGGGCGCCGACCACGGCGATCGCCAGCCACTGCCAACCGGAGATACGGGCACGGGCGGTGGTCTGCGTCGCTGCCTCGGTCGGTGTCCGCTGTGCATCAGACGGTGGCGGCGGTGGTGTCGGTGCCGTTGGCGGGGTCGTCGGGCCCGTCATTCGGACCTCCTGTGCGTGTGGGGAAGGGTCGCGGTGCCGGAGGCCGGGGATCCCGGCCGTCCGATCCATCGCCGCCGACGGTAAGGAGGCCCTGGTAAGCCCGGGGTCGTGGCAGGTAAGGATCTGGTGAAGTGCGGTCGCCCGGTCGTAGGCTCAGCGTCCGCTCGAGAGGAGCACGGATGGACCTGCCCGCCCGCATCCTCCTGGTCGAGGACGATGACGGCATCGCCCGGCCACTGGTCACCGCGTTGGAGGCGGGCGGTCACGTGGTCACGCACGTGACCACCGGCCGCGAGGCGCTGACGGCGGGTCGTGGCGCCGACGCCGTCCTGCTCGACCTCGGCCTCCCGGACATCGACGGGGTCGAGGTCTGCCGGCGGCTGCGTCGGGAGCTCGGCGCCGATCTCCCCATCCTGGTGCTGACGGCCCGCGACTCGGAGACCGATGTCGTCGTGGGTCTGGACGCCGGTGCGGACGACTACGTGACCAAGCCGTTCCGTCTGGCGGAGTTGCAGGCACGGTTGCGGGCGCTGCTCCGACGGGCCTCTGCCGCCCATGGTGGGGCCGGAGGAGGCGCCGAGGAGCTCACGGCGGGTGACGTCCGGGTCGATGTAGCGGCTCGGCGAGCCTGGCGCGGCGAGGAGGAGCTGGAGCTGACCGTCAAGGAGTTCGACCTCCTGGCGCTACTCGTGTCGCGGGCGGGCGTGGTCGTGACCCGTGACGAGATCGCCCGCGAGGTGTGGGACACCCGTTGGCTCGGCGGCTCGAAGACGATCGACGTCCACGTGTCCTCGCTCCGTCGCAAGCTCGGCGACGATCCGTCGGCGCCGGCCTACGTGACCACCGTGCGGGGGATCGGGCTGCGGTTCGAACCCACGGCAGACGACGCGGACGCGACACCGTGAGGCGGCGACTGGTCCTGGCCACCACGGCGCTCGTGCTCGCCGTGGTCGTCGCGCTGGCGGTCCCCCTCGCCCTCGCCGTTCGGGGGGTGCTGACCACCCGTGCGGTGGATGCGGTCCAGGGCTCGGTCGAACAGATCGGCCTCCTGCTGGACGTGACCGCACGGACCTGCTCGGAGCTGCAACTGCGGGTCTCCCAGCTGAGCGGTGCCCCGACCGTGCTGACCGTGCTCTCAACCGACGGGACGGTGGTCGCGACCACGGGGCAGGGCGAGGTCACGGTGGCCGGTGAGGTCTTCGACGAGGCGGCTTCCGGCCGGGTGGCGGGCACCGTCACCGGTGGTCGGGTCGCCGTCGCCGCCCCGCTGTCGACCAGGGCCTGTGGGCGGCCGCTCGTCCTGCACGCCTCGGAACCGGACACCGCGGTGCGTGGGCAGGTGAGGACGGCATGGTTCGGGATCGGTGTGGCCGCCGTCGTCGTCGCCCTGCTCGCGGCCGGTGTCGCCGGCTGGTTCGGGCGGCGCATGGCGAGGCCGTTCGAGGCGCTCGCCACCTCCGCTCGCCAGCTCGGGGACGGGGACTTCTCGGCGCGGGCGCCCCGCAGCGGGTTGGAGGAGGCCGACGCGATCGCCCACGCGTTGGACGGCACGGCCGAACGGCTCGGGCGCGCCATCGATCGCTCGAGTGCGTTCACCTCCGACGCCTCGCACCAGCTGCGCACCCCGCTGACGGCGCTCCGTCTGCAGCTCGAGGCGCTCGAAGCAGCCGTCGGCGCACGTCCGGAGACCACGGCAGCGCTCGCTGAGGCCGACCGCATCGGGGCCACGATCGACGACCTCGTCGCGCTCACCCGGATCGACGGCCCGGACACCGATGTGGCGCTCGGTCCCCTGATCACCGAGCGCCTACCCGCCTGGCGTGCGATCGCCGCCGAGCAGGGTCGGGACGTCGTCGCCGAGGTACCGGAGGGGGCCACGGTGCGTGCTCGACCCGGCGCCGTCGCCCAGATCCTCCAGGTCCTGCTCGACAACGCGCTGGAGCACGCCACGGGCACGATCACCGTCGAGGTCGCCACGGCTGCCGCCGCCCGCGGTGACCGGGCGGTCCGGATCTGCGTGATGGATGAGGGAGCGAAGGGGGTGTCGGGGTCGTCCCGCGAGCCGGGCACCGGCCGCGGGCTGGCGCTGGCCCGCGCGCTGGCCGCCGCCGAGGGGGGACAGCTGAGCTTCGCGGGGGAACCGACGGGTACGCGGGTCTGCCTGATCCTGCCGGTCGTCGCGGATCGCTGACGGCCGGGCGTCGACACCGTGGCTGCTCGCTGGCTATAGGGTCACCGGCCGAGTGAGCAGGAGGGGCTGGTGGGGCGGATCGCGATGGTCGTGGCGCAGGAGGTCGGTGACGGGGAGCCGGAGCAGCAGTTCTTCCGCGACACCGAGACGCCCGAGCTCTCCGAGCTCAGCGACCCCCAGACGATCCTCGACCTCGTCAGCGAGGCGTTCTCGGAACTCGCCGGTGAGGTGTTGGGTCGCCTCCCGTTGATCCTCATCGGGTTCGTCGTCCTGTTGCTGTTCCTGGTCGTCATCCGCTTCGTCCTCAGCGGCGTCAACCGCGGGATGCGGCGCGGAGACGTGGACTTCACGGTCCGGCGTCTGGTCAGCAACCTCTTGCGGATCACCCTGCTCCTGCTGGCGGTGCTCCTCGCGTTCGCCATCGCGGGGGTCGAAGTCGGGGCGATGCTCGCCGCCCTCGGTCTCATCGGACTGGGGGTCGCGCTGGCGCTGCAGAACATCCTGGAGAACCTCATCAGCGGCATCCTCATCCTGATGCGCAAGCCCTACGACCGCGGCGAGGTCATCATCACCGCCGGCCTCGAGGGGTTCGTCGAGGACATCGACCTGCGCGTCACGACGATCCGCTCCTACGACGGGACGCTCACGCTCGTCCCGAACGCGGACATCTATCGCACCCCGTTGACCAACCTGTCGCGCCGCGGTACCCGGCGCAGCGCGGTGCAGGTCGGGATCGACTACCGCGATGACCACGAGCGGGCCCGGGACGTGCTGTGGGAGGCCACCAACGCCCTCGACGAGGTGCTGGAGGACCCGCCGCCGATGGTGCTCCTGACCGAGCTCGGTGACTCGAGCGTGGATTTCGAGATCCGGTTCTGGACGGACGCGGACTCGCTCACCGTCGTGCTGACCAAGGATGCCGTGCTCCGCGCCTGCAAGACGGCGGTCGAGCAGGCCGGGATGACGATCCCGTGGCCGATCCGGACCCTGGCGGCCGACAAGCGCCCGCTGCAGGTCGAGACGCCGCCGGGGGCCCTGGGCCGGGGGCAGCCGCCCGCGCTGGACGCGCCGGACGAAGGAGCGTGACATGGCGGTCGAGGAGACGGCCATCGAAGGCTTGTACGTGGTGCGACAGCCCACGCGCGAGGACGGCAGGGGCTTCTTCCGCGAGACCTACCGGCACTCGGAGCTGACCGAGGCCATCGGCCGCAGCCCGTCGTTCGTGCAGGCCAACCACTCGCGCAGTCGGGCCGGCGTGCTACGCGGCTTCCACGCCGAACCATGGGACAAGCTCGTCTACGTGGCCCGGGGCACCGCGTTCTGTGCCGTCGCCGACATCCGGGCCACGAGCCCGACCTGCGGCGAGGTGGCGACGTTCCTGCTCGGAGATGCACCGGGGGAGCGGATCCGGTTGTTCGTCGCGCTCGGACTCGCCAACGCGTTCTGCGCGGTCACCGATGTCGACTACCTCTACGACGTGAGCGCTGAGTGGCACGCGGGTGTCGAGAAGCGCTCGGTCGCCTGGGACGACGAGGATCTGGCCGTGCCATGGCCCGTCGCCGACCCGGTCGTCTCTCCCGACGATCGTGACAACCCGACCCTGGCCGAGCTGCTCCGAGGCTGACGACCACGGCGGTCCTCGCTCGCCGGCGTCCTCGGCCGACGGGTCGCCTGCCATCTAGAGCTGCGGACGATCGGGCCGGTCCATCCACACCCCATCCACACCTGGCTGTCGTCGTTGCTTGACTCGAACAGGTGTTCGGATACGATCGCTGCAACGTCGAGGTGCCAGACCGCCCGCCGCCCGCCGGTTGGGAGGGGCGCCCAACGACCGACACGAGTGGTGGAGGTGACGACATGGCGCAGCGCACGCGCGAGGGGACCCTGCCGCGCCCCGCCGTGTCGTGTGCGTACGGATCGCCTGGCCGCCGGATGCTGCCGCGAGCGGTGCGCGAAGCGCCGAGGTCCTACGCGGCCAGCACCACCGAGCCGGACCAGGCGGAGCTCCTCGCCCGCCTGGCTGCGGTCGTTGCCGAGGTGGCCGCCGTCGATCCCGCGACCCTGGCCGATGCGCAACTGCAGGAGCACCTCGCGGAGCTCCGGCGGCCGATCGCGCAGCTCCAGGCCGCACGCGCCCGCACGCTCACCGAACGGGAGACGCGGCTGGCCCGCGAGGCCAAGCCGGAGCACCGCACCTCGGTGATCCAGGAGGAACGCCGTCGGATGTCGCGGGAGCACGGCCTCACCCACTCACAGCTCAAACAGACGGAGTCCGCGGGCCGCAGCGCGCGGGATCACGCGGCGATGGGCGAGGCGTTCGCCGCCGGTGATCTCGGCGAGGCACACGCCAAGATCCTCGGTGAGGTGCTCGCGCGCGTGCCTGCCGATCGGCAGGAGCGGATCGAGCGGGAACTGCTCGCCCTCGCCCGCCGCACGGACCCGGTGGCTTTCGGTCGCAAGGCGCGTGAGATCGTCGGTCGCGAAGCTCCCGACGCACTGGAACGTGACGAGCGGCGGCGTCACTCGAGCCGCTCCTTCCGCATGACCGACACCCCGGAGGGGGGGATCGCCTTCTCCGGCCGTGCCTACGGGGTCGCCGCGGAGGCGGCCCGCGTGGCACTGGACGCTTTCCGTCGCCCCGACACCGTGGATGAGCACCGTCGGCCCGAGCAGCGCGGTGCGGATGCGTTCGAGCAGCTGTGCGTCGCCGCTCTCCGTCATGGATCGGCACCGACCAAGCACGGCGTCCGGCCCCAGATCCTCGTGGTCGTCGAGGAGGACCAGCTCGCTGCCGGCCACGGCGTCGCGCGCTTCGCCTCCTCGGGACAGCCGGTTCCGGTCACCGAGGTCCGCGGCTTGCTCAGCGACAGCGTGATCGGACGTCTGGTCCGCGATGCCAAGGGCACGCCCATCGAGGTGTCGCGGATGGTCCGAACCGTGCCCGCCGGGTTGTGGCGGGCGCTCGTCGTACGCGACGGCGGCTGTACCTGGGACGGTTGCGACGCGCCCGCCGGCTGGTGCGACGTGGCGCACGGCCAGGAGCCCTACCGCAGCGGTGGGCGTCTCTCCCAGGCCAACGGTGCGCTGCTCTGCAGGCGCCACCATCACAGCTTCGATCACTCCGATCTGATCATCGAGATCGTCGGGGACCGGGTCTCCTACGGACGTCCTGGCTCCGATCCACCGGCCGGTGGGGACCCCCCAGCACCGCAGGGGTCACCCCCGTCACGGGAGGGCTCTACGCGCTGGGCGCGGCAGGAGGAGCTGCTCGTACCCGGATGACCGTCGGCTCCGGCGTCGCCCACCACCGAACGGAACGTTCCGTGCGCTACCGTTCCGGTCGCGTTGCCGGAGCTTCATCGCTCCGCGGATCGGGAGACGGGATCAGGATGAGCCATGACGTCCTGCGGTCGCGGGTCGACCCCGCCGACGAGGTCTTCCAACGCAATCGTGCGGAGAATCTGGAGCTCCTGCGGCGGGTGGACGAACAACTGACCGCGGCGCACGGGGGTGGCGGTTCGGAGAAGCTGGCCAGGCATCGTTCGCGCGGGAAGCACACCTTGCGTGAACGCATCGCACTGCTGTGTGACCACGGGAGCCCCTTCCTCGAGCTCCAGCCCCTGATCGGACTCGACAGCGACTTCCACGTCGGCGGCTCCACCATCCAGGGCATCGGGGTCGTGTCAGGCGTCGAGTGCGTGATCGGGGGGATGGACCCCACCGTCAAGGGTGGGGCCTCCAACCCTTTCAGCGTCACCAAGTCGCTTCGCGCGTTGCAGATCGCCCGAGAGAACCGCCTCCCGACGATCAACCTCACCGAGTCGGGTGGTGCCGATCTCCGCAGGCAGCAGGATGTCTTCGTGCCAGGTGGTCGCACGTTCCGGGAGTTGACCGCACTGTCGAAGGCGGGCGTTCCGACCATCAGTCTCGTGTTCGGATCGTCCACGGCCGGTGGGGCCTACATCCCGGGGATGAGTGACTACGTCGTCCTCATCGAGGAGCGTTCCAAGGTCTTCCTCGGCGGGCCGCCCCTGGTGAGGATGGCCACCGGCGAGGTGGCCAGCGAGGAGGACCTCGGCGGTGCACAGATGCATGCGCGGATCTCCGGGCTCGGCGACTACCTCGCGACCGACGAGCTCGACGGGATCCGGATCACCCGGCAGCTGGTGTCGAACCTGGGGTGGACCAAACGCGGTCCCGGGCCGAGCGAGCCCGCCGATGCGCCGCTGTTCGACCCCGACGAGCTGCTTGGGATCGCCAGCACGGATCTGCGTGAGACGTTCGATACGCGGGAGGTGCTCGCCCGCGTGCTCGACGGGAGCCGCTTCGAGGAGTTCAAGGCGGCATACGGCACGAACCTGGTCACCGGCTGGGGCTCGATCCACGGGTTCCCGATCGGGGTGCTCGCCAACAACGGTGTGCTGTTCAGCGAGGAGTCCCAGAAGGGCGCCCAGTTCATCCAACTGGCCAACAAGCGGGATCGGCCGCTGCTCTTCCTGCAGAACATCACCGGGTTCATGGTCGGGACCGCCTACGAGCGGGGCGGGATGATCAAGGACGGCGCGAAGCTGATCAACGCCGTGTCCAACTCCGAGGTGCCCCACCTCACGGTCATGACCGGGGCGTCCTACGGGGCCGGGAACTACGGCATGTGCGGTCGGGCCTACGACCCGCGGATGCTCTTCACCTGGCCGAACCACCGCATCGCGGTCATGGGTCCCGAGCAGCTGGCCGGGGTGCTCTCCATCGTCGCCAAGGCGGGAGCGGAGAACCGCGGTGAGGTGTGGGACGAGGACCAGGATCGGGGTATCCGGGAGATGGTCGAGAGCCAGATCGAAGCCGAGTCGAACGCGTTCCATGCGACCGGGCAGGGCTGGGACGACGGGATCATCGATCCCCGAGACACCCGGCACGTGCTGGGCATCGCTTTGTCCGCCGTGCATACGGACGACGTCCGGGGCGGCGACGCCTACGGCGTCTTCCGGATGTGAGGGGGCCACAGTGACGACCCCGGAGCTGCCACGAGCCGTGCTCATCGCCAACCGCGGGGAGATCGCGGTCCGGATCGCGCGGACCTGCCGTGAGATGGGCATCCGCTCGATCGCCGTGTGCTCAGAGGTCGACGCCGGCGCGCGCCACGTGCTGGCCTGCGACGAGGCGGTCCTCCTCGGGGGCGCGAGCCCGTCCGAGTCCTACCTGTGCGCGCACGCGATCATCGATGCGGCGACGCGCAGCGGGGCCGATGCGGTCCACCCCGGGTTCGGCTTCCTGGCCGAGGATCCACGGTTCGCGCAGGCGGTGCTCGATGCTGGGCTCCGGTGGATCGGGCCGACACCCGCGGTCATCGCGGCGATGGGCGACAAGCTGGAGGCCAAGCGTCGGATGGCTGCGGCCGGCGTGCCCCTGGTGCCCGGAGAGCGGATCGCCGATGACGCCGATCCCGAGGGCTTGCGCGAGGTGGCCGAGCGTGTCGGCTTCCCCCTGATGGTCAAAGCGGTCGCGGGGGGCGGGGGCAAGGGGATGCGCGCCGTGCACACGGTGGATGAGTTGCCGGATGCCGTCGCTTCCGCTCGCCGTGAGGCCGAGGCAGCGTTCGGTGACGATCGGTTGTTCCTCGAGCGCCTGATCGCTCGTTCGCGCCACGTCGAGGTGCAGATCGTCGGCGACCAGCACGGGCATCTGCTCCACCTGTTCGAGCGCGAGTGCTCGATCCAGCGCCGGCATCAGAAGGTGGTCGAGGAGTCCCCGTCGCCCGGCATCGACGACGAGGTGCGTGACGTTCTGACCGGGGCGGCGACCACCGCGGCGCGAGCGCTCGGCTACACCTCGGCAGGGACCGTCGAGTTCATCTTGGACGAGGAGGTCCTCGCCCGTCGTCGTGCCGGTGAGGACGTGCCGGCCACCGATGCGGTCGCGTTCCTGGAGGTCAACACCCGCCTGCAGGTAGAGCATCCGGTCACCGAGCAGGTCGTGGGTATCAGGGACCCGGCCACCGGCATGCTCGAGGCCATCGATCTGGTGCGGTGGCAACTGCTCATCGCCGGTGGGTGGTCGCTGCCGGTCACCCAGGAGCAGCTCGTGACCCGCGGACACGCCATCGAGGTCCGCCTCTACGCCGAGGACGTCCCTGCTGGCTTCCTGCCGGCCACCGGCAGGTTGCACGCGTTCGAACCCGCGCTGCGAGAGGGGATCCGCTGGGATGCCGGCGTCGCTCAGGGCGAGGACGTCTCACCGCACTACGACCCGATGCTGGCCAAGGTCATCGCAACCGCGCCGACACGCACGGAGGCGGCAACGCGGCTTGCCGCGGCGCTCCAGGACACACCGCTGGTCGGTGTGGCGACCAACCGGGATCTGCTCGTGGCGGTCCTGCGGGATGCGACGTTCCTCGTAGGAGACACGACGACCGCCTACCTCGAGGAGCGGCTCGCGGTGTTGCAGGCCTCAGGTGTCCCGGACGAGGGGAGCCGGGCTCGGGCGTGTCTGCTGGCGACCCTGCACGGCGCGTTGCAAGCCCAGCAGGGGAGCCCGGCGCTCCCGACGCTGCCGGTGGGTTTCTGCAACACCGGCGTGCTCTGGCCGCAGGAGACCTTCGCCGGACCGGACGGGGACGACTGGACCGTCCGCCTCCGCGGAAGACGCGACGGGAGCCTTGAAGGCCAGGTGCTGCGCGACGTGCCCGCCGGGTTCCTCGATGCCGACGGTGAGGTGTTGCTGAGCGCTCGGGTCCGGGTCCACACGCTGGATCGTGACACGCTCGACGCGGAGGTCGATGGGCGGCGGCAACGTGTCAGGATCGTCGGGGACCCACAGGGGCGGGTACAGGTGCTCGGACCGGGCGTCGTCGATCTCGTCCGCCGCCCGCGGTTCCCGTCAGAGGCTGCCGAGCGGATCAGTGGTGCGAATCGGTCGCCGATGCCCGGCTCGGTCGTGGCCGTTGCGGTCGGGGCCGGGGACGAGGTCGCCGAAGGGCAGCTGTTGGCCACCGTGGAGGCGATGAAGATGGAGCACCGGGTCACCGCGGGGCGGGCCGGGACCGTGACGGAGGTGCGGGTGACCGCGGGGCAGCAGGTGGCTGGCGGCGAGGTCCTGGTCGTCGTCGACGGGTGATCGAGTCGACGTCGCCGACGTGCGCACATAGTGGGAACAGCACCGCGGCGACCGAGGGCAGGGGCCAGCGGTGAGCACGTCCGATCCCGGCACCATCGACGCGGCTCTGTCCGCGAGCCGTCTCCGGCTGGTGTGGGATCACGCACCCATCGGGATGGTCATCGTCGACCTCGACGGTCAGTGGAGCGTGGCGAACGGTGCGTTGTGCCGCCTACTCGGTCGGGATCGCGAGCAGCTCCGTGGCTAGGTCGTCGCCGAAGTGACCCACCCCGATGACCTGTCGGACAGCCTGGACGTGATGCAGCGTCTCATCCGCGGCGAACACGAGCACTACACGCTGGAGAAGCGCTACCTCCACGCCGACGGCCACGTGATCCACGCGCAGCTCACGGCTTCGGTGGTGCGTGACGATGGGGCCGAGCCCGACCACATCCTGGGACAGATCGTCGATCACAGCCGACAACGCGCTGCGGAGGAGCGGCTCCGGGTGAAGCTCGGCGAGCTCCAGCGCGCGAACGAGACGCTCGAGACGTTCGCCGAGGTGGTCTCCCACGACCTCACCAGCCCACTGAGCAGCGCGCAGTCCCTCATCGAGCACGTGCGTGCCCGGCCTGGGCAGGCCGGACGGAAGCGATCACTCCGCCGGCGAGTACACGCTCGAGGACCTGCTGGGCGGGGTGATCGAGGCACTCTCCGCGGAGCTCGTGGATGTCGATCTCTCGGTGCAGGAGGGTCTGCTGTTCACGGGCGACCATGCGCAGCTCCAGTTGCTGTCCCAGAACCGTCTCGCCAACGCGAGCAAGTACCGCGCTCCCGGACGTCCACTGGTGATCGTGGTGCACGGGCAGGACGCTGGCTCCGAGACCATCGTCCACGTCGATGACACCGGCATCGGATTCGCGCCGGAAGAGACGGAGCGCATCTTCGACCTGCGGGTGCGGGGCGAGCGGGTCGGGGACGTACCGGGTCTCGGGCTCGGTCTCGCGACGTGCCGGAGCATCGTCGAGCATCACGGGGGCACGATCGAGGCGCAACCGCGGGCCGAGGGTGGCTCCCGGTTCACCGTCCGGCTCCCGCATCGGGTGCTCGGCGTCGAGCGGTAGATCGGGCTACGGCGTGTCCCGTGTGTCGTCGGTCGCCAGGTCGTCGATGTGGGTCAACGGGCTGAGCGGTGCCCCTGAGCGGTAGGCGGCGCGTCCCATGACGTGGCCGGCGATCGGGGCCGTCAAGAACTGCAGTACCGCGGCGAGTCCGAGCTTGATACCGGCTTCCCAGGTCCCGATGGTGAGCGCCGCCCCCAGCAGCACGCAGGCGACCCCGAGGCCGGCGGCCTTCGTCGCCGCGTTCGCGCGGGTGTAGACGTCGGGGAAGCGGACGACCCCGGCACCGGCCAGGAGGATCAGCACCGAGCCGAGCACCATGAGGACGTAGCCGGTGATCGTCATCATCGCGGACGCCCGACCAGCGCGGCCAACGCCACCGTCGCCAGGAACCCGAGCAGCGTGCCGATCAACGCCACGTCGATGAACTGTGACGCGCCGGTCATCGCGGCGATCAGCGTCAACCCGCCGATCAGGACGTAGAGGCCGATGTCGGTGGCGACGGCCCGATCGGCGACGGTGGGGCCGATGATGGCCCGTATGAGCGCCAAGGCGAAGCCGATCGCCAAGGCGAGGAATCCGACCACGTAGACGCTCATCGCATGGCCTCCAGCAGGACGTCCTCGAGCACCCGGATCTGGGCACGGAAACTGTCCCGATCCTCGACGTAGAGGGAATGGACGTAGAGGTCGCCGGAGAGTTCGTCCACCTCCAAAGTGAGTGTCCCCGGGGTCATCGTGATGGTGTTGGCAAGGGCCATGCGTTCCCACGGGTTCCGGGTGCGCGTCGGGACCTTGACGATCGCGGGGCGCAGGGTCAGGCCGGGGGTCATGACCTCCCAGGCGACGCGGGCGTTGGCTTTGATGAGCTCGCGGAGGAACACGAGGAGGAACCGGGCGAGGCGCAGTGGCTGGGTGAGTCTGTGGATCATGGGTGCAGCACCGCCTCGAGGTAGGTGCTCGGGTCGTGGATCGACTCCGCGGCTGGGCCGGCGAGGTCCACCAGCCACGTACCGGCGATGCCGGCGATGATGGTCGCGGCACCGACCAGCAACGCGGGGCCGGCCAGCGCCATGAGACGACCGCGGCGCAGGGGAGCCGGAGAGCTGAGCCCACTCTCGTCTGCGGCGTCGTCGGCTCCACCGGCGGGCACGGCGACCGCGAGTCTTCCCGCAGCCGGTTCGTTCGCGACCCGTTCGGCCGCCTGGCCCCAGAAGACGCCGTTCCAGATCTTGACCATGGAGAGCAGGGTGAACAGGCTCACCACGACGGCGACGGCACCCGCGAGCCACGCGCCCGCGTCGAACGCCCCGAGCACGAGCAGGAACTTGCCGACGAACCCGGAGCTCGGTGGGAGGCCGGCCAGGGCCAGCGCGGGGAACAGGAACGCCATGGCCACCACCGGGCGCGTCCTGAGCATGCCACCGAGCTCCGCGAGACGGCCGCTCCCGGTGAGCGTCTCCACGGTCCCGGCGGCGATGAACAGGGCGCCCTTCACGAACACGTACTGGATGAGGTAGACGAACCCGGCCGTCGTGGCAGCCACGGTCCAGATACCGAGCGGCAGGATCAGGTAGCCGACCTGGCTCACCATGTGGAACGAGAGGATCCCCCGGATGTCGCCGCGCCCGACGGCGCCGAGGACCCCGATCACCATGGTCAGCATCGCGAGCACCAGCCACAGCGGCTGCACCTCGACGGCACCATCCAGCACCACGCTGTGGAGCCGGAAGAGGACCACCACGCCGGCCTTGGTGAGGAGGCCGGAGAAGAGTGCCGTGACCGCCGGGCCCGCATGGACGTAGGCCCGTGGGAGCCAGCCATGGACCGGGACCAGGCTCGCCTTCACCCCTGCGGCGACCATGACCAGCGCGACACCGATCACGGCGGTCGGGGAGCGTTGTGGGAGGGCAGCCAGTTCGCCGAGGTGGACCGTGCCGACTGCGGCGTAGGTCAGTCCGACACCGATCAGGAACACCGTCGAGGCCAGCAGGTTGACGGTGACGTAGACCGCGCCGGCCCGGATCTGCGCCCGTCCTCCGCCCAAGGTGAGCAGGAGGTAGGAGCCCATCAGCATGACTTCGAAGGCGACGAACAGGTTGAACAGGTCCGCGGTGAGGAACGCCGCGAAGACACCGGCGACCAGGACCGCGACGCCGGGGTGGAACAGCGGATGCTCGTCCTCGCCGCGCGCGATCGCGAACGAGGTCGCGAGTAGCGCCATCGTGGCCCCGACCGTGACCATCAGCGCGCTCAGGCGATCCGCAGCGAGGACGATCGCCAACCCGTCCGGCCACCCGCCGACCGCGGTCGCGAGCGTGGCGCCCTCCGTGCCGAGCACGAGGACGACGCCACTGCCCGCGCTGGTGACGAGCGCCAGGACCGTGACGGTCCGCTGCACGGCGAGGTGGTTGCGGAACAGCATCGCCAGGCCCGCGCTGAACAGCGGGATCCCGATCGGGAGGACGAGGGCGACGGTCATCCTCGCTCCTCGTCGTCGGGGATGTCGCGGTCCTCGACGTCGTCATGGCCGATGACGTCACGGCTCCGGAAGGCGAGCGTGAGCAGGAACGCGGTGATGGCGAACGAGATGACGATGGCGGTCAACGCGAAGGCTTGGGGGAGTGGGTCCGCCATCGCGGCATCTGGACCGTCCTCGCCGACGAACGGGATGTCTCGGGTGGTGATGCCGCCGGCGGCCAACAGCAGCGTGGTCGCCGCGTGGCCGAGCAGCACGAAGCCGAGCGAGACCCGGACCAGTCCCCGCTGGAGGATCAGGTAGGTCCCACCGGCCGCCAGGATGCCGACGATCAGCGCGGCGGTCATCGCTGCACCTCCACGTCGTCCTGGGCGGCTCTCGGCGGCGTCTCACGTGGCACCTCCGGCTCCTCGGGAACCCCTTGTCCGAGATGCCGGAGGATCGAAACGACGATGCCGATGACGATGAGGTAGACGCCGATGTCGAACACCAGCGAGTACGCGATCTCACCGACGAGTGGTAAGGGGAGCTTCCCGCCGGACAGGAACGAGCCGGCCATCGCCACCCCGGCGAGGCCGTACCCGGTGGCGACGATGATCCCGCCGCCGGCCAGCGGCAGCGTTCTGAGCCACCGGCTCTGCCAGATCCGTTCGTGCCCGCGGCTGAAGTAGAGGAGCACCACGGCCGCGCCGGCCGTCAGCCCTCCGATGAAGCCGCCACCGACGGCGTCGTGGCCGCGGACGAGCAGCCACACGGAGACGACCACCATGAGTGGAGCGAGGAGCAGGTTGCCGGTACGGAGCACCGGGCTGTCGATCATGCCTGAGCCGCCCCAGCGACGGACGTGCTCGTCCGGATCGACCTCCGCGACCTCGCCCGGTGGGGGGATCGGGCGGTAGGTCGAGTACCGGACGAGTCCGACGATCGCGACCGCTGCGACGGCCAGGACCGTGATCTCCCCGAGGGTGTCGAACGCACGGAAGTCGACCAGGATCGTGTTGACGACGTTGTCCCCCCCGGTCAGCGACGGGCCACGTTCGAGGAAGGTGTCGGCGACCTCGGAGCGCCTGCGTCGGCCCGCGAGGAGGAAGGTCACCACCGCCATCGCCGAGCCGACCACGACGGCCATCACCGCGGCACCGGCCTGCCGGGGCCAGCCACCGCTGGAGAAGGTGGCTGGGAGCCGCCGGAAGACGACCACGACGAGCGCCACGGTGAGCGTCTCGACCAGCAGTTGGGTCAGCGCCAGGTCCGGTGCACCGAGCTGGGCGAACCACAGGGCGACCAGGAAGCCGGTCAGCCCGAGGGTCGCGATCGCGCCCAGGCGGGTGTGGGCGGTGATCACCCCGGCGACCGCCGCCGCGATCAGCACCACCGTCAGCCAGTCCCCGAACCGTGGTTCCGGTGAGGCCCCGAGGGTGGTCGGAAGCAGCACGACGGTGAGGCCGACCCCGAGCAGCAGTGCCGCGAGGAGGACGGGGAGCAGATGCACCGCCAGGCGGTTGCTGGCTGCCGGTCGGCCGAGGAACGAGCCGAAGCCCAGGGTCGACGTGTACAGCCGGTCGTAGACGGCCTCGCCGGAGGGCCCTGTCCAGCGCTGCTGGAAGCGTTCGACCGCCCCCGCCCGTCGGACGAGGAGCGCACCGGTGCCGACGACGACACCCGAGAGTGCGAGGGGGAGCGTGAACCCGTGCCACAACGCGAGGTGCAGGTCGTAGAGCACCCCGGTGGTATCGCGGCTGATGGCGTTGACCAGGTCGTCGAGCAGGGGGACGACCAGGCCGAGTCCGAGGCCAGCGAGCGCGGTGACGAGCGGTGGGGCCGCGAACGAGAACGGTGCGCGGTGTGCGGGGGACCCCATCGGTCCCTCGAAGGTGCGGAGGTAGTAGCGCGCGCTGTAGGTGAACGTCCCGATGCTGGCGACCACCGCCAGGGTAGTGGCGGCCGGCGCGAACCAGCTGGGTCCACCGGCGGCGGCGAACGCGGCGAACGCCTCCTCCTTGGAGACGAAACCGAGCAGTGGCGGGAGCCCGGCCATCGAGAGTGCGGCCAGCCCACCTGCCAGGGCGGTCACGGGGAGCTGCCGACGAAGACCACCCAGCTGCCGGAGATCCCTCGTGCCCGTCTCGTGTTCCACGATGCCGACCGTCATGAACAGCGTGGCCTTGAAGAGGGAGTGCGCCAGCGTGTGCAGACCTGCGGTCGCCAGCGCCAGGGGGCTTCCGATCCCGATCATCGCGGTGAGGAGCCCGAGCTGGCTGACCGTCGAGTAGGCCAGCAAGCGCTTCAGGTCGTTGGCCTTGATCGCGACGACGGCGGCGAACACCGAGGTCGCCAGCCCGATCCCGACCAACGGGTACGTCCACAGCGCCTCGCCTGCGAACAGGGGAGTGAAGCGGAACAGCAGGTAGATGCCGGCCTTCACCATCGTCGCGGCGTGGAGGTAGGTGCTCACGGGGGTGGGTGCCACCATCGCGCCCGGGAGCCAGAAGTGGAACGGCAGCTGGGCCGACTTGGTGAAGGCGGCCAGCAGGAGGAGGATGATCGCGGCTGGCAGCACAGCGGAGTCGAGCACCGAGCTGCTTGCGAGGATGCCGGTCACCGAGGTGGTCTGTGCCGGGATGCTGAGCAGCAGGCCACCTGCGAGCAGCGCCAGCCCTCCGACCGCGGTCACGATGAACGCCCGGGTGGCCCCTTGCTTGCCTTCACCGAGCCCGCCGATGAGGAAGAAGCTCGAGATGCTGGTCAGCTCCCAGAACACGAACAGCACGATGATGTCGTCGGCGAGCACCAGGCCGAGCATCGAGCCGGCGAAGAACGACAGCAGCGAGAGGTAGCGCGAGGCCTTGTCGCTGCCCGCGGGGAAGTACCGCGCCGCGTAGGCGAGCACCGCGGCCCCGATGCCGAGCACGATCCAGGCGAACAGGAGCCCCAGCGCATCCAGTCGCAGCGCGAGCTCGACCCCAACCGCCGGTAGCCACTCGACGGTCTCGGTGGCTGGCTGGCCTGCCAGGACGTCGGCCGTCGGGACCGACAGCCAGCCGGCACAGGCCAGCAGGACGGCGGCAGCGAGGTAGCCGGCGTTGCGACCGAGCGCACGTGTCACGGGCGGCAGGACCGCCGCGAGCACGAAGACCGCCGCCAGGGGCAGGAAGAGGCTCACCAGCGGTGACCGTCTCTCGGATGCGGCGTGGCGTCGGGCTGCGCAGGGAGCGGGTACACCGGTCCGGCACCTTCGGGCGTCTCGGGAGCGGGCTCGAAGGGCGCACGATAGTCGCTTCCAGCCGGGAGGTCCGCCGGGTGGCGTGTCGCGGTCGGCCGGTGTGGTTCCCTTGAGCGCTGCCGACCGAGCAGGATCATCGACATGGCTTCCGTGGACCCACCGCTGACCGGCCGCCGGATCCTCGTGACCGGGGCGTCCCGCGGGATCGGCGAGGCGACCGCGCGTGCCCTGGTGCGCGCCGGCGCGCGCGTGGCACTGCTCGCGCGCTCGGCGGGGCCGCTGGACGCGCTCGCTGAGGAGCTCGGGGGGATCGCGGTCGTGGCAGACGTGGTCGAGCCGACCGCGACCCGCACCGCGGTCGAGGACGCGGCACGAGCGCTCGGCGGCCTCGATGGGGTGGTCAACGCCGCAGGCGTCGTACGGCCAGGTCCGATCGCCACCACCTCACCAGCGGACTGGCAGGTCACCTTCGATGTCAACGTCCGCGGGCTCCTCCACGTCACCCAGGCGGCTCTGCCGCACCTGCGGGACTCCGCGCACGCGGACGTCGTCAACCTCTCGTCGATGTCCGGCCGGCGGGTCGGCTCACCCGAGATGGGTGTCTATGCCGCCAGCAAGGCCGCTGTACACACCCTGTCCGAGGCACTGCGTCGCGAGGTGGCGGTGGATGGTGTGCGGGTCGCGGTGATCGCGCCCGGCTTCGTGCGGACCGACATCTTCGCTGGGCTGGAGTCGTCGGCGGCGCGTGATCTCGGCGAGCGAGCCGAGGAGCTCGGGTTGTCGCCGGAGCAGGTCGCCGACACGATCGTCCAGGTGATGGCTGCACCGCCGGGGGTGAGCCACGTCGAGGTGGCGTTGACGTCGAGCGCGCAGGCTGCCGAGCGCCGGTAGTACCCGTCGGTCAGGTTCGCCCGGTGGTGGCAGCCGGCGTCACGAGCGAGGCGTGGCGTCGCACCGTGAGTGTCCCGATCAGGACGGCCACGAGCAGGAAGGCCACCCGGAGCCCGAACGCATCGGCAACGACCCCGACCGTCGGGGGGCCGAGCACGAACGCCAGGTGGCCGACGGTGGCCACGGCCGCGACCCCCGCGCCGGGAGAGGTGCTCTGGGCCCCGGCCGCCGCGAAGGTCAGCGGGATCGTCACGCCGACGCCGAGACCGACGGCGGCGAAGGCAGCCAAGGTGGGCCAGAACGACGACCCGAGGGCGACCACGACGAAACCCAGCGTGGCGAGTCCGCCGCCGGCGGCGACGACCACGGGCGCGCCGAACCGTCGTACCGCCTGGTCGCCGATCAGCCGGATCGTCGTCATGCCGGTCGTGGCGGCCACGAACCCCCAACCGACCCGGCCGGGCGCGACCGCGAGGTCGTCGGCGAGGTGGATGCCGCTCCAGTCGCCGGCGGTGGACTCACCGAGCGCCGCGGCGAACGCGACGAACGCGAGGGGGAGCAGCGGCCCGCGTGGCAACGCGAAACGAGGCCGCTCGACGGTCGCTACGCGATCCTCGATGCGCAAGCCAGACGCGCTGACGAGCACGAGCAGGAGCACCACGACGCTCACGACGCCCAGATGCGGCGCGACCGAGATGCCGGCTCCCATCGCCAGTGAGCCGAGGAGCGCGGCCAGCAGCGATCCGAGGCTCCAGGCGCCGTGCAGCCCGAGCATGACGGACCGCCCGTAGCCACGTTCGACCCCGACCCCCTGCGCGTTCATGCCGACGTCCATCGTCGCCGCCGACGCGCCGATCAGCAGCAGGACCGCCGCCAGGGCGATGGGGCCCGGGGCGAGACCCGCCAGGGGGAGGAACACGATCGCACCGGCCGCGCCACCGAGCGTGAGCCGGCGACTGCCGTGCCGGGCGGCCAGCCGCCCGGAGAGGACCAGCCCGACGACGACGCCGACCGCCAGCGAGGACAGCACCACCCCGAGCGTCGCTTCCCGGAGACCGAGTTGGTCCCGCACGTCGGGTACCCGTACCACGAACGAGGCGACCGCCAGGCCGTTGGCGAGGAACACCGCCGTCACGGCGTGTCGCGCCCCTGGGTCGGGGCTGTTGGCGGTCGCCATGCCGACCTCGGTCAACCCTGTAGGTACCGGTCCTTGATGCTGTCGACGACGCTCGCGTCAGCCAGCGTCGTGGTGTCGCCGAGCTCGTTGTCCTCGGCGATGTCCTTGAGCAGCCGCCGCATGATCTTGCCGGAGCGGGTCTTCGGCAGATCGTTGGTGAACAGCAGGCTCGCCGGTTTGGCGATCGGCGAGATCATCCGCGCCACGTGGTCGCGGAGTTCCTGGGCGAGTGCCTCGTTCCCGTCGATCCCTGCCCGCGGCGTGACGAACGCGGCGATGGCCTGGCCGGTCTGCGGATCGGCACGTCCGACGACCGCCGCCTCGGCGACGGACGGATGGCTGACCAGGGCGGACTCGATCTCCGTGGTCGACAGGCGATGACCGGAGATGTTCATCACGTCGTCAACCCGCCCGAGGAGCCAGAAGTAGCCTTCCTCGTCGCGCTTCGCCCCGTCGCCGGCGAAGTAGCGGCCCGGGAAGCGGGACCAGTAGGTCTGCTCGTAGCGTGCGGGGTCGCCCCAGATACCGCGGAGCATGGACGGCCATGGCTGGTCGAGGACCAGGTAGCCCCCTCCGGGGGTCCCCACCTCCTCACCGCGGTCGTCGATGATCGTCGCCGAGATCCCCGGGAGCGGGAACGTCGCCGAGCCCGGCTTGGTGGTGGTTGCACCCGGCAGCGGGCTGATCATGATCGCGCCGGTCTCGGTCTGCCACCAGGTGTCGACGATCGGGCAGCGACCGCCTCCGATCACCTCGGAGTACCACATCCACGCCTCCGGGTTGATCGGTTCACCGACCGTGCCGAGCAGTCGGAGGCTGGAGAGATCACGGGAAGCGGGGTGCTCGTCCCCCCACTTCATGAACGAGCGGATCGCGGTGGGTGCGGTGTAGAGCTGGGTCACGCCGTAGCGCTCGACGATGTCCCAGAACCGCCCTTCGTCCGGGTGGTTGGGGACCCCTTCGTACATCACCGAGGTGGCACGGTTGGCCAGTGGGCCGTAGACGATGTAGCTGTGTCCGGTGACCCAGCCGATGTCGGCCGCGCACCAGTAGACGTCCTCGTCCGGTTTCAGGTCGAAGACGTAGCGGTGGGTGAAGGCGACCTGGGTGAGGTAGCCGCCCGTCGTGTGCATGATGCCCTTGGGCTTGCCGGTCGTGCCCGAGGTGTAGAGCAGGTAGAGGAGGTCTTCCGCATCCATCGGCTCGGCCGGGCAGTCGGCCGACTGGGCATCGACGGTCTCGTGCCACCACAGATCACGGCCGGCCACCATCTCGACGTCGTTGCCGCCCCGGCGGACCACCAGGACGTGTTCGATCGTGGGCGTCTCGGTCAGCGCTTCGTCTGCGGCGGGCTTGAGGCTGGCGACCGTCCCACGGCGGTACCCGCCGTCGGCGGTGACGAGCACCTTGCAGTCGGAATCGTTGATGCGGTCGCGCAGCGCAGCCGCGGAGAACCCGCCGAAGACCACCGAGTGGACGGCACCGATGCGGGCGCAGGCGAGCATCGTGACCGCGAGTTCCGGGATCATCGGCAGGTAGACCGCGACCCGGTCCCCCTTCCCGACGCCGAGCGCTCTCAGCGCGTTCGCGGCGCGCTGCACCTCGTCGAGCAGTTCGCCGTAGGTGATGGTGCGGGTGTCGCCGGGTTCGCCCTCCCAGTGGAAGGCGACCTGGTCGCCGTGACCGGCATCGACGTGGCGGTCGAGACAGTTGTAGCTGACGTTCAGGGTGCCGCCGACGAACCACTTGGGGTAGGGCACCTCGCCGGTGAGGATCTCATCCCACTCGCTGAACCAGTCGAGCTCTGCCGCCTGTCGTGCCCAGAACCCCAGCCGGTCCTCGTTCGCCTCGTCGTAGATCTCCACACCGGTGATCAGTGCGGACGACTTGAAGTCCTGTGGAGGCGGGAAGGTACGGCCCTCCTGCAGCAGGTCCTCGATCGCATCCGATGCCATGTCTCTCCCAACTCGCTCGTGTGCTCTCGTCCGGAGCATACGAGCTGGGGCGCGTTCGATGCTCAGCCCTTGGCGCCACCGGTGAAGTTCCACCCGGCCAGCGCCAGGCTCGGGGTGATGACCATCCCGGGTCCGAACTCGCCGTCGGCGTAGCGCTGGTCGTTGCCCACGCCGAGGACCGAACCCCTGCCCAGAGCGTCCACGAACGACTGGGTGAACCGGAGGTTTGCGACCGCCGAGCCGATCTCGCCGTCCTCGATGAGGAACGTCCCGTTGCGGGTGAGTCCGGTGGCGACCACCGTCTTCGGGTCCAGGACGCGCACATAGTGGAACTGGGTGATGAGGAGGCCGCGCTCGATGTCCGTCGCGAGCTCCTCGGCGGGCGTCTGGCCGGCGGCCAGGACGAGGTTGGTGGGGATGGCTCCGACCCCTTCGCCGCCTACGACGGCATCGCCGGTCGAGCTGGTCCCGGCACGCAGCGCCGTGCGACGGTCGTGGGCGAGCGCGGTGGTCACGCCGCCTTCGATCAGGGCGTAGCGCTGCTTGGGCGTTCCCTCGGCGTCGAACGGCAGGCCGATGGCGCGGGGATCGGTCGGGTCCTGGTGGAGGGTCAGCGCCGGGTCGAAGCGTTGCTCCCCGATCTCGACGAAGGAACCCCCTTCGAGGTGCGATTTCGCGTTGAACCCGTAGGTCGACAGGAACGTGAGGATGGTGGCGATCGCCTCCGGTCCCAGGACGACCGGGTAGACACCCGGGTCGATATCGCTGAACCGCTCCGAGCGTCGGGCGCGGTCGGCTGCGACCCGCCCCGCGGCGCGGGGATCGAGGTCGGCGAGCCGGGTACTGGTCTGGTGAGCGGCACCGGCGGAACCATCCGTCTGGTGGATGCCATCGATGGTGGCGCGGGTGGCGGATCCTCCGACGCGCTGGCCGGCGGTGGAGGTGAACGCCATCCACGTCACCTCGGTGTCCAGGTAGCCGGCGGCGCGCAGCTCCGCGTCCGCAGTCACGAACGCTTCGACGCCTTCCGCCCGGTCCGTCGGGCTGGCGTCGGCCGTGCCATCGTCGTGGTTGCCGGCGAACGTCGGCTCGGCGGCGGGCGTCGCCCCGGGCCAGTAGGGGTCGACCGGTTGGAGCGCGGCCGAGCGGACCGTCGTGTCGACGAGTTCGGTGAGTTCGTCCTCGGCGATCCGGGTCGTGCTGGCCGACGCCGTCCGGCCATCGACGGCGATGGTCAGGTCGATCGTGACGGTGTCCTCGCCGACGTTCTGGTGGATGAAGGAGTTCGCGAAGCGCGTCAGCCCATGACGGTCGCGCACCACCCGGACGTTCGCCTCGACGTCGCCGGGCTGGGCGGCGACGAGTGCGATCACGCGGTCGGCGAGGTGTTGGAGCCTGGAGGTGGTCATCGCTCAGCCCTTCACGCCGACGCGGACGTCCCGGAACCGACCTGGCGCGGCCGGATGACCGGTGTGGCCGACCTGCATGGGTTGGCCCTTCCCGCAGTTCGGGACCCCCCAGGCGAACCACTCGTCCCCTCCGGCCAACATGTCCAGCGAACCCCAGAACCGGGGGGTGATGCCCGTGTAGGTGGGGTTCTTGACCATCCGAACGCGCTGGCCGTCGCAGATCTCCCATCCGATCTCGCAGCCGAACTGGAAGTTGAGGCGACGGTCATCGATCGACCACGACCGGTTGGTCCCCATGACCACGCCGCGCTTCGTCTCGCTGATGATCTCCTCCAGGCTGGAATCACCCGGCAGCAAGCCAACGTTGGTCATCCGGACCATCGGCATCCGGTTGAACCCGTCCGCGCGGACCATCCCCCCCGGCGCCAGACCGGCGAGGTGGGCGGAATCACGTCCGGACAGGACCCCGACCCAGATCCCCTCTCGGACGATGTCGACCGCCTGCGCCGGGGTGCCCTCGTCGTCGTATCCGAACGTGGCGAGCGCGCCGGGGATCGTCGCATCGGCCGTGATGTTCATCAGCGGAGAGCCGTATCGCAAACTCCCGAGCTGATCCAGCGCCAGGAAGGACGTCCCGGCGAAGGCGGCCTCCCAGCCGAGGATCCGGTCGAGCTCGACGGCATGCCCGACGGACTCGTGGATCTGCAGGGCCAGCTGGGAGGACCCGAGGATGACGTCCATCGTGCCGGCCGGGCAGTCGGCGGCGGAGAGCAGCTGGACCGCTTCCTCGGCGATCCGTTGGGCATGGCCGGGCAGATCGAGACGTCGGACCACCTCGTAGCCGCCGGTCTCGACGTGGCCGACGGACTGGGGGTGGCTCCGCCGTTGGGTCTCGGCCTCGCCGATCGCCGTGGCGTCCATCCCGCCACCCGACTCGATCAGGCGTTGGTGGATCCGGTGCCCCTGGGAGGACACGAACCACTTGTCGGTGTCCCAGAACAGCAGGTGTGCCGTGGCGACCTCGACACCGTCGGTGGCATGCATGGTCGCGGTCGCACCGACCACCACCTGCACCTTGGTGTCGAGGGGGACGGTGAACGGGTCCTCGCGGTACGGGGTGACGAAGGAGTCCTCCACCGCGGGGACGTCTGCGAGCCTCAGGGCAGCGCCCGGCACCCGCGCGGAGGCCTTGGCCGTGGCCGTCGCCTCGGCCCCGGCGCGCTTCGCGGCCACGTCCTGAAGCTGTGACGTGGCGGCGAAACCCCACGAGGATCCGAACAGCGCGCGGACACCGACGCCGGCATCCTCGATATGCCGCACGGCCTCCAGGGAACCGTTCTGCGCGTGCAGGGACTCGTGGCGGCGGATCACCACCCTCGCGTCGGCGTAGGTCGCACCCGCGTCCAGGGCTCCTTCGACCGCGGCGCGGGCATAGTCGAACATCTCATCGCCCACCGGTGTGCTCCTCGTTCTCGGTCCCGGACGCTATCTGGGCGTGCCACCTGGCGACGACACCATGCCGAAGGTGGCAGGATGGGGGCATGCCGCGTATCGACATCGAAGCCTTCGAAGACGAGTGGGAGGAGGACCACCACCTCCTCACCCGGCGGTCGCGCGAGCTCTCGGTCGCTGCCCGTGCCCGTATCGACGAACTCGACGTGGCGCGGGTGGTCGGTGTCGATCGTGGTCGGGTCACCATCATCGTCGACGGGGAGATCGTCGAGGCCACCTACGCCGGAACGATGCGTGGCGAGAAGGCTGCCGTCGGCGATCGGGTCCGTGTCCGGCCACCCAAGCATGAGAGCGACATCGCCAGGATCGTCGAGGTGCTCCCGCGCGACACCGTGCTGACCCGTACCGCCGACGACGTGGACGACACCGAGCGGGTGGTGGTCGCCAACGCGGATCAGATCGTCGTCGTCCTGGCCGCAGACCACCTCGACGTCGGGGTCCGGTTCCTGGATCGGGTGTTGGTGGCCGCCTCCGTCGGCGGCGTAGACCCGCTGGTGTGCATCAACAAGCGGGATCTGGTCGACGACGCCGGGCCGCTCGACGAGGTGGTGACGCGCTACGAGGGGCTCGGTGCGCCGGTGCGGGTCACCTCGGCGGCGACGGGGGAGGGGGTCGACGAGCTGGCGCTACTGTTCGGCGGGACGTGGACGGCGTTCACCGGGCACTCCGGGGTCGGGAAGTCGTCTCTCCTGAACCGGCTGGTGCCCGATGCGTCCCAGACGGTCGGCGAACTGGGGCGATACGGAGGTCGACACACGACGGTGGCCGCCTGGGCGCTGGCAGCACCGGCGTTGGAGGCCTGGCTGGTCGACACCCCGGGGGTGCGCTCCTTCGGGTTGGGCTCGCTGCGACCCGCCGAGCTCGGCCGTCACTTCCCGGAGCTCGCCGCGCTCGACTGCCAACTGGTGGACTGCGCCCACGCCGGCGAGCCCGGCTGCCGGTTGCCGGAGGCGGACATCCATCCGGACCGGCTCGCCTCCTTCGAACGGCTGCGGGCCTCGCTCGCCGGGGAGGGCGGAGCAACCCCCGCCGGCTCGTCGCGGTAGGGTCACCTCGATGGCTGTCAGGGGTCGCCTGCTGTGGCAGGTCGCACGGTCGACGGGCCGCACGGCGGCTCGTGAGGCTGGCGCGGCCGTGGGAGCGGATCCGCACCGGATCCGGCGGAGTGCCCGGCTCGATCCCCACTGGCGGCGCCGGGACGCCGGCGGCGCCGCGCGCTTGTCATCGGATGAGCTGATCGTGCCGGCCGCCGGGATCGGTCGGTGGCACGGGGTCGATCCTCATCGTCCCCACGATGGCTGGAGGTCGCCCTGGAAGCTCCTGGGGTTGCTCGGCTGGGGCGGCGCCGTCGGAGCGGCCTGGTGGCTCGGGTCGACCCGGAGCCGGGGGCCGCTGGCCGGCGTCGCTGAACTCGACCGGCTCGGTGAGGCACTCAGCGGCTTCGACCGGGTGGAGTAGGCGGATGGATGCCGACCGGCTCGAACGGACGCCCTCCGAGGTGCCAGTCGTCGCGCACGGTCGGTAGGCTCTGCGCCTCCCGGCGGGGTAGCCAAGTGGTAAGGCAGGGGACTGCAAATCCC
>JBBDSW010000108.1:0-5011 GCA_040904745.1 Nitriliruptoraceae bacterium
CCTGTGCCCGTTCTCCCGCCGTGTCCGCCCCTCCGCCGTGTCGGCCCCTCCGCCGTGTCGACTGGGCTCGTCAGCGGTTCCGAACGTGCCGTGCCCACAGCGTCGCGGCGAGCGCGAGCAGCGACAGCACGACCGCCACCACCACCTGGAGGCGGTGCAGCGGCGGCTCCAGCACCAGTGGCCCGGCGAGGGTCTCGAGCTCCGTGGCACGGAGCGTGATCCCACCGCCGTCGTCCGGGTCGGCGCGAAGCACCGTCCCCCGGAGCAGGACCACGTCGCCGCGTTGCGCGGGGCGCCCGACCGCCTCGATCTCCGCGGCGAGGCCGCCTTCGAGCCACACCGACAGCCCGGTGTTGAAGCCGTGGCGTTCGCGGTGACCGACCACGGGCCCATGCTCCAGGGCGTAGGAGTCGTCGTTGATCTGTGCCCAGGCGCCGCCGGCGCGCGGCAGCACCTCACCGACGACCTCTCCGACGTAGGCCACCTCGACGCCGTCGAAGGCCAGGGGGCACAGGTGGATCTGGGTCGAGCTCACCCGACCACCGGCCGGGAAGCCGGCCTGGATCTCCTCGACGGCCGCTTCCTCGACCAGCCGACGGCATGAACGCTCGTCGGACATCGCCAGCGGCGGGACACCCTGGACGGCAGCGGTGGCGGTGTCGAGCTGCGGATGCACCGCCTCCAGCCACCACGCTCCGAAGCCGATCGCGGCGATCGCGAGGACGGATCCCATCAGGATCCAGCGGGTGTGCGCACGGTGGTGGGCCACGGGGGGGTGGCTCATGCGCGCGCCCGCCCACGTGCGAGGGAGACCAGGTAACCGAGCAGGGCGAACACGGCGACGAACTCCAGGCGTCCGAGCCACATCTGGACGATGTAGACGGCAGCCAGTCCGTCCGGCATCTGCGGCGACACGATCCCGATCGAGATCCCGATGTTCGAGCCGACCGAGACGGATTCGAACAGGGTCTGGGTGATGTCGAACCCGCCGTAGGCGAGCCCGACCATGGCGCCGAAGAGGTGGCTCGCGATGAAGAGCAGGAGCACGGTCGTGGCCGCTCGTGCGGTCTCGTCACGCAGCATCTGCCGCTTGCCGGCGTGGTAGGTCGTGACGACCAGTGCCGCCTCCGGCAGGAGGATCCGCCGGATGTCGTGGGTGAGGGACTTGAAGGTGATGCCGATCCGCATCGCCTTGATGCCCCCGGCGGTGGAGGATGCCATCCCCCCGATCGCCATCGCGCCCACGATGGCCGCTGGGGCGAGCACGCCCCAGTCGTGCAGGTAGACGTCGCCGACGTTGACCTGGTGGCCGGTGCTGGAGACGGCCGAGATGAGCGTGAACAGGCCCTTGCGGAGCAGTTGCTCGACCGAGTCGTAGACCCCAGCCGACACCAGCGCGAAGGCGATCAGCACGAAGAACGCGGTGGTGGTGACGGCCAGGGTGCGGGTCTCGAGGTGCCGGAGGACCTCGCGGGGGTCCTCGCGCCACATGGCGAGGTGGAGGCCGAACGACAGGGTCCCCGCGATCATGATCAGGCCGACGATCAGCTCCACCCAGGCCGAGTGGTAGTAGATGATCGAGGACTGCATGACCGAGAAGCCACCGGTGGCGAACGACGAGAAGAACAGGTTGACCGCGTGGTAGGCGGCCCGGTTCGGCGTGAAGCCGCTCGCCATCAGCGTGACGAAGAGCGCGGTGGTGAAGACCACGAACAGCGTGGCGGCGACCTGGGAGATGAATCGTGCCGTGCGGATGATGTTGGGGAGGACGCGCTCGTCACGTGCCTCGGAGACGTAGAGGGTCGTGATGCGGGCACCTCCGGCCGCGAAGACCGACAGCACCACGATCACGATCCCGAGCCCGCCGGAGATCTGCAGCAGATGCCGGTAGAGGTCCATGGAGAACGGCGTGTGATCGAGGTCGTGGATCACCGACATCCCGGTCGTGGTCAGCGCCGACATCGCCTCGAACACCGCGTAAAGGGGACCGCTGAAACGACCCGACAGCAGCATCGGCACCGCCGCGACGATCGCGCCCACCAACCACGACAGGGCCACGACGACCATCCCGTGCGCCCACGTCAGCGAGCGCCGGGTGGCCAGGGCCGCGTCGCTCAGCGCCCAGATCAGCACGGCGACGGAGGCGCCGATGGCGAACGCACTCGCCGAGTTCCACTCGCCCCAGCCCAACGCCACCGCGAGCGGGATCAACTGCAGGACGCCGATACCGAGCATCACCTTGCCGAGGTAGTAGCCGATCAGCTTCAGGTCGGTGGCATCCGGCGTCAGGATCGTGGTCACGCGAGCACCAGCACCGACAGCCAAGCGATCGTTGCGGCGACACCGAGGACCGCGAACCCGAGCGCCAGGAGGAACCCGACCCCACGGAGCCGTTCGCGCCAGAAGCCGGGGGTGGTGCGGCGGGTCATCTGCGGCGTCCGAGCAGGATGCGGGTGAGTCGTCCCTCGAGCTCCGGCGTGGTCAGCGCGACCACCTCGTCGCCGGGGGAGATCTCGCTGGCGCCGTGTGGGATCACCGTCTCGTCGCCACGGAAGATCGCGACGACGATGGCCTCGTTGGGCAGATCGAGGTCCTTCAGGGCACGCGGTGGTGGTGCTGACGGACCGTCCGGGATGCGCAGTTCCACGAGCTGGACCCGACCACCCTTCAGGCTCGTGAGGTGGATCAACTCCCCGATCGAGAACTCGTTCTCGAGCAGCTCGGAGATCAGTCGGGTCGAGGAGACCGGTTCGATGCCCAGCGTCTCGAAGATCTCGACGTTCTTGGGGGTGTTCACCCGGCTGATGGCTCGGCGGACCCCGAACTCGATCTTGGCCAGTTGGCAGGCCACGAGGTTGTCGTCGTCCTCATGGGTGGTCGCCACGAAGGCATCGGCGCGATCGGTGTGGGCCTGTTCGAGGTAGCGGACATCGCAGGCATCCCCCTCGATCACGAGGATGTCGGTCTCCATGACCAGCTTCTCGCAGCGGTCCGCGACCCGTTCGACGACGGTGACCTCGTGCCCCTTGTCGATCATGTCGCGCGCGATGTAGCGGCCGATCCGTCCTCCACCCACGATGACGACGTACATCCGCTCACACCTCCCGGGCGCGGTCGCGGGCGAACGGCTCGCGCACCAGCGAGGCCACACGCTTGGCGGCGGCCGGCTTCATCGCGGCGGTGATCACGTCGTCGCGTTCGAGTCGGTCCACCGCGTCGGGGATGAAGACCCGCGATCCGCGCCGGACGGCGGCGATCCGCAGGAGACCGTCCTGCTCGAACTCCTCCACGGTCATCGCGTGCCCGCCGGTGTCGATCTCCAGGTCGATCATCGCCACGTCGGCGTCGGAGAAATGCACGTGGAGCGGGTAGCTCTCGTCCTGGAACTCGTTGAGGAACAGCTTCGCGATGACGCCGGTGGAGGAGACGTAGCGCACACCGAGCTTGCGATAGACCTCTTCCCGGTCCGGGTTGAAGAGGCGGGAGATGGTCCGCTCGACGTCGTAGAGGTGGGTCGCGATCTCCACGGCCATCAGGTTGGCGTTGTCGGACCGCGTGACGGCGATCAGCCCGTCGGCACGCTCCACGCCGGCCTGTTCGAGGACGTCTCGGTCGGTGCAGTCACCGACGATGGTCTCGCCGTTGAAACCGCCGCCGAGGCGGTCGAAGGCGTGCGGATCGTTGTCGATCACGACGACGTCGGCATCCGGGTCGGCCGACAGCTGCTCGGCGATCTCCGCACCCAGGCGGCCGCAGCCGCCGATGATGATGTGCACGTGATCCTCGGCTCGCCGGGCGGTCCGCTTCGGCCGTACCCGCCGCTGGTCCGCGGCGAGCCGTGGCGTCCGGCGCGCACGAGCCCGGTCGTCGTGTGACCGGGCTCCACCCCAGTATGCCGCAACCGGCGGCCGGGGCGCAGCACCTCGGTACCCTCCGAGCATGCCTGTTCACTCGCTCCTGCTCGCCGCCCCCCGGGGCTTCTGCGCTGGTGTCGACCGGGCCGTGCTCATCGTCGAGAAGGCGCTCGAGGCCTACGGTGCCCCGGTCTACGTCCGCCACGAGATCGTGCACAACAAGCACGTGGTGGAGACCCTGCGCCGCAAGGGGGCCGTGTTCGTCGAGGATGAGAACGAGGTGCCCGAGGGCGCCATCATCGTCTTCTCCGCCCACGGATCCCCACCCGAGGCGTTCGAGAACTCCAAGCGTCTCGGCCACACCCTGATCGATGCCACCTGTCCGCTGGTCACCAAGGTGCACCAGGAAGCGCGGCGCTACGCCCGCGACGCCATGGACATCGTGATGGTGGGGCATGCCGGGCATCAGGAGGTGGTGGGCACCACTGGCCAGGCGCGGGACCGGATCCATCTGGTCGAGACCGCCGATGACGTGGACGACCTGGACTTCTCCGACGACACGCGCGTCACCTACATCACCCAGACGACGCTGTCGATGGACGAGACCTCGGACGTGGTCGAGCGGCTGAACCAGCGCTTCCCCGGTCTGCGACAGCCCAAGGGTGACGACATCTGCTACGCGACCCAGAACCGCCAGGACGCCGTGAAGCAACTCGCGCAGCGGTGCGACCTCGTGCTCGTCGTCGGGTCGCAGACCTCGTCGAACTCCAAGCGGCTGGTCGAGGTCAGCGCTGATCGTGCCGTTCCGGCGTACCTGATCGACGATGCCTCGGAGCTCGACGAGTCGTGGTTGGACGGCGTCGGCACCGTCGGGCTGACCTCGGGCGCGTCCGCCCCGGAGGTACTCGTCGAGGAGGTGGTCGAGTGGTTCCGCGAGCGCGGCGTGGGAACCGTCGACACGGTGACGGTGGTGGACGAGGACGTCGAGTTCTCGATGCCGGCGAACCTGGCGCGCAAGCTGGCGTCGCAGCGTGAGGCCGGCTGAAGCGACGCTGGCCGGTCGCGGGTCCGCCCGGGCCGTTCGATGGAAGGATCCGACGTCTGACACGTCGGATCCTTCCATCGAACCGGGCCGGCTCGCGGTGGGCCGCGACCGG
>JBBDSW010000108.1:5111-34430 GCA_040904745.1 Nitriliruptoraceae bacterium
GCTCGCGGTGGGCCGCGACCGGCTAACCCCGCGCCGACCGCGGCCCAACACGGGCCGCTTCAGCCAGCCTTCGTCCCCGCTTCGTCGCCGGTGTCCCTGCCGTCGTCGGAGACGGTCGCACCGTCCCGAGCCGACAGATACGCCTCCCACAGCGGCGCCGCCAGGAGTGACGCCTGCCAGGCGCGCAGCTCCGCGAGCGCGCACAGCTCCTCGCCGTCGGCGGGGTCGCCTGCGACCACGTTCCACAGCGGTTTCGAAGGGCACAGGACGCCGGCGTCGATCCCGACCTCCTCGGCGATCTCGGCACGCCGGATCCGCAGGGCATCGTGCACCGCGCGGTCCTCCTCGGTCCACCGGCTGCTTCGGGGCTTGTCCTCCGGCGGGGCGTCGGCCGCGGCTCCGACCGCTTCGAACAGCACCTCGGCGTGTTCACGCAGCAGCCCTCGCCGACGTGGGCTGCGGCGGACCAGTTGCGCCTCGGTGCGCGGCGGATCGACCGCGAGGTCCCGCAGCACGTCGTCGTGGACCAGGCGGTTGGGTGCGATGTCGTGCGCCCGTGCGGCGGACTCGCGGGCCTCCCACAGGGCCCGCAGCAGCGTGCGCTGCCGGGGGTCGAGACGTCCGGACCCCTTCACCCGCGTCCAGTCGCGCGTGTCGTCGTCCTCACGTGCCAGGGTGGCGGCGAGCTCCTCGTCGTACCAGTCACGGCGGCCGGCCCGCTCGAGTCGGGCGGCCAGCTCCGCCCACAGGGCTGGCAGGTGGACCACGTCCCCGGCTGCGTAGGCAGCCATCCCGGCCGACAGCGGGCGCTGTGCCCAGTCCGCCCGCTGGAAGGACTCCTTGTCACCCGCGAGCTCGATGCCCAGCACCTCGGTGAGCAGGTTGGACAGTCCGGTCGGGAGTCCGAGCATCGCGGCAGCGATCGCGGTGTCCGCCACGCGCTCAGGATGCACGCCCAGCGAACGCAAGGGCCCGAGGTCGTTCTCGATCGCGTGCAGGACGGCGAGGTGGTCGCCATCGAGCCGTGCGTCGAGGTCGGGGAGCGCGTCGATCGCGACCGTGTCGAGGAGCACGCACCGGCCGGCGACCCCCACCTGTACGAGCGCGGCGCGCCGGAAGTACCGATCCGAATCAGCCCGCTCGACGTCGACCCCCAGAACGTCATCGCGCAGCGTTGCGAGCGCGTCGGCGATAGCGGCCGCCTCGTCGATGAACGACACGTCCGGGGCAGGTGGGTGGGCAGTCATGCGTCGGGTCCACTTCGATCGGCACGCGCGGGAATCTACCGCCGGCACCATGGGCCACCCGCCACCGTCGGCCCCCACCCGCCGTCGTCGGCCCCCACCCACCGCCCCGCCAGGAGCTGCGATGCCCCCGACCTTGCTCTGCGTCCATCCACACCCCGACGACGAGGCCATCTCGTGCGGGGGCGTCCTCGCGCGGGCCGCGGACGCCGGCGTGCGCACGGTCGTGGTGACCTGCACCGGTGGCGAGGAGGGGGAGAACCTCGCGGGCATCGATCTCGGCGCCGAGGATCTCGTCACGCACCGCCGCCGCGAACTGGCCGACGCGCTCACGGCGCTCGGCGTGCAGCAGCACCACGGGCTCGGCTACCGCGACAGCGGCATGGCGGGGACGACGGCGAACGAGCACCCCGGGAGCTTCCATCGTGCCCTGCTCGATGACGCGGCTGGCGCCCTGGCGGCGATCATCCGTACCGAGCGGCCGCAGGTGGTCGTCTCCGATGATGCCGCCGGTGGCTACGGCCATCCGGACCACGTGAAGGCCAACCGCGTGACCGTCCGAGCCGTGGCCCTGGCCGCCGACCCGGACGCGGACGTACCCGGGGATCCGTGGCAGGTCACCAAACGCTACGTGCACACCCTGGCGAAGGGACGGCTGTTGGCCACGCACCGGGCGATCGTCGACGCCGGTCTCGCCTCACCGTTCGGTGACGCCGTCCTCGAGCACGTCGACGACCTCCCGTTCGGCACCGACGATGCCGTGGTGACCACCGAGGTGGACGTGGGGCCGTGGCTCGACCGCAAGCGCGCAGCGATGGCGGCCCACCGGAGCCAGATCGGCGAGGACTCGTTCTTCCTGAACACCCCCGACACTCTGGCCGAGGAGGCGTTCGCCGTCGAGCAGTTCGTCCTCGAGCAAGGCCGGCTGGGGGACGGCGAGCGGCCGGAAGCGGACCTGTTCGCCGGGATCGACGTGCCGGGCTCCTCGTGATCACGACCGACGACGCTGGGGCTACCGTGCACCCCGACCCGACCCGCGAGGCTGCCACCATCGATGCCACCGAGCGCTCCTTCGATACGGCCGGTGTCGACCCGATGGCCTTCCGTGCGGTCATGGGGAGCTTCCTGACCGGTGTCTCCGTCATGACCACCCACGTCGAGGGGGTGCCGCACGGGATGACGGCCAGCGCGATCGCGTCGGTGTCGCTGGAGCCCCCGTTGGTGCTCGTCTGCGTCGAGCGGACCACGCTGATGGCCGACCGGGTGCAGGAGGCTGGCGTGTTCGCGCTGAGCTTCCTCGCCGAGGACCAGGCGGAGCTGTCCAACCGCTTCGCGGTCGGTGACCGGGAGGAGGGCGAGTCCGAGTTCGCGGGGCTGACGACCCACACCGCGGTGACGGGCGCGCGCCTGCTGGAGGGCGCCACGGGCACGCTCGACTGCCGCGTGTACTCGATCACCGATGGTGGCGACCACCTGGTCGTGATCGGCGAGGTGGTGGCGGCCGAGGTCGGCCGGGATGCGCCGCTGGCCTACTACCGCGGCGGCTACGGGGTGTTCCGAAGCCGATGAGGGGAGGACCGCGAGGTGGAGCGTCGTGACATCGAGCTGACCACCGGTGACCGTACGGTCACCGATGTGACCGAGGCCTGTGCCGCGTTCGCGGCCGAGCAGGGCACCGACGGCCTGCTCCACGTGTTCCTCCCGCACGCCACGGCCGGGCTCGCCCTCGTCGAGGTGGGCGCCGGATCGGATGCCGACCTGGCGGCTCAGGTCGAGGTCCTCCTGCCTCGTGACGACCGCTGGCGCCACCGCCACGGCAGCCCCGGGCACGGCGCAGATCACGTCCTCCCCGCCTGGATCAGCCCGAGCCTCACGCTGCCGGTCGATGCCGGCCGCCTGGCGCTCGGGACGTGGCAGTCGGTGGTCGTGGTCGACACCAACGTCGACAACCGGCGGCGGACGCTGCGCCTCAGCTTCCTGGCCGGCTGAATCCGCTCCCGCCGGTCAGTGAGGCGTCCCGAACAGGCGGTCCCCGAAGTCGCCCAGACCGGGCACGATGTAGGCGTTCTCGTCGAGGCCCGGGTCGATGGCGGCCGTGACGATCCGGACCCCGGGGTTGTCGCTCAGGATCCGGTCCACGCCCTTCCGGGTGGCGACCACGGAGAGCACGGTCACCTGTTCGGCGCCCTCGGCATCCAGGGCGGCGACCGCGTCAGAGGCCGACCCGCCCGTGGCGAGCATCGGTTCCAGGACGAGGACCCAGGCACCGTCCAGGGGCGGGACCTTGAAGTAGTAGCGCCGCGCCGCCAGCGTCTCCTGGTCCCGTTCGAGTCCGATCATCCCCACCAGCGCGGTCGGCAGGACGTCGTGCACCCCGCCGAGGAGGCCAAGGCCGGCACGCAGCACGGGCACGGCGACGATCGTCCGTCCGGGCCCGAGCGAGGGTGCCGGGCCCAGCGGCGTGGTCACCGTGCCGGTGGTCGCCGGCAGATCCTGTACCGCGCGGAGCGCGAGCATGGAGCCGAGCCGTCGGGCGTGGTGGCGGAAGTGTTCAGGGCTGGTGGTGTGATCGCGGAGCGCAGCGAGCTGCACGCCGACCACGGGGTCCTCGTCCAGCACGGTCACGTCGAGCACGGTGGCAGCCTCGGGCCGGGTGCAGCGTCCTCGGTAGCCTACGCGTGCCCACCCCCGGCCTGGGGACGGGACCGGACGACGGGCGAAGGATGCGGCGACGACGCGGTGCTGACCGGCGCGCACTCGACCGGCGTGCACTCGGCCGGCGTGCACTCGGCCGGTGGGTGCTCATCGGCGGCGCGCTGGCCCTGCTGGCCGTCGGGTGCACCGCGGACACCCCGGAGGAGCCCGCGCCTTCGCCGGCCATCCCCGAGGATGAGGAGGACGGATCGGCGAGCGGTGCGGCGATCGGCGCCCGCGTCGAGGTGGTCCTGCCGGCCGCCGGGGAGCTCGACCGGGCCGTGACGACCGCGCTGGCCGCGCGCATCCGCGCGCTCGAGGACGACCTCCCCGACGGCATCGGGTCCCTTCGTGTCCATGTGCCCGACGACGTGCCCTTCGTCGGCGACCTCACCGAGTTGCTGGCCGCCCGCGGTCACGAGCTTCTGTGCGTGGTGGGCGCGGATGCCGCATCCGTGGCTGAGCCGGTCGCCGATCGGCACCGGGCGATCTCGGTGTGTGCGCTGCCCGCTGCGCCACCGGAGCCAGGGGACGAGGAAGAGGCGGTGCTGCCCACGACCGCATCGGCCCGGGTCGACCTGCCCGTGGAGGAGCTGGGTGTGCTCGCTGGCGCTGCGGCGCGAGCGGCGGCCGAGACCCGGGCCGAAGCGGAGGCAGACCGCGCGCGGGCCGAAGCCGAGGCGGAGGCAGCCGCCCGCGCGGAGGAGGAAGAAGACGATGAAGACGAGGGAGACGAGGGCGACGAGGGCGACGCTCCGGCCCCGGAGCCGCCTCCGCCCATCGAGGCGGAGCCGCCCATGGTCGGTCTCGTGCTCGGCGGCGATGAGCTTCCGTCCGACCGGTTCCGCGAGGGTGTGCTCCACGGTCTCGTCGGCGCCGAGGTCGTTGAGGCCGAGGATCTCTCGGCCCCGACGGTCGACCAACTCGAGGCGGTGCTGGCGGCCGGTGCCCATGTCGTCCTGATCGATGGCGCTCCGGGAGCGGTGGACGTTCTGGAGGCCCTGGACGGTCGTGCTGGGATCGTCGCTCCGACGGACGTCGCCGCCGCGGTCACCGAGGATGGAGGGCCGCCGCGGGAACTGGTCCTCTCCTACCGATTGCGCCTGGAGGTGGCGCTCGCGCAGGTGCTCACCCGATACGCCGGTCAGGGTGGGCTGCCGTCGCCGATGGTGCTGCCACTGCGCGACGATCTCCTCTCGCTCGAGCCCGGACCCTCCGGGCAGGGGGTGGCCAGCGCACTGGAGGAGGCGCGCCAGGACCTGTCGTCCGAGCCGGATCCCGACACCACACCCCCCGAGGGGCCGGCGGCGACGCGCCCGGTTGATGCGACCTACGCTGTCGCACAGTCGTCGCGGCACACCGGTCGCGACGACCCTTCGGCGCCGTGACGTCGACCGCACCCCGCCCGCTTCCCGATGAGGATCCCTGTGCGTCGCGCCAAGATCGTTGCCACCCTCGGCCCCGCCCTCGATGACCCGGATCGCCTGCGCGCCGCGCTGGCCACCGGCATCGACGTCGTCCGACTCAACTTCTCCCACGGCACCGCGGAGGAGCACCGCGAGCGCCTGCGCCTCGTGCACGAGATCGCGGCCGATCTCGGTCGGGTCGTCGGCAGCCTCGGCGACCTCCAGGGACCGAAGATCCGGCTCGGCGACGTGCCGGATCCGGGCATCGAGCTGGTCGAGGGCAACGAGGTCATCCTCGTGGCCGGTGTCGAGGAACTCGACAGCTTCGACGAGGATGGGACGCCGGTCCTGCCGGTGGTCTACGGGGGTCTGGCCACCGACGTCGACACCGGCTCCCTGGTGCTGATGGACGACGGCCTGCTCCGACTGGTCGTCGCCGACGTCGACGGGATGCGGGTCCGGGCGCGGGTCGTGGTCGGTGGGCTCGCCAAGGCACGCAAGGGGGTCAACCTGCCCGGTGTCGCGGTCTCCGCACCCAGCATGACCGAGAAGGACCGTGAGGACGTCCAGACGATGGTCGAGCTCGGCGTCGACTGGATCGCGTTGTCCTTCGTCCGGCGTGCCGAGGACGTGACCGAACTCCGCGAGCTGATCACGGGTCACGGCGGCTACCAGCCGATCGTCTCCAAGCTCGAGCGGCCCGAGGCGGTCGACAACCTCGAGGAGATCATCAAGGTCACCGACGCGATCATGGTGGCCCGTGGTGATCTCGGGGTGGAGATCGGTCCGGAGCGGGTCCCGGCGATCCAGAAGGAGATGATCGATCTCGCCAACCGGCACTCCCGGCCGGTCATCACCGCCACCGAGATGCTCGACTCCATGATCCGGAGCCCCCGCCCGACCCGGGCCGAGGCCTCCGACGTGGCCAACGCGATCTTCGATGGCACCGACGCGGTGATGCTGTCGGGGGAGACCGCGGCGGGTCGCTACCCGGTCGAGGCGGTGCGGACGATGGCCCGCATCATCGAGGTGGCCGAGGGCGAGCCGCACCGCGTCAGCCAGGTCCATCCCGACAAGCGCGATGTGCTCGGCACGGTCGTGGCGCGCGCCGCCACCCAGATCGCCGATGACCTCGACGCCAAGGCGATCCTCGTCTTCAGCTTCTCGGGGGCCTCGATCCAGCTCGTGTCGAAGTTCCGTCCGCGGCAGCCGATCATCGGGTTCACGAGCGAGACCGCGACCCTGCACCGGCTCCCACTCATGTGGGGCGTGCGGGGCCTGACGGTCGGGGAGAAGGATCAGTCCAACGCCCTGATCGCCTCCGCCGACGAGGTCTGTATCGAGAAGGGCTACGGGGAGCTCGGCGACACGGTCGTGATCGTGTCCGGGATCCCGGGCGGCCATGGCGGGACGAACCGCGTCATGGTGCACCAGCTCGGCCAGATCCCGAGCTAGACGGCCGTCAGGCTGGCCGGGCCATCGACATCGCCTGCTCGCGCGAGAGGGCCTGGTCGTGGACCTCACGGGCGTGCCGCTGAGCCTCGCCGATCACCTCGTCGTCGTCTGCGCCGGTCAAGGTCGTTCCGCATGGGCAGTTGATCGCTCGCATCGCGCACTCCTGTCGTCGTTCCACGTGCGAGACTGCCGCCAGCCCCTTGGCGGGAGGTTGGTGCAACGTTGGAGCCGACACCGAGGTTCTACCTCACCGGGCGGGTGACCGTCGAGGGAGCCGCGCTCGTGGACCAAGCGGCCCTCCCTGGGCTGCAGGGGCGGCTGGCGCTGGTGTACCTGGTTGCCCACCGTGATCGGCCCGTGCCGGTCGACGCCCTGGCCCGTGCGATCTGGGATGAGCGCCTGCCGAGCAGTTGGGAGGGTTCGCTGCGCGCGCTGGTCAGCAAGCTCCGACGTGTGCTGCGCACGGTGGCGCCACACGCCGATCTGGTGGTCGCCGACAGCGGGTGCTATCAGGCCCGGTTGGCCGACGCCTGGGTCGACATCGAGGTGGCCCGCAACGCGCTCGATCGCGCCGAGGGCGCGTGGCGCCGCGGGGACGTGTCGGCCGCGTGGTCGGATGCGACGGTCGCCGCCGGCATCACGGCCCGACCCGTGCTGGCTGGGGTGGACCTCGGGTGGGTCGAGCAGCTGCGCGGCGAGGTGGCGACGGTGTGGGCACGCGCTCTGGACGTGCTGGGCTGCGCCTATCTCGCAGGCGGCCAGCACGCGGTCGCCGCGGCGGTGGCACAGCGGCTGATCGACGCCGAGCCCTTCCGGGAGTCGGCCCACCGCCTGCTGATGCGTAGCCATCTCGCCGGGGGGAGCGACGGCGAGGCCGTGGCGGTCTACACGCGGTTGCGGGAGCGTCTGCGCGAGGAGCTCGGGGTCGCGCCGTCGCCCGCGACCGAGGCCGTGTTCCGGCAGGCGCTGCGCCCGCTACCGGCCGACGTCGACGGGGGTGTCGGGCGGTCCGTCGGACAGCAGGGCGGCGAGGTGGCGGGGGAGCGCTGAGGGTGCGAGCTCCGCCTCGGTGTCTTCGAGCTCGCCGGTGGTCCACCAGCGAGCGGCGAGCGCACCGAGGTCGTCCAAGGGGGCCGCGTCGGCATCGGCCCGTCGGGTCCGCGCCAGGAACCAGCGCTCCGACTGGTCGATCCAGCAACCACGGAGCTCGAACGTCACACGACGTGACCAGACCCACGGCCCGAGCGCTACCTCGATCCCGATCTCCTCGGCGAGCTCCCGCGCCGCAGCGTGCTCGTGGGACTCGCCGGGGTGCAGCCCACCGCCGGGTGCGGTCCACACCCGGCGCCGCTCGTCCGGAGCGTGTGCCACCAGCAGGACCTGGTCCCGGTCATCGAGCAGCAGGACCCTCGCCGCATCGCGCGGTAGCGGCGCCTCGGGTGTCCCGACGTCCGGCTCCGGCTCCAGGCGGGGATGTGCCGGCACCGTGCGCGATGCGAGCACACGACGGGGGTCGATGACGTGGAGCTGCCCGGCGCGGTCGACGACCAGCAGCGTGTCGTCGTCCCCGCCGACCAGGCGCCCGACGACATCGCTGGGCACCGTTCCACGCTCGCGATCGTCGACCAGGTGTCGGATCGAGACGCGTTGGCCGAGGTGTTCGGGTGTCACGTGGCGGACGTAGCGTGCACGCAGGCCACCGATCCGTGGTCCGCTCGGCTCGGTCTCGTCCGGCGTGTCGGCAGCGCTCATGCGGCGGCCAGGTCGCGGACGTGGACCTCGACGTCGAACACCCGCGAGAACAGCCGGGTCTTGCGCGCGAGCTCGTCCGGGGTCACGTGGAGCCCGTCGCCGGTCAGGACCAGCTCGATCCGCTCCGCGTCGTGGTGGACCTCCACCTCGCGGACCGCCTGATCGTGGGCCCGGTCGAGCCCGTCGGCGAGCTGCAGGAGCGCCAGGATGCGCTCGGTGCGGTGTCTGCCCTCAGGTCGGAGCGCGGCGTAGGGTGGGTGGTCGGTGGCGATCCCACGCGACCGGTGGAAGCGCACGAGCGTGGCCAGCATCGCGGTCTCCTCCGGGTCGAAGCCGCGTAGCTCCGCGTTCTCGATGAGGTAGGCCCCGTGGATGTGCTGGCGTCTCAGCGCGATGGCCTCCCCGATCCCGTGCAGGCGGCCGGCGTGGTGCAACAGCTCCCGGTCGAGGTGACCGAGCCCGTGCAGCTCCCCGGTGCCGTCGAAGAGCCGGGTGGCCAGGTGTGCGACGTGGTCCGAGTGGGGATCGTGTGGGAGGAAGGCGCGTCGGAGGCGCTCGATCTCGCCGGCACGCAGCTCCGTCGCGCCCGGTGGGCTGCTGATCGCATGCCTGTCGAGCAGGAGACCCTCCCGCAAGCCCCAGTCGCTGACGGTCACCTCGTCGATGCCGAGGCGATCGAGGACCCGGGAGACGATGACCGCGGCGACGTGGAGGTGGTCCGCACGGCGGGATTTCATGCCGGGGATCCGCGCGCGGGCGGCGACGTCCGTGCTCGTCAGTCGATCGCGCAGTGGGAGCAGCTCGGCTGCGGTCATGCGGAGCTGGTTCAACGTGGCGGGCAGCCACACGCCACCCTCCGCCGCGGCGACGCGGCCGAGGGCACGGACGGTCCCGCCGACCGCGACGGTGACCGCGGGGCTGTGAGCCGCGACGTCGTCGCGCAGCGGGTCGAGGGCCGCATCGACCGCGTCACGGATCGCCCGGAGCTCCCTCCGCTTGGGCGGATCGTGGGTGACCAGCGCGGACAGCCGGCTGGCCCCGAGCGGGGTCGAGGCGGACCAGTCGAGCTGTGACCCAGACCCGATCGCGAGCTCCAGGGAGCCCCCGCCGAGGTCGAGGACGAGCACCGGCTCCGCGCGGACCGCCACCGCGGCGCGGACCCCGAGGTAGGCCAGGCGTGCCTCCTCCAACCCATCGAGGACCTGCACCGGCGCGTCGGCCGCCGTGGCGAGTTCATCGATGACCACCTGCCCGTCGCGGGCATCGCGCAGTGCCGCCGTCGCGACGGCGAGCACCTCCTCAGCGCCGGCACGGCGGGCGAGCTCGGCCAGGTGGGCGACGACCGCGCGCGCTTCCGCCCGGACGTCGGCCGGTACCTCCCCGTGCGTGGCGACGACGCGGCCGAGGTGCAGCATCTCACGCTCACGCAGGACCGGGGTGACGCTGCGCCGGTCGAGATCGGCGACCAACACGTGGAAGGAGTTGCTGCCGAGGTCGAGGACGGCGCTGCGCACGCCTCAGCCCACGTTCGGAGGATCGAGGACCTCGGTCCGGCTCGGGTCCGGCCATCCCTCCACGATCCAGCTGGCGGCCTTGCGCGCGGTGGGACGATCGGGCAGGTGACCGCGGCGTCGGAGCGCGGTGAGGATGGCGTCCATCACGTCACCGTGGCTGCACAGCAGGACGTTGCGATCCGCGTGCTCGGTGAGCAGCCGGTCGACGTCCTCGAACGGTGCACCCTCGGCCAGCGACTCCTGCTCCTCGACCGGAAGACCGAGCGCGTCCGCGATCGGCTCGACGGTCTGGACGCAACGTCGGGCCGGACTCGAGAGGACGGCGTCGATGTCGCGGTCGGCGTGCAGCGCGGCCAGGGCCTCGGATTGTCGACGCCCGGTGGCGCTGAGGGGTCGTTGACGGTCGTCACCGGTCCAGGCGGCGCGATCCCCGGCATCGGCGTGGCGGACGAGCAAGAGCGTCATCGGTGATCTCCACGGGGCGAGTAGCGGAGCGCTTCAGCCAGTAGCTCGGCGTCCGTAGGGTAGGTCAGCTGCGTCGGCGCCCCAGCGACGGGGACCCAGGTGGCGACGTCCACCTCGCCGTCGGGTCGGCGCGCGTCGGGGTCACCTCCGCTCGGGTGCATCACGTACCAGCGGACACGCTTGCGGCCGGCCGGTACCTCGTAGACGAGCTGTCGAAGCTCCTCGGAGGGCGTGGCGTGCACCCCGGTCTCCTCGAGGACCTCGCGCACGGCGGCACTCCGGTGGCCCTCACCGGGGTCGAGCTTCCCCTTGGGGAGCGACCAGTCGCCGTAGCGGACCCGGTGGACCAGGAGCACCTCGGGACCGTCCGTCCCGGCACGGAGGACGATGCCGCCGGCTGCCTCGACCTGCACGGAGCCGTCGAGGTCGTCCTCAGGGTCGAGCAGCGCTCGTCCGGCCGTGTCTCTCTCGTCCGGTGACGTCCGAGCGTCCTCGCCCCGCGGGGTCACGATGCCGCCCGCCGACGTGCCCGCTCCTGGAGGGTCAGGTGCGTGTCGATCCCGGCCGTGGTCTCCACGCGGCGCCACCGTGAATCCGGATCCAGCCGCCACGCCAGGAGATCGTCCGCCAGGCTCACCTGCAGGATCTCCTCCAGCCGGTGTTGGAGTGCCGGGTCCTCGACGGGGGTCATGGCCTCCACCCGCCGGCTGAGGTTGCGGGTCATCCAGTCGCCGGAACCGATCAGGTAGTCGTAGCCGCGTGCCGGGCTGCCGAACCGGAAGATGCGGGAGTGCTCGAGGTAACGACCGACGATCGAGCGGACCGTGATCCGCTCGCTCAGTCCCTCGACGCCCGGGCGCAGGCAGCAGATCCCGCGGATGATCAACTCGATCCGGGTGCCGGCCTGGGCGGCCTCGTAGAGCGCATCGATGATCTGTGCGTCGACGAGGCTGTTCATCTTGGCGACGATGTGCCCGTCCTCGGCGTCACGTTCCCGGGCGATGGCGTCGAGCATCCGCGAGCGGAAGGTGGCCGGCGCCACGACGAGCTTGCGGTAGTGGTCCTGCTGGGAGTAGCCGGTGAGCACGTTGAACAGGTCGCTGATGTCGGCGCCGAGGTCGGGATCGGCCGTCAGCAGCCCGATGTCCTCGTAGATCCGGGCCGTGCGGTCGTTGTAGTTGCCCGTGCCCACGTGGACGTAGCGACGGACCTTCCCGGACTCGCTGCGGACGACCAGCGCGATCTTCGTGTGCGTCTTGAGTCCGACGACCCCGTAGGCCACGTGGACGCCGGCCTCCTCGAGTGCCCGGGCCCACTCGATGTTGGCCTCCTCGTCGAAGCGGGCCTTGAGCTCCACCAGGGCGACGACCTGCTTGCCCTCCTCGGCCGCATCCAGCAGCGCCCTGATGACCGGACTGCCGGGCCCCGAGGTGCGGTAGAGGGTCTGCTTGATGGCGAGCACGTCGGGGTCGCGGGAGGCCTGCTCGATGAAGGTCTGCACCGAGGTCGTGAAGGAGTCGTAGGGGTGCTGGACCAGGACGTCGGCGTGCGCGATCGTCTCGAAGATGTCGACGTCGTCGGACGACGCTTCTGCCAGCGATGGCTGGGTGGTCGGCGTGAAGGCGGGCTGCTTGAGATCCGGACGATCCAGGTCGTACAGCGTCCACAGCCCGGCCAGGTCGAGCGGACCGGGCAGCTGCATCACGTCCTGCTGTTTGATGTCGAGCTCTCGGACCAGCAGCTCGAGGACCTCCTCGGTCATGTCCGGGGTGACCTCGAGCCGGACGACGCGACCGAAGCGGCGGCGCGTCAGCTCGGTCTCGATGGCGGCGAGGAGGTCGTCGGCCTCCTCCTCCTCGACCTCGAAGTCGGCGTTGCGGGTGACGCGGAAGACGTGGTGCTCGAGCACCTCGAGGCCGGGGAACAGTCGATCGAGGTTGGCCGCGATCACCTGCTCGAGCGGCACGGAGCGCTCGCCGTCGGGCAGGATCAGGAACCGGGGAAGGACCGGGGGGACCTTCACCCGCGCGAAGCGTTTGCCGCTCGTTCCCGGCTCACGGACCAGCACGGCCAGGTTCATGGACAGGTTCGAGATGTAGGGGAAGGGGTGCGCCGGGTCGACCGCCAGCGGGGTGAGCACCGGGAAGACGCGCTCCTCGAAGATCTCCTGCAGATGGCGGCGGTCCGCGCGGTCGAGGTCGACCATGTCGCAGAACCGCACCCCCTTCTCCGCGAGTCCGGGGACGACCTCGTTGCGGAAGATGCTGCTGTGGCGGGTGGCCAGCTCACCCACGACCTCCCGCAGGGCGTCGAGCTGGGCGGCCGGGCTCATCTGGTCCGGGTTCGAACCGGATACCTCGGCAGCCTGCTGTTCCTTGAGCCCGGCGACGCGGACCTGGAAGAACTCGTCGATGTTGGTCTGGAAGATCGCGAGGAACTTGGCGCGCTCGAGCAGTTCGAGCTCCGGGTCCTCCGCGAGCGCCAGGACGCGCTCGTTGAACTGCAACCAGGAGAGCTCCCGGTTCAGGTAGCGGACCCCGTCCGGCGCTCCGGGGTGGACCGCGAGGATGTCCAGCGTGGTCGTTCGCGGTTGCGGTGAGCCAGCGGGGATCTCGCCGGGGATGAGTACGTCATCGAGCGGATCGCGCGTCGCCTGGGCGCCCTCAGGCCGGGATCGCGAGGAGGACGCGGACCCTCGCCGCCGCCAGGGTCGCCACCCTCGCCGCCGGCTCCGTGGCTCACGTGCCATCTCGTCGGTCCCCCTGGATGCGGTTCGCTGTGGTCGGGCCCGGTGCGTGACGGGTGTCCCCGTCGTGGCCTCGCCCCGATGGGTGACGAGGGTAGGTGCCGAGGGGTGTTCGTGCGCTCGCGGAGGCGGTGGGTCCGGCTCGCGGGGCACAGGCGGATTGAGGGTCACCTCAGGTGCGCGATGGGGCGCTCGTGGCCTACAGTCACGTCGGCGACCCTCGGACGTCCCGATGGCCGCTGTGGGCTCCCCGGCCCCCACGCGGGCGTGGTGGGCGGCTCGCACCGACCCGCCCGCGTCCCGAGCGCACTCGCAGCAGACCAGGAGGACCAGGTTGACGTACACGATCGCGGAACCGTGCATCGACGTGAAGGACAAGGCGTGCGTCGAGGAGTGTCCGGTCGACTGCATCTACGAGGGCGAGCGGATGCTCTACATCCACCCGACCGAGTGCATCGACTGCGGTGCGTGCGAGCCGGTCTGTCCCGTCGAGGCCATCTTCTACGAGGATGACGTGCCGGACGAGTGGGCCCAGTTCACGCCGATCAACGCCGAGTACTTCGAGGACGAGGTGACCGGCCTCGGCTCGCCCGGCGGCGCTGCCGGAGTGGGCAACTCGGGGACGGACCACCCGACCGTCGCGAACTGGGAGAGCTGAGAAGACCCGCTGTGGGGGTCGGTGACCGACGGGCGCCCGCTGGGCGCCCGTCGTGCGTTCGTGCGTCAGCGGGGCCGGTCGTCCGCTGCGCGTCCACTGGTTAGACTCCGGCCGCACACGAGTTCGAGCGCGAGTTCGAGGAGGATGCCGGTGACCTACGTGATCGCGGAACCGTGCATGGACGTCAAGGACACGGCCTGCGTCCAGGAGTGTCCGGTCGACTGCATCTACGAGGGCGAGCGGATGCTCTACATCCACCCGAGCGAGTGCATCGACTGTGCCGCGTGCGAACCGGCCTGTCCGGTCGAGGCGATCTTCTACGCCGATGACGTGCCGGAGGAGTGGAACGAGTTCACGGCCATCAACGCCGAGTACTTCCAGGGTGAGGTGACCGCCCTGGGGTCCCCGGGAGGGGCGGAGGGCGTCGGGCGGCTGGCGGTCGATCATCCCAAGGTCGCGACCTACGAGATCGCCTGAGCACGATCCGGGCGTGAGGGAGGCGGATCCGTGGAGGTGGATCCGGACCGCCTGCGCGAGGTCCGTGAGGAGCATCTCGCCGCCGGACGGCCCAGCGGGTGGTTCGAGCCGGCCTATGCGCTCGCCCGGGCCGAAGGCGTCGGGCTGCCGTGGCTCCACGGGACGCCGCACCCCTACCTCGAGAGCTGGCTCGAAGCGCCGGTGACCAGCCCGCCGGGACCACGGGCGCTGGTGATCGGGTGCGGGCTGGGCGATGACGCTGTCGCTGTCGCCAACGCCGGTCTCGAGGTGACCGCGATCGACGTCTCTCCGACGGCGCTCGCGTGGGCCCAGCAGCGCGCCGCCGGGCGGCTCGGTGCGGGTGTCGAGCGCATCCACTTCCGCGAGGCGGATCTGCTGTCGGCACCGCAGGAACTGCTCGGCGCGTTCGACCTCGTGGTCGAGGTCCACACCGTTCCGTGGCTGCCCGGGGTCGTCCGGGATGCCGCGATGGCGGCGATCGGCGGCTTCGCGGCACCGGGTGGGGTCGTCCTGGCGGTCACGCTGCTCGCGACCGACCACGCCACCATGGAGCAGACGATCGGGCCGCCGTGGCCACAGGCGCCCAGCGAACTCGCGAGCTATCGGGCAGGTGGTCTGGTGCGGGTGGCGCTCGAGCACCCGGGGCCGGAGGCCGGGTCGCTCATCGAAGCCCGCATCACGTGGCAACGACCCCACGGCGAACAGCCCATGCAGATCTCCCCCGCTGGCGGCCTGCCGCTGGCTGGCGGCGCGTGGCGGGAGCCGTCAGGCCTCCGCGGAGCTGCCGAGGAGCCGTTCGGTCCGATCGCTGGCGACCTTGCGGGCGAGGACGACCGCCCCTGCGACGAGACCGGACCACAGCAGGAGGTCGCGGAGTTCGGTGTCGCCGCGGACGCCGGCAGCCGTCGGTGGGGGCTCGTCCTTGACCAGGGTCCAGCCGTACTCGACGACGCGACGGGCAGCCACGGCCGCTGCCGCCGCGACACCGGCCGCGATCATCTTCTGCACCAGGGACTGCACGTCACGCCTCCCGTTCCCACCTCGGTGATCGCCCACGACCGTAGCCGGGCGACGATCCGGGCGCGGCACCGGGCTCAGACGAGCAGCCGTGCCGCCGAGCGCTCGGTGGTCGGTGCGTAGCTGGCCCACGCTGCGACGAGCCGGCGCATCCCCTCCCGGATCTCGGCCTCCGGCCGGGTGAAGACCAGGCGCACACATCGGCGGTTGCCGTCATCGACGGAGAGCGACGGGCCCGGCACGATCAACACCCCGTGGCGCAGGGCCACCTCCGCGAGTTCGTCCGCGTTGCCGTGCGGCAGGGTGATCCACAGCGACAGGCCGCCGCGTGGCCGGGTGAAGGTCCAGTCAGGCAGCTGTGTGGCGAGCAGATCGCACAGTAGGTCGAGTCGGGGGATCAGCTCTGCACGACGCTCGGCGAGGACCTCGTCCGCATGCTCGAGCAGCGAGACCGCCAGGAGTTGGCTGATCAGCGGTGTACCGAGATCGGCGACGGTCTTGGTCGCGAGCATGCGGGCGGCCCAGTCATCCGGGGACCGGATCCAGCCGACCCGCAACCCGGCCCAGAACAGCTTCGCCGTCGAACCGATCGTGTGGACGGCGGCATCGGGGGCCAGCGTGGCGATGGGCGGAGGGAGCGGACGGTCATCGAGGGCGACGTCGCCCATGGCCAGGTCCTCGAGCACGACCGCGTTGTGGGTCGCGGCCAGCTCCCCGATCCGCTGTCGGCGTTCGGCGGGGAGGACGGCGCCGGTCGGGTTGTGGAAGTGCGGAGAGACGTAGATCAGCTTCGGCTCGGCGCGCTCCAGGAGCTCCTCGAGCGCGTCGGTGCGTGCGCCGTGCTCGTCGACCGGGAGCGGGAAGGTCCGGGCGCCGAAGCGACGGAAGACATCCAGCGCTCCCGGGAACGTCGGGGTCTCGACGATCACGTGGTCGCCGGCGGTCAAGGTCTGCCGTGCCACCAGCGAGATGGCCTGATGGGCGCCGGTGGTGATGACGAGATGGTCGGTACCGGTGGGGAGCCCCGCGGCGTCGAAGCGGGCTGCGACGATCTCGCGGAGCGCCCTGAGGCCCTGGGGGAGGTAGCCGTGGTGTTCGAGCAGGGGGCGGACGCGCTCGACGTTCAGCGTGCTGAGCACACGCTCCACGGTCGGCGAGCCGCTGACGGCAGCGACCGAGAGATCGATCACGTCGTCGCGGCCGCTGGCGTGCTCGCCCGGTCCGCTGCGCTGCTCGAGGCCGTCGCTGGAGAGGAACAGCCGGGCGGTGGCCACGGCGTCGACCCCGGGGGTGCCGCTGGTGGCCTCCGGGTTGCGGACCCAGGTCCCCGAGCCTCGTCGGCTCTGGAGCCATCCCTCGCTCTTGAGACGGTCGTAGGCGGCCACCACCGTCGCCCGACTCACCGACAGGGAGCGCGCCAAGGTGCGCTCGGGCGGCAGGACCGTGCCCAGCGGGATCTCCCCACGATCGATCGCCCGCTTCAGCCCATCGGCCAGCGAGCGGTAGAGCGGGCCGTCGGAGGTGAGTGCGGGCGCGAGCAGGGTGGCCAGACGCGGTCCACTCTCGCGGATTGGCTCGTCCAATAGCAGTCCAAAGTCGGGAGGCCATGCGGTTGGACCGGAAAGGTCGCTATGGTACGTTACCATCAACAAGCCAATCGGATCGGTCTTCTCCCAAGACCGTGAAGTTGGTCCGGATGCCAGGTCCACGGCCATCCGGTCGGGGCATCAGCTCCGACAACGGTATGGAATCCCTGAAAACTGAAGACCGGCTCGCGACCACCTCTCCCACCCGGTCGCGTGCCACGCTCGGATCAGGTCGAACTCGCGTCCCTCTCCCAAACGCGGTTTCTCCCACCGCAACCGAACGGATGCTCTCCCCATCCGCTCCAGCGAGTGAACGACCCCGAGCGATCGACGTCCCCCCGGCTCTCCCACCGGGGGGACGCTTCGTTGTGGGGGTCTTCGCGTGCGGGGGTTCAGTCGAACGCGAGGCTCGGCATCCCATCGAGCCCGTCCAGGACCCGCACGCGTACCCCGCAGCTGCGCAGGAAGTCACGGACCTCGTCGGATCCCTCGTGGCGGCCGCCCGCGGAGACCACCTCGGCGATCCCGGCGTTGGCGATCAGCTTGGCGCACGCGAAACAGGGGACCACGGTGCAGTAGAGGCTGGCACCCTCACGGTCGTCGGGGGAGGAGAAGAGGAGCGTGTTCGCGGCCGCGTGGAGGATGATGCAGCGGTCCTCGTCATCGGCGGTGGCGCCCGGGGCCGAGGCCGGGCATCCCCCCTCGTCGCAGTGGGGGTAGCCCGACGGCCCGCCCTCGTAGCCGGTGGCCACGATGCGCTGTCCGGCGACGAGGACCGCGCCATGACGTCGCTTCACGCAGGTGCCGCGGGTCGCGACCGTGTGGGCGAGTTCGAGCGCGTACTCGTCGAAGGCGGCCCGACGTTGGCTGCGGCTGGGCATCGAGCGGGCTCCCCTCGGATCGGCGGTCGCGGTCCTCGCGTTCACGCCGCGGACCCTACTGGGCTGGCCGTCCGAGGACGACGGTGGTCCTCCGGCACCCCGTCGTCACAGGTTGCCACGCTGGGCCTGCGCCCGCTCGATGGCCTCGAACAGCGACCGGAAGTTGCCGACACCGAACCCCCGCGCCCCGTGCCGTTGGATGATCTCGTAGAAGATGGTCGGGCGGTCCTGGACCGGTTCGGTGAACAACTGCAGTAGGTAGCCCTCTCCGTCCCGGTCGACGAGGATGCCGAGCTCGGCCAGGTCCGCCCAGGACTCGTCCACCTCGCCGACGCGCTCGCGCGCGTCGGCGTAGTAGGTCTCGGGTACAGCGAGGAAGCCGACGCCCCGGGCCCGGAGCGCGCGGACCGTCGCGACGATGTCGTCGGTCGTGAGCGCGAGGTGCTGGACCCCGGGCCCGGCGTAGGCATCGAGGTACTCCTGGATCTGCGAGCGCCGCACACCGTTCGCCGGCTCGTTGATGGGCAGCTTGATCCGCCCGTCGCCATCGGCGAGCACCTTGGACATCAGCGCGGTGTACCCGGTCGCGATCGTCTCGTCATCGAAGTGCCGAAGCTCCCGGAAGCCGAGGATGCGCTCGTAGAAGGCGGTCCAAGGTTCCATCTCGCCGTGCGGGACGTTGGCGACCACGTGATCGATCGCTCGCAGGCCCACGGGGGGAGAGCGATCGGCGAGCGGACCCCCGTCGACCGGGACGAACCCGGGGAGGTGGACGCCGTGGTAGTCGTCGCGCTCGACGAACGAGTGGACGGTGTCCCCGTAGACCGCGATGGACGCGATGGTCACCTGCCCGTACGTGTCCCCCACGGTCTCCGGTGCGTGGAGGGGCGTGGCCCCGCGCTCGACCGCTGCGTGGAATGCCGCCGTCGCATCCGGGACCCGGAAGGCGATGTCGTGGATGCCGTCGCCGTGGCGCGCCTGGTGGCGGACCGCGGGATGCTCGGGTGTCAGCCCGGCAGTGAGCACGTAGCGGATGTCACCCTGCTCGAGCACGTAGGAGACGGCGTCGTGGACGCCGGTCTCCGGGCCGGCGTAGGCGATCTGACGGAAGCCGAACGCGGTGCGGTAGAAGTGGGCCGCCTGGCGGGCGTTGCCGACCTGGAAGCCGATCGCGTCGTATCCGAGGAGCGGTAGCTCGGGTGTGGACATACGGACTCCCGACCTCCGGTACCAGGGCGCAGGGTAGGGCGGGCGGTCGTGACGGGAGGATCCCGGTGACGGCCGTTCGTCCGGCGGCTGCTCAGGCGGGCGGGATCTCGCCCAACGGCAGGTCGCTGCGACCCGCCAGCGGAGAGAGCTCGAACTCGGGACGGCCGATGCGCAGGAACTCGACCGGCTCGTCGTCACGCAGGTGCTGTTCGACCAGTTGCGGGACGTCCTGCACCGTCACTCCGCCGTACCACACGTCGTCGGGCGCCACGTAGATCGCCGGGCCGACCATGCACGGTTCCAGACAACCGCTGGCGACGACCTTGACGTCCACCAGGCCCTGCCTGCCCGTCTCCTCGCGGATCGCCTCGAAGACCGCTGCGCTGCCGTTGCGGATGCAGGAGGGGCGGGGGTGCTCGTCGGGACGTTCGTTGATGCAGACGAACACGAACTTGCGGGGCATCCCGGCGCGGGCCATCGCTGCTCCTCACCTCGGGTGCAGGGGCGGACACCGCCACCGTAGCCTGCGCACCCCGCCGCAGCGGACGCCCCGACGACCGCTCTCCTCCGCCGAGGTTGCCATGAGCCCGCTGTCGCCCGTGCACCATCCCGCCGCAGGTCGCGACCACGTGACGTTGACGGCCGGGGCACACACCTTCACGCTCCGACCCGGAGCCCCCAAGGTGATGGGCATCGTCAACACCAACCCGGGCTCGTTCTCGGATACCGAGTACCTGGCCACCACCGACGCGCAGCTGGACCGTGCCCTGGCCCTGGTCGCTGCCGGGGCCGACATCATCGACATCGGTACCGACTCCGGGGTCACCCACGGCGAGCCCCTCGCGCTGGACACCCAGATCCGCGCCGCCGTCCCCCTGGTGCGGGAGCTGGTGGACCGATCGATCGCGGTGTCGATCGACACGCCCCAGCTCCCGGTCGCCGAGGCGACGCTCGCAGCGGGCGCCGCGATGATCAACGATGTCTCCGGGCTCGCCGAACCGCGGATCGCGGCCGCGTGTGGCAGGTACGGCGCGGCGCTGGTCGTCCTCCACACCCGTGTCGCGCACAAGCAGGAGGCTTTCCTCGCCTTCGACGACGTGGTGGCCGACGTGGAGCAACTGTTCCACGAGCGGATCGCGCGGGCGATGGGGGAGGGACTCGTCCGCGAGGCGATCGTGCTCGATCCGGGGCTCGGCTACGCGAAGCACCCGCACGACGACGTCGAGGTGCTGCGCGCCTACCCCCGTTTCGCCGATCTCGGGCTCGCGCTGCTCACCGGCGCCTCGCGGAAGTACTTCGCCGGGGTCATCACCGGCGCCGAACCCCCCGCGCGCCTCCCCGAGACCCTGGCGACCGTCGAGGCTGTCCGTGCCTTCCCGGGGTTCGTCCGCGTCCACGACGTCGACGAGGTGGCCCGCTACCTCGCCGTGGTGGAGACCCTCGACGGGCTCAGGGAGCTCCCGGATGTCGACACCAGTGTGGACCGCTTGAAGTGGGTGACGCCGGGTTGAGGTGCTAGCCGGGTGTCGAGGTGCTGAGCGGGTCAGGTCCGGCGGTAGCGCAACAGCAGCTCGCCCTCGTGCTCGTGGACGGAGGTGAGCGTCAGGGGCGTGGCCACCTCCTCCTGTCCGGCGACGATGCGGGGGGCAGCGCCGCCGACCATCAGCGGCGCCAGGGTGAGGAAGACCTCGTCGACGACCCCCGCTGCCAGCAGCAGCTGGTTGAGCCGCGGCCCGCCCTCGCAGAGCACCCGGGGGAGCCCGAGGCGGCCGAGTGCCTCGACCAGTGCGCTCGCTTCGAGCGTGGGTCCGTCGGTGACGACGTGCACCTCGGCGCGGTCTGCGATCGCGGCGAGCGCGTCGCCGTCAGCAGCTCCACCGGTGAGGATCAGCGGTGGTTCGTCCGGGTCGTCGAAGACCGCGAGGTCGGGATCGAGCTGGCCGGATCCGGTCACGATCGCCAGCCGCGGTGCCGGCCTGAGCCCGCGTGCCGCGCGGTCCTCCCGCCGCGCCGTGGAACCGGTCAACGGTCGGTATCCCTCGTCGCGGATCGTGCCGGCGCCCACCAGGGACACGTCGTTCGAGGCTCTCAGGCGCGACAGCGACCGGCGGTCCGCCTCGCCGCCGAGCCCCCCGGACAGGCCGTCGACGGCGACGGCTCCGTCCACCGAGGAGACCATGCACAGCGCCACGTGGGTCACCCGTCCGAGCACCGGCAGGTCCAAGGTCACGCCGGCGTAGAGGTCGTCGACGGAGAGATCGCCCTGCTCCGGCAGGAGACGTCGTAGCACGGTGGCCTCCCTGCGGTCAGGTCAGGAACTCGAGGATCGCCGCCGCGATCGCCCCGGGGTCCTCCAGCGAGGCCCAGTGGCCGACGTGTGGCAGTACCCGGACCCGGCTGACCGGGATCGAGGACTTGAGCTCCTCGGCCATGGCCAGCGGGGTGGAGCGGTCGTGCGCCCCGGTCAGGATCAGGGTGGGCTGCCCGATCTCGTCCCGGCGGATCCGCGGGGCCTCGGCGAGTGCCCGGCAGGACTTGGCGTAGTTCTGGGGTTCGTTGCGCAGGAAGAGCTCGCTCAGCAACCCGACCATGCCGGGTTGGGTGGCATGGGACTGTGGGGAGACGGCACCCTCCAGCCACGGACCCACGAGGTCGTCGAGTCCGTGCTCGTCGACCAGGTCCGCGCGCTCCCGGTAGGCGTCGGAGGTGGGAGGCTGGAAGTAGGAGATCCCACCGAGCAGCACCAGTTGGTCGACCGCGTCGGGGGTGGTCTGAGCCAGGTGCTGGGCCACGAGCGAACCCATCGAGTGGCCGACCAGCGTGACGGCGGGGAGCTCGAGGTGGCGCAGGAGTTTCTGGATGTCCTTGCCCCAGCCCTCGATGGAGAACTTCCCCCGGCCCTGGCTACGGCCGTGCCCGCGCAGGTCGAGCGCGATGCAGTGGTGGTGCTGCTGCATGGCCTGCATGACGCCGTGCCACACGCTGGCGGAGCCGCCGAGCCCGTGGAGGAAGACCACGGGGGGCCCCTCGCCGTAGCTGACGTAGTGCAGGGTGTTGCCGTCGATGTCGGCGAACACGTGGTCCTCCTCGAGGTCTGGTGGGTGGGGTGGTCGCAGCCCTCCTGGGCGCGCACACGACCCCTCATGCGACACTGATGGCGGTGCCATCGATGCGGTTCCCGGAGCCTAATCGGGGTCGTCGAGGTTCGGTGACAGACGGCGGCGAGCTCCGCGGTCGATGCGCGCCCCGGCCCATCCGGACCGCTCGACGGCCACGGATCGCAGGACACATCACAGGAGCGCGCCCATGCGCCTGGAGCTGACCCGAACCATCGCCGCGCCGCGCGCGGTCGTCTGGCGCGTGCTGACGGAGTGGGAGCGTCAGTCCGAGTGGATGATCGACGCGCAGGCGGTGCACGTGCTCACCCCGGAGCGCACCGGTGAGGGGGTCACGATCCGTTGCCCGACCAACCTCTTCGGCGTCACCGTGCAGGACGTCATGCGCGTGACACGCTGGGAGGAGCCGGCCCACCTCGAGGTCGTGCACCTGGGGCGCATCATCACCGGGCGGGCCGCGTTCGAGTTGACCTCGTCGGGGGACGCCGACACGGACCTGCTCTGGTGGGAGGAGGTCACCCCGCCGCTTGGTCGCCTCGGCGAGTGGGGCGCGAGCACCCTCGTGTTGCCGCTGCTACGGCGCCTGTTCACGCGGAGCCTCGACAACCTGGCCGCCCTCTGCGAGGCCGAGGCCGGCACCGAGACCGCGTGACCGCCTCGCTCAGGCGCTCGAGCGGGCTGCCACCTCGGCGTCGAAGACCTCGCTGGCCACGATCCGTTGTTCGAACGAGCCACGGGCCACCATGGTGCCGCCGTGTCGTGCCTGTATCTCGCACGTCAGCCCGTGGGGTTGGACGGTGGCCACGGTCGCGGTCAGGGTGACCTGCTCGCCCACCGGCACCGGGGCCCGGTGCAGCAGCTCCAGCCGGACACCCACCGCGATCTCGCCCACCTCGAGGTGGGGGTCGAGCAGCTGGTGGCAGACCCGCTCCACGTCGGTGGCCAGCGCGGCGGTGGCGTAGGTGCGCCGCGTCCGGTCCTCGTCGTCGGCGGGGGACGCGGCGGGGACCGTCACCTCGAGGGTGGCGGTGGCGCCGCGCGGGGGTCCAGGTCGCATGATGTCGGAGTCTCGTCGCTTCCGGGCTGTGGGACAAACCGGAGGTGTGCGAGGAGGTCGTGGCTCCTCCCCGCTCAGCGGGTGCCACGGACGCCGAGGACGGCCTCGATGGCCCGGCGCAGCACGCCTGGTCGGTCCCCGGCGCCCCAGCTGACGGCTGCGGCGATCGCCTCGGGGTCGTCGGTGACCGGGTCCTCGTCCTGCCCGCCGGGCGGTGCCACCGCCGCGAGCACGATCAGCGGATCCGGGAGCCGGTTGTCGATGCCGTGGACCGTGTCCGCGGGTACCAGGAGGGCGCCCAGCGGGTCGAGGCCGACCTCTCCGTCGTCGGTGACGAACCAGCCGCGGCCACCGATCACGGCGTAGGCGACGTCGGCATCGGCGAGGTGGAGCACGCCGGTGGCGCTGCCGGGTTCGATACACCACAGGTCGAGTGCCAGCGATGGGCTCGCGAACACCCGGATCCTGCTCGCCTCACCGTGCCGGAAATCCGCGTAATCACGCAGGTCGACGGGCCTGACCCGGGGTCGCTCGTCGGCCCCCGGCGAGCGGTCGGTCGGTGGGTCATCCGGGGAGTCCATGGTGCGCGACGCTACCGCCATCGGCGGGGGTCGAGGGGACGGTGGCGCGAAGTAGGCTCGGGCCCAACCGAGCTGCGAGGAGTGGCCGTGCCCACCGTCGATGTCCGTACCGAGTCCCTGGCCACCAGTTCCGCAGCGCTCGTTGCGGTCGGCGCCTTCCAGGCGGCTTCCGGCGAGCGGAGTGATCCACCCGAGCTCGCACCCGATGCGCAGGTGTTGGCCGAGGCGGCCGGGATCGACGTGGTCGCCGAGCTGGAGGCGGCGTCCTTCGATGGATCCGTGGGCGCGACGATCAGGATCCCGACCCGCGGGGCGCTGCCCTCGCGCAGCATCCTGGTCGTTGGCCTCGGGGCCCGAGCCGATGCCGGCCTGGCCACGCTCCGACGGGCCGCCGCCGCGGCTGCACTGGCGGCCGAGCGGGTCGAGCACCTGGCGGTCGGACTCGTGGATGCGTTGGAGGACGTGGCGATCCCGGCTGCGGCCCAAGCCGTTGCTGAGGGACTCCACCTCGGCAGCTACCGCTTCGTGCGGTACCGCTCCGAGTCGCCGGAGTTCGTCCTCAGCGAGATCAGCGTGCATGCTCCGGCCGACGACCGAGCGGAGGCCGAGAGCGGGGTCGCCACCGCCGCCGTGACCGCGGCCGCGCAGCTCCTCGTACGTGAGTTGGTCAACATCCCCCCGCAGGACAAGCGGCCGCCGGCGCTGGCCGAGCGGGCACTCGCCGAGGTCGCCGATCTCCCGATCACCGCGCGTGTCCTCGACGAGGCCGCGCTCGCCGAGGGCGGGTACGGCGGCATCCTCGGCGTCGGTCAGGGCTCGGAAGAGCCGCCACGGCTCGTGGAGCTGCGGTACCAGCCGGACGGCGCGAGGCGCCACGTCGCGATCGTCGGTAAGGGCATCACCTTCGACACGGGTGGGCTGTCCCTCAAGCCGAGCGATGCGATGATGACCATGAAGATGGACATGGCCGGCGCCGCCACCGCGCTCGCGGTCGTGAAGGCTGCGGCCGCGCTGGAACTCGACACCGCCGTGACCGCGGTGCTGGCGTTGGCCGAGAACATGCCGTCGGGAACGGCCACGCGCGTCAGCGACGTGCTGACCGCCAAGGACGGCACGACCATCGAGGTGACCAACACCGACGCCGAAGGGCGGCTGGTGCTGGCCGACGGCCTCGTCCACGCCGGCGAGCTCGAGCCCGACACCATCGTCGACGTCGCAACCCTGACCGGTGCGGCGGTCGTGGCGCTCGGCGACCGCATCAGCGTCCTGATGTCGTCCGACGACGAGGTGGCCGACGGGCTGCTCCGTGCCGGCGCGCGGGCCGGCGAGCCGTTGTGGCGCCTCCCGGTCGCCACCGAGGAGTACGGGGAGCGTCTCGAGGGCGCCATCGCGGACCTGCGCAACACCGCTGGTCGTGAGGCGGGGTCGATCTTCGCCGGGCTGTTCCTGCACCGGTTCGTGCCGGAGGGCATCCCCTGGGCGCACCTCGACATCGCCGGGACCGCATGGACCGATGAGGCCAGGGGGGAGTTCGGTAAGGGCGCGACCGGCGTGCCGGCGCGCACCCTCATCGAGTGGCTGCGCTACAGCTGATCCTTCCCGCGGCGTGGACATCCCGTCGCCGGCGGGGCTGGCCAGCGCCCACGGGGTGACCACTAGCCTCGGACGCGAGGGACGGCTCCCGGGGGAGGCGACCATGGGTGAGGAGCGCCACGGCGGACGGCTGATCGCCGATCACCTCGCGGACGAGGGCGTCGATGCCCTGTTCACGTTGACCGGGGGCCACATCAGTCCGATCTACGACGGCTGCCGTGACCGCGGTATCCGCGTCATCGACGTCCGGCACGAGCAGGCCGCTGCCCACGCCGCCGACGCCTACGGCCGTCTCACCTTCCGGCCCGGTGTGGCCGCGGTGACGGCCGGCCCCGGCGTGACGGACGCGATCACGGGGGTGACCAACGCCGCCTACGCCCACTCGCCGATGGTCCTGCTCGGGGGTCGCAACCCGTTGGCGCTCGAGGGCATGGGCGGCCTGCAGGACGCACCTCAGGTGGAACTGCTCAGGCCCGTCACCAAGCGCGCGGACACCGTGTTCGAGACCCGCCGCATCCGCGAGGTGCTCGATGGCTCCTTCCGCGCCGCGCTCGCGCCACGGATGGGGCCGACCTACGTCGATCTGCCCATGGACGTCCTGATGACCCCGATCGACGTGGATCAACTGGTCCCGACCGGCGGACAGCGGGCAACGACCGCGTCGGCCCCGGACCCCGACGCGGTCACGGCCGTGGCCGGGCTCCTCGCCGCTGCCGAGCGTCCCGTGGTGCTCTGTGGATCCGGTGCGTACTGGGCGCGGAGCTCGGAGGCGCTCGACGCGCTGGCCACATCCGCCCAGTTGCCCGTGTTCGTCAACGGCATGGCCCGCGGTCTGCTGCCGTCCGAGCATCCCCACCTGCTGGGTCTGTCGCGCAAGCACGCGCTGCGGCAGGCCGATGTGGTCCTCGCGCTCGGCATCGACTTCGACTTCCGCGTCGGCTTCGGGCGCCCTCCTGCCTACCGCGATGACGTCCAGGTGGTCCACGTCGATCCGCAACCCGATCGCATCGGCCACAACCGCCCTGTGGCACACGGCATCGTCAGCGACGTCACGAGCTTCCTCGTGGCCCTGCTGCGACACGACGGTGACTTCGGACGTCGCACCCCTACGCCCTGGCTCGAGGAGCTCCGTGGCCAGGAGGTGGAGCGGCGGGAGGCTCAGGCATCAGCGGCCGCTTCGGATGCGAGCCCGGTGCATCCGCTGCGGTTCGCCCGCGAGGTCGCCCGCTGGGTCGATCCCGAGGCGATCGTGATCGGTGACGGCGGCGACATCGTCGCGCACACCGCCGGGCAGGTCCGGGTCGAACATCCCGGCCACTGGATGGACCCGGGACCGTTCGGCTGCCTGGGGGTCGGCGCTCCGTTCGCCATGGCGGCCAGGCATGTGTATCCGGACCGGCCCGTACTGGTCGTCTACGGCGACGGTTCGTTCGGCTTCAACGGGATGGAGTTCGAGTCCGCGGTCCGACAGGACCTTCCGTTCGTCGGGATCGTCGGCAACGACGGTGCCTGGGGGGAGATGAAGGCCTTCCATGAGCGTGTCTACGGACCGGAGGGCATGGTCGCCCAGGATCTCTCGCAGGGCACCAGCTACGAGGGTGTCGTCGAGGCCCTGGGTGGCTACGGCCAGCGGGTCGACCGCCCTGAGGACATCGGACCGGCGCTGGACCGGGCGCACGAGGCCGGCGTGCCGGCCCTGATCAACGTGCTGCTGGACCGGGACTTCCGGCGCAGCTCGGCCGCCGCCTACGGTGCCTGATCCTCCCGAGGCGACGCGTGTCGGTGCCGCTGCAGCCGTACGCCAGCGGCGTTGGCCTCGCCCCGGCCGGGCTCGTCGTGACCCCAGCTGCCAGGCCACGGGCCGCCGTTCACCCGCACGTTAGGGTGCTGCAGACGCCTCATGACCACGCAAGGGGATCCCGTGTCGCAACGAGACCGCATCGATACGGCTTCGCGCGCTCCTCTCGAGGCGTTCCTCGAGCGTTTCCCCGGCGGTTTCAACGTGGTCTCGGACATCGTGGAGCGCCGGGCGGCGGTCACGAGCCTGCTCGCTGCGCAGGCGGCCACCCTCCCCGCGCGAGAGCTGGTCGTGAGCGAGGATCGTTCAATCCCAGGACCTCCGGACGGCCCGCCGGTCACGATCCGCAGGTATCGACCCGTCGGGCTCGACGGCCCACGACCGGCGATCGTGTTCATCCACGGTGGGGGGATGGTCTTCGGGAGCATCGAGGATGAGGACCCCATCGCCGCGATGCTCTGCCAAGCGGTGCCGGCGGTCGTGGTGTCGGTGGGCTACCGACTCGCGCCGGAGCACCCCTATCCCGCTCAGCTCGACGACTGCTACGCGGCGCTGAGATGGCTGGCCGACAACGCTGCCGAGCTCGGGGTCGACCCGGGTCGGATCGCCCTCTTCGGCATGAGTGCGGGGGGTGCGCTGGTCGTGGCGACGGCGATGCGTGCTCGTGACGAGCGGGGACCGACCGTGCGCTTCCAGATGGCGGTCGCCCCCATGCTCGACGACCGGAACGAGACCCCGTCGAGCCGGGAGATCACCGACGTCGGGGCGTGGGACCGCGCCGGGAACCTCGAGGCCTGGGGCTGGTACCTCGGCGGTCAGGAGGCCGACGCCTACGCCGCCCCGGCTCGCGCGAGGGAGCTGTCCGGTCTCCCACCGGCGTTCATCGACGTCGGCGAGGTCGACCTCTTCCGTGACGAGGACATCACCTTCGCACAGCGACTGCTGGCCGCCGGGGTGCCGACCGAACTGCACGTCTACCCGGGCGCCTACCACAGTTCGGAGAACCTGGCTCCCGAGGCACCGTTGAGCAACAGGATCTGGGAGACGCGACTCGCGGTGCTCGACCGAGCACTGGCCCCCGATGAGCGCTGAGCGGACGCGGTCCGCCGGGGTCGGTACAGCTGGCCGGACGGACGGGGTCAGACGGTGGACGTCGCCGACAGCTTGCTGAGGAAGCGCACCCGGTCGACCAGGACCCGACGGTGGCTGACGCGCGCGACGGGTTCGCCGTTGCACTCGACCGTGACCCGGAACTCCAGCCGTCGACCGTGGTGCCCGATCAGCGTGGCATGGGCACACACGGTCTCACCGATCGGGGTCGCCTGGAGGTGCTCCACCTCGGCCCAGGTCCCGACGGAGGTCTCTCCAACGGGCAGTTCCTCGGCGATCGCATCCACGCAGGCACCCTCGGCGAGCGCCAGCACCGCTGGCGTCCCGAGGACGGGGACATCGCCCGACCCGATCGCGGCGGCGGTGTGTTCCTCCGCGACCGTCAGCGTGCGTGCGAACTTCAAGCCGGGATCGCAGCGACCCATCGTCCACCCATCTTCGCGTGTCCGGTGTCGGGCCGAGGATCACGACCCCGACCGGTGACGGCACCACCCACCACGATACCCCCCGAACGGTCAGGGGTCCGTGTGGCCGGGCGCGAGGGGTCGACAGACACGGTGGGTTCGGGGACCGTTCTTGCGGATCACCGCACGTCATCGTGTGGTGCGCGACCCCGGAAGGATCCACCATGAGCGACCAGACACCGAGCGACCAGACACCGAGATCCGACGATCGGCGCGACCCCGTGGAGCCACAGCCGCGCCAGGAGCGTGAGGTCGTGGTCACCAACGGCGGCTCCAACGGGTTCGGTGTCGGCCTCGTCGCCGGCATCATCCTGCTGGTCGTCGTGATCGGCGCGCTGTTCCTGTTCCTCGGAGGAGGGGATGGCGACGGCGGTGGCTTGGACGTCCCCGACGAGGTCGACCTCGATGTCGAGGTGGAGGACCCGACCGGTGACGGCGGTGACGGCGGTGACGACGGTGACGGGAGCGGTGACGG
>JBBDSW010000109.1:0-1032 GCA_040904745.1 Nitriliruptoraceae bacterium
GCACGGTGTCGCAGCACTTCTTGTACTTGCGGCCGCTGCCGCACCAGCACTCCTCGTTGCGGCCGGGAGGCCACGTCACCGCCTGTCCGCCCTCGGCGAGCTTGGCGGCCAGCGCGGCCCGGGTGCGCCAGTCCGCCACCTCGAGGCCTGCGGCGGTCGCCAGCGGTGGGAGCTCCTCAGGGTCGAGGTCGACCAGCACCGGGTGGCGGGTGTGCTCGCGCGCGACGTCGATGAGCGTGCCCTGCACGACCCGGGCATAGGCGGCGTAGTCGCGTGTGCCGACCCGCGCGGCCAGCTCGGGCCAGCGGTCGACAGCTTCCTCGAAGGCGCCGCGCGGGAACCATCCGACCGCCAGGATGTCCACCGGCTCGCCCTGGCGCCATGGGGTTGGCGGCGCGGGGTCCACCCCGAGGTCGAGCGCCACGGTCCGGTCGAACCGGTCGGGCCCCTCCCAGGGATCCCTGTCGTCGACGGGCCCACCCCGGAAGGGGTCGTCGTCCTGCGCGCCGTCGAGCTCCCAGCCGTCAGCGATGGTGGTGACTTCGTCGCTGGCGAGTCCCGCCTCCGCGGTGTCCCGGCGCTGGATGATCCGCCGGCGGTGCTCGGAGGTGAGGTAGCGGGGAGTGCCGAGATACATCCCGTCGTAGGCGTCGGTCGCGATGCCCAGCGCAGCAAGCATCGTCCCGGCGCGTTGGGACGGACTGCTGCTGAGCCCGAACGATTCGGTCAGCTCACCGATCGAGAGGCCGTCGCCGTACGGGTCGAACAGCTGGTTGGCCTTCCCGACGATCCAGGCGATCGCGGCCGCGGCCGTGTCGGTACGGCCCCGACGGCGGAAGATCCCGGCCTCGGCGGCCACGATGCCGGAGAGTAGCCGGCGAACCGCGGTGCGGAACTCCACGTCGAAGAGCTCGTCCCCGCGGTCATCGAGCAGGCCGAGCACCTCGCCGACCCGGTCGCGGACGTCTTCAGGAACCGGGTCCCAGTCGAAGGGTTCATCCGGGAGCGGGTCGGTGGACAGATCCTGCAGCG
>JBBDSW010000110.1:0-5957 GCA_040904745.1 Nitriliruptoraceae bacterium
TCGAGCTGGTCGACCAACTCGATCTGGGGCTGCGGGTCGTACATGTCGAGCTCGCCACCCAGCATCTGCTGGGTCAGCGTCGTCGTGTCCGGCACGTAGCGCATGATGATCTCATCGAGCGCGACGTCACCGTCCCAGTAGTTGTCGTTGCGGACCAGGCGCAGCTGCGTGCCACGGTCCCACGAGTCGAAGATGAACGGGCCACCCGAGATCTCCGGGAGCTCGTCGTTCAGCACCGTGAGGAAGTCCTCGCCCTCGAGGATGTGCTGGGGGAGGATCTCGTCGAAGAGCAGCTTCCAGGCCGCGTACGGCTCCGAGTAGTTGAAGGTGATCGTCTTGTCACCGTCGATCTCGTAGTCCTCGATCAGGTCGTAGCCGTTGGTCGAGGTGATCTGCTCGGCGTGCTCCTCGGCCATGATCGTCTCGAACGTGAACGCCACGTCCTCCGCATCGATGGGCTCCCCGTCGGACCAGACCGCGTCTTCACGGAGGGTGTAGGTCACCGTGAACGGGTCCTCGGTGAACTCCGCCTCCCCGTCGAGGAGGGACGGCTCGTAGGAGAAGTCCGGCCTCAGGGTGTACATCCCGGGCCAGATGTTGGCGGTGACCTTGGCGGTCACCAGCGAGTTGCCGTCGATCAGGAAGCTGTTGAGGATGGTCGGCTCCTGCTCGTCACCGAAGAGGATCGTGCCCCCCTCGGCGCTCGCGGCCGGCTCCTCGTCGTCCTCCTCGTCGTCAGCGTCGTCGGTGTCCTCGACGTCGGTGTCGTCGGTGTCGTCGGTGTCGTCGCCGCCGCACGCCGCAAGGGCGAGCGCGAGCGCCGTCAGCAGCACTGGCCAACGCCAGCGCCGACCGAGGTGTGACCTCATATAGCGACTCCTTGAGTCCTACTGTTCTCGAAAGGCCGTACGCGCAGTGAGCCAGCGACCCGGCCGCGCCTCGGATCCGCGGCGCGGATCCGCAGTCCTAGCCTCCTGCCGACGATCCACGCGATCCACGACGGGGCCTACGACTGGGGTAGGACGCTACCACGGGTGCCCCGAGGAGCCGCGCTCATGCGACGCGTGCGTTCGCGGCGCGAACGGTGGGTCGCAGGACGTTCCACTGGCCTCTAGCCACGCACCAGAGCCTGCTCCCGCCGGTAGAGGCTGGTCGGCGTCGCCCCGGGTGGAGGGCGATCCGCTTCGAGCAGCGTCGATCCGTGGGCTCCCAGCAGCTGGGCCAGCCGGTCGTACTCCGCGCGGCTCTCCGGTTGATCGGTCAGCATCCAGCGTCGTCGGCCGGGTCCCGAGGCGATGAGCCCGCCGGTGATCCGGGTGGCTGCCCCGGAGTTGGTCCCCGCACGTTCGCGCGCCGCTCGCGCGGCTGCCAGCCGGGAGCCGGGGGCGCGTCGGACCGCTGCCACCTCGTCGTAGGGGAGGTGGTGCCGCCGAAGCAGGCAGCGGCGCTCGATGCCGTCCGGTCCGATGACCACGGACCGTGGGAAGGCGCGCCCCGCGAGCCCCCCGGTGATGAGCCCGAACGCCACCATGCCGCCGGCCACCGCGCCCCCGGAGCCGCCGGAGAGGGCGAGCAGGCCCAGGATGACGAGGACGACGGGTACGAGGCCGCTGGCCAGCAGACCGAGCCAGGTCGGATACAGGATCAGGTGCTCCCGGTCACCGTGCACGCCGGCGCCACGGCCGAGATCATGGGCGTCGGGAGGGTGGTCCATCGGTCGATGCTCCCGTGGAGCGAGCTCGCGGTGCGCGGGATGGGCAGGAGACTACCGGTCACGATCCTGTCCTCGACGGCGTCGGCGCGCTAGCCTGACGCATGACCGCGCGAGGCGCGCTCCGCGGGAACGGGTGAGGAGGCCGATCGTGGCCAGGCGGAACGATCCGATCGAGACCTTGCTCGGGCCACTCGAGCAGGACGTCATGGAAGCGGTGTGGTCGCTCGGCGAGTCCACGGTGCGAGACGTGCACAACGAACTCGCCAGCATGCGGACGATCGCCTACACGACCGTGATGACGACGATGGCGAGGCTGGCGACCAAGGGATTGCTGCTGCGTGACACCGAGGGTCTGGCGCACCGGTATCGCCCGGCGGTCAGCCGCGAGCACTACGCGCGCTCGACCGTGGAGGGCGTGATGAGCTGGCTGCTCGACCGCTTCCCCGAGCCGGCAGCCGCCTACCTCGCCGACGTGGTCGAGCGCGGGGATGACGACGCCCTCGATGAGCTGCGTGCTGCCGCTGCGCGCCGCCGGGACCGCGATCGGTGAACCCGGTGGACCTCGGCGTCCTCCTCTCCGTCCCGCTCGAATCGGTCGCGATCCGGGCCGTCGTTGCGACCCTCCTGGCGGCGGCGGCGGTGCGGATGCTGCTGCGTTCCGGCCTCCGTACGCCCCAGGCACGCTTCGCAGCCGCCGTCGCCCCACTGCTGGCACTGGCCGCCGTGGTCATACTGTCGGGCACCCACCTCCGGCCTCCCACATTGATGCTGCCCGAGGACGGCGCCCGTGCGCTCTCCATCCCGGTGCAGGACGGCTACCTGCAGTTCGTTCCCATCGCGGTTCCGGTGATCGCCGGCACCTGGGCGCTCGTGGCGGGGCTGCGTTTGCTACGTCGCGTGGGTTCGGGGAGTCGGGTCCGCCGGGAAGCGGTCGCCGCCATCGCCGCCACCCAGGCCCCCCCGGCTCGCCTCGATCGCATCGCTCGTAGCGTGGCCGCCGCGTTGGACGTGCCCCCTCCCACGGTCGGGGTCGTCGACGGCTGTCGTGGCGGCGCCTACGTCGTCGGCACGCGTAGCCCGCAGCTCGTGGTCGACCGGCAGCTCCTCGACGGACTGGACGATGAGGAGCTCGAGGGCGTGCTCGCCCATGAGCTCGCGCATGTCCGCCGCCGCGACACCCTCGTCGCCACGGTGCTCGGCGTGGTCCGCGACCTGATGTTCTTCGTCCCGGGTGGTGGATGGGCCGTTCGCCAACTGCATCGGGAACGGGAACTGGCCGCCGATCAGTTGGCGGTGTGCATCACCGGCCGTCCAGGTGCGCTGGCCAGTGGCCTGTTGAAGGTCCTCGACGGGGCACCGGGCGGGGCGATCCCGTCTGCCGCGCTCGCCCCCACGGGCAGCGTCGTCGACCGGGTCCGTGTCCTGGTCGACCATCACGACGCTCCGAGTGCGGTGCGCCGTGGTTCGGAGACGACCGCCATCGTCCTGATCGTGCTCGCCGCCGTCGTCGGGGCGCTGGTCGTTCCGAACGTCATCGTGGGCAGCGACAAGCAACGGGAGGCTCTGGCCCTGGTCTGGTCCGCGTCGCCAGCGAACCCGGCGGTCGCTGCCCCGGGCGGTGAGGCGCGTGCGTTCGATGTCTACCGGCGAACGGCGCTCGAGGTCGCCAGGCCGACGTTGCGGTTCGCCGGGCAGTCCCAGGAGCCCAGCCAGGAGAACCGGCGCGCAGCGCTGCATGCCTGCGCGGATCCGGCCTCGCCGTGCCCGGTCCCCGATACCTCGCCGACGCTCGGTCTTCGCCCGCCGACGATCACCTTCGACGAGGAGGCGATCGGACGCTGGGAGGCGACCCCCATCGCCAACTTCGAGTCTCCTGATGGGTTCCGGGTGTTCTGGCTGGCCAACAACGCGCGCTGAGACCCGGTCGCGGCCGCGGGTGGTGTCGGCTGGTAGCCTGACGACCCGCAGGGCGCCGCGCGCCGAGCGTCCTTCCCCACGTTCCGGCCTCTGGGAGCCCACCGTGATCGTCGTCCTCATCGTGCTGCACATCCTGCTCTCCCTGGTGCTGATCGGGTTCGTCCTGATGCACCGCGGTCAAGGGGGCGGTCTGTCCGACATGTTCGGTGGCGGTGCCAGTGGGGGGCTCCAGGGGTCAGCCGTCGTCGAGCGCAACCTCGACCGCCTCACGGTCATCGCGGGGTTGCTGTTCGCCGCCACCAACATCTCGTTGGTCGTCCTGCTCTGATGTCCCACCGGGGACGACGGGCGGGGGCTCTGGGCCTCGTCCTCGCCTCGCTCCTCCTGTCGGCGTGCACGGATGCGGAGGAGCCCGCGGAGGATCCCGTTGGGACGACTCCCACCCCGGAACCTGAACCAGAGGAGCCCGGGCCGCAGGCGGGCGGCACCTTGCGGGTGGCCCTGGATGCGGATCCGGTCTCGATCGATCCGCGCTTCGTCGTCGATGACGAGGGGGTGCTCCTCGTCGATGCGCTGTTCGATCCGTTGATCCGACTCGACGACCGCGGTGAGCCGATCCCGGCCGCCGCCCGTCGCTGGGAGATCGACGAGGACGGGACGTCCTTCACCTTCCACCTGCGCGAGGCCCGCTTCCACGACGGCACCCCGGTCATGGCCGCGGATTTCGCGCGCACCTTCAACCGCATCGCCGATGGCACCGCCGAGCCGGTCTCCTACCTGGCCTACCTGCTGGCGGACGTCCGGGGGATCGAGGCGGCGCAGGAGGGACGAGCCGAGCTGGCCGGTGTCGAGGTGATCGACGAGCGGACGCTGCGGGTCTCGCTCGAGGAACCCCAGCCCGCGTTCCTGCTCACGCTCGCCGACCCGAGCCTGGTACCGACCCCGCCCGTGGCCGACGCGGACCCCGAAGGCTACGGGGAGGAGCCGATCGGCAACGGTGCCTTCGCCATGGCGGGCCCTCGGGAACGCGGCGAGTTCATCCGCCTCGGCCGGTCGGAGGACCATCATCGCTCGGCCCATCTCGACGAGGTCCTCTTCACCGTCTACGACGCCGAAGGCGACGTGCAGGCCACGTGGGACGACCTGGTCGACGGGCAGCTGCACATCGCCGGTGTCCCGCCGGAGCGCCGTGCCGACGCCTCGCAACGTTTCGGTCGGTCCTCGGACGGCTACACCGGACCGGGTCTCCTCGACGGCATCCGCTCCACGGTCTACCTCTACGGGTTCGACACCAGCCGACCGCCGTTCGATGACGTGCGTCTGCGGCGTGCGATCTCCCTTGCGCTCGACCGGGAGGCACTGGCCGACGAGGCGACCCAGGGTCGGCGGGTCCCGGCGACCTCGCTGGTTCCGCCCGCGATCCCGGGTGCCCAGCGAACGACCTGCGCCGCCTGCCGGCAGGATCCGGAGGAAGCGCGGCGTCTGCTGGACGAGGTACTGATGGATCTGGCGGTGGCGGCCCACGAGGCCGAGGAAGCGGACGGCGAGGACGCTTCGGGCGAGGGGGAGGCTGCGGAGGACGGCGAAGACGGTGATGAGCAGGAGGCGTCCGCCGACGATCCGGAGGAGGAGGAGGACGAGGACGAGGAGATCGAGCCACTGACACCCGCCGACGCGTTCGGGACGCTCACCCTGACCTTCAACCGCGGCTCCTTCCACGGGGCCATCGCGGAGCAGATGGCGGGGGACCTCGAGGACGTGCTGGGACTCGAGGTGGAGTTCCAAGGCCGCGACCTCGCGCCGTTCGTACAGGGCATCCGCTCGGGTGAGGTGCCGTTCTTCCGGCTCGGGTGGGAGGTCACCGAACCGACCGCGGCGGCCTACCTCTACCCGCTGTTCCACTCGTCTCAGATCGGGCTGGACAACCTGACGCGCTTCGACGACGAGGACGTGGACGAACTCCTCGACCTGGCGCGGCGGAGCCCGGACGAGGCCGAACGCCAGCGGGCACTGCGAGGAGCGGAGCGACGGATCCTCGAGCAGATGCCGGCTGTCCCGCTGCTCTGGTACCGACACGACGTCGTGGTCCGCCCCGAGGTCCAAGACCTCGTCTACTCGCCGCTCGGGCGCATCAACCTGGCCGAGGTGTGGCTCGATCCAGGCACGGACGGGTCGTGAGCGGGGGAGCTCGCCTGACACCGGCCTCGGGCGTTGGCCGGGGGTGCCACTGACCCGCTACTCTCCCGCCCGCTGCGGGCCCCAGCCCCGTGGGCACTCGCGCGAGTGGCGGAAATGGCAGACGCGCACGGTTGAGGGCCGTGTGTCC
>JBBDSW010000111.1:0-26600 GCA_040904745.1 Nitriliruptoraceae bacterium
CAGGCTAGGTCAGCGCGGCCCGGTTGGCCCGCTCGCGGCGACCCCATCCGTCATCGGTGGGCGTGTACCGCCGGTCACCGAGCCGTCAGCGCCTGGAGCGCCGTCAGCGCCTGGAGCGGCGGCCCTTCCCGCGACCGTTGCGGCCCACCGCACGGCCCTTGGCCGTGAAGCTCGTGAGATCGATGGTCGCTGCGGGCGGCGCAGAGGACGAAGCCTTCTCGGCGTCGGGCGCTTCCTCGGGGGCCCCGTCCGCGGGCTCCGACGGCGACGGCGCAGGGGTCGGGGGCGCCGGCGGCTGGCTCGGTACGGCCCGCAGGGCACCGCGGCGAGCTTCCGGCGCGGGTGTGCCGGAGGTCGCGTCCGTCGCCCGGCCGTCTCCGGCCGCGGGGGTCGGTGGAGGCTCGACCGCGCCGAACAGGGAGGTCAGGGCGTCTTCGGCCTCATCCTCGGCCTCGGCGGGGGGCCCAGCAGCCGGTGATGTCTCCGTCGGCGACGGATCAGGCCTCGGTGGCTTTGCCGATGGTTGCGGTGCCGACCGCATGCTCGGTGCCGGCGGGGATGACGACTGAGGCTCCTGCGCGGCGTCGAGCGCGCTGAGCTCCGCGAAGGCGTCCGCGATCGAACCCGGGTCGGGTCGGGGTGGCGGGGACGGACGGACCTCGGGTGCCGGAGCTCGGCTGGTCTCCTCGGTGACGGGGGGCGGTGGAGGTTCCTCGTCCGGCCGTTGCCGCTCATCAGCGAGCTCGTCGAGCGCGCTGAGGGAGTGCAGTTCGCGCAGCAGCGCGTCCGCGGCCGGGTCGTCACCGTCGTCGGTGGCGACCATGCCGGGAGCCGCCACCGGGCGTGCCTCGCGCGGCTGGCCGTTGACCGCGGAAGCGCCCGGGCCTCCGTGCGATGGAACGGTGGTCATCTCGCCTTCTCCAGGCAGGATCGTGTACACCCAGGGTTGCGGCTCGTCGGGGTGCGGGGCGCTGCTGCCCATCGCCTGTTCGACACGCGCGCCGGCGGTCCCCACGTAGTGGCCCTCGGGGCACAGCCCCTGCGGGTCCACGACCACGGGTCCTCGGCACTCGACACAGCTAACTCGGGGCACGATCCGCTCCTGGTCCTCACGAGGCTGGCTCGACCACGCCGTCGGCCGGCGCGGTCGGTCGGAGGTGCGCCGCTAGCCTCCGACGCACATCCTTCACCATCATCGGCACGTAGACCGGTGTTGTTGAGCGTGACCCGGAGGTGACCGTGACCGACCGCGCGTCCGAGGCTTCCCTGCCCGCTGCCGGTCGCGACGGCAAGGACGGTGCCCTCGTCCAGGCGATGTTCGACCGGGTGGCCCCCCGCTACGACCTCGCGAACGCGGTGCTGTCCTTCGGGCAGGACGCGCACTGGCGTCGGGTGACCGCCCAGGCAGCGCGGCCCGCGGACGGCCGCGTGTTGGACGTCGCCGCCGGTCCGGGCAACGTGGCCGTGGAACTCGTCGCCCACGGCGCCAGCGAGGTGGTCGCGCTCGACCTGTCGTTCAACATGCTCGCCGAGGGTGCGCGTCGCGGGCACGAGCGGGTCACCTGGGTCAACGGCGATGCCCAGCATCTGCCGTTCCCGGACCAGAGCTTCGACGCGGTCACCATCTCCTTCGGGTTGCGCAACGTGCCCGATCCTGAGCTCGCGCTCGGCGAGTTCGCCCGGGTGCTGCGACCGGGTGGTCGCGTCGTCGTGTGCGAGTTCGCCAACCCGACGCCCGCACCGTTGCGCACCGTCTACCGCCGCTACCTCGTCGGTGCCTTGCCGCAGGTGGCGCGTGCCGTGTCGTCGTCGGCGGAGGCGTACCGCTACCTCGCGGACTCGATCCTCGCCTGGCCCGATCGCGCGGTCGTCGCCGGGTGGATCGAGCGGGCAGGCTTCCACGAGGTGCTGGTCAAGGATCTGGCGTTCGGGATCGTCGCCGTGCACCGGGGGTTCAGAACCGAGGGGTGATGCACCACCATCCTCCGTAGCTACACTCGTGAAGACCTTCACGAGCGGTCCCAAGGCCCCGGATGGCCGGACCACTCGGCGCCCACCACCCTGCCGGCTCCATCGATGCTCCGTCCGTCCGCACCGGGCGTCGTGACCGCCACCGGCACGCACCACCACCCCTGGCGGTGACCGCACCCCCGAGCACCAGGAGCACGCGATGGCGATCGCCGGCACGACCACGCTGGGCGCGGTCGAGCACGCCGATGTGGTCGTGGTCGGCGGTGGTCCCGGCGGAGCGGCGGCAGCCGCCCACCTCGCCGCCCGGGGACGGGACGTCATCGTCCTCGAGAAGGACACCTTCCCACGGGACAAGGTCTGCGGCGATGGGCTGACGCCGCGCGTGATCCGTGAGCTCCTCGACCTCGGGCTCGAGGACGAGGCGCACGGCCGCGCCCCGGGCTTCAAGCGCAACCGGGGGCTCCGGATCCATGGGGGCCGGACCGTCATGGAACTGCCGTGGCCCGACCTGGCCGACTGGCCGAACTGGGGCGGGTGCTCGACCCGCATGGTCCTGGACGAGACGCTCGCACGGACCGCCGTCGACCGCGGAGCCGTGCTGGCCGAGGGGCACGCGGCGACGCGACCGCTGTGGCGTGACGCCGCGCAGTCGCGTGCTCGTGGCGTCGCCTGGAAGGACCGTGACGGTCGCACCGGCGAGGTTCGTGCCCCGGTCGTGATCGCCGCTGACGGCGCCGGTGGACCGATGGCCAAGCATCTCGGCGTGAAGCGACGGACCGAGCGCCCGATGGCGGTCGCCGCCCGGGGCTACTACCGGTCCCCGCGGGCCGATGACGAGTGGATCAGCTCGTTCCTCGACCTCACCGACGCCGATGGCAACCTGCTGTCGGGCTACGGCTGGGTGTTCCCGCTCGACGATGGCACGATGAACGTCGGCGTCGGACTCCTGTCCACCTCCCGGGAGTACCAGGCCGTCGACTACCGCCGGCTCCTCGAGTCGTGGTCGACGGGCATGGCGGCACACGGCTGGGGCACCACGCCCGAGACCCTCGAGGGACGGATCCGTACGGGACCGATCCCCATGGGGTTCAACCACACACCGCTCCATCAGCGGGGGGTGCTGCTCGTCGGGGACTCGGGCGGGATGGTGAACCCGTTCAACGGCGAGGGCATCAGCTACGCCATGGAGGCCGCGCAGTTGGCCGCCGAGGTCGTCGACGCGGCGCTGGTGACGCGGCGCACGGCCGACCTCGACCGCTACGACCGCGCGCTGCGTGAGCGGATCGGTGGCTACTACACCCTCGGCCGTGTGTTCGCCGAGTTGGTGGGCAACCCCACCGTGATGCACGTCTGCACCACCTACGGCATGCCGTACCGCAGCCTGATGGAGCTCGTGCTGAAGCTCATGGCCCACCTGACCGACCGTCGACCGGCAGATACCAAGGATGCGATCGTCAACACGTTGCAGCGTCTTGCACCCGCAGCCTGACGCGCACCGCGGGACCGTCACCGCTCGCCCGGACCGGGCGTGTTGCAGCCTCGTACGCCGCCCCCCTACCGTTCCGGCCAGGCGCGCGCGTGCACCAGACACCCACCAGGATCACCCTCGCCGACCGAGCGTCCTCTAGGGCGCTCTGCTATCACCGACCGCGATACCGACCGGACCGATCCGACCATCCGCTTGGCCAGCGAGCCGAGCCGCGAGGGAGAGCGAGGAGAGCGTGCTGTCCGAGTTCCTGCCCGTCCTGCTGCTGTTCGTGTTGGCCGCGGCGTTCGCTTTCGGATCGATCGCCGTCAGCAACCTCGTCGGCCCCCGGATGCCGAACCCGACCAAGCTCGGGGCGTACGAGTCCGGGAACGTGCCGCTGGCCGACGTGGAGAACACGCGCTTCTCGGTGAAGTTCTACATGGTCGCCATGCTGTTCCTGATCTTCGACATCGAGGCGGTCTTCGTCTACCCGTGGGGGGTCGTCTTCCGTCAGCTCGGCTGGTTCGGGCTCGGCCAGATGGCTCTGTTCATCGGCATCCTCGGTATCGCATTCATCTACGAGATCGGACGTGGAGGGCTCGAGTGGGACTAGAGAGCAAGCTCCCGAGCGGCATCCTCTTGACCAACGTCGAGCGGTTCGTCAACTACAGCCGTTCCACGTCCCTGTGGCCGGCCACCTTCGGTCTGGCCTGCTGCGCGATCGAGATGATGAACACCGGTGCGCCGCGCCACGACATGTCGCGCTTCGGGATGGAGGTGTTCCGCGCCTCCCCCCGTCAGGCGGACCTGATGATCGTCGCGGGCCGGGTCTCCAACAAGATGGCCCCGGTCCTGCGCCGCATCTACGACCAGATGTCCGACCCCAAGTGGGTGCTGTCCATGGGGGTGTGTGCGACCTCGGGCGGCATGTTCAACAACTACGCGCTCGTGCAGGGCGTCGATCACGTCGTCCCGGTCGACATGTACGTGCCGGGTTGCCCGCCACGCCCGGAGATGCTGCTGGACGGCATCCTCAAGCTCCACGAGAAGATCCGCCACGAGACCTTCGCGGAGCAGGGGGCCAAGGCGTGAGCGATCACGACGTCCCGACCGCCACCCGCGGGCTCGCCCGGACCGCCCTTCCCCTGGAGGGCATCGCCGCGCGCGTCAAGGCGCACTTCCCGGACGCCCGGAGCGAGCTGGCCCACGGTGAGCTCACCTTCCACGTGACCCCGGACGACCTGGTGCCACTGCTCACCTTCTGCCGCGATGACGAGGAGCTCGCCTGTGAGCTGCTCGCCGACCTCTCGGGCGTGCACTGGCCCGCGGGCGACCACAGCATCGAACGCCAGACCTCGACCACCGGCTGGCCCGAGTACCGCGTGTCGCGCGAGCGCGGTGTCGTCGAGGTGCTCTACATCCTGCGTTCGCTCGATCGCAACCACTGGTTCCGGGTCTCGGTCGGCGTCGATGACGAGGACCCCGAACTGCCGACCGCGACCGACGTCTATCCGACCGCCAACTTCCACGAGCGCGAGGTCTACGACTTCTTCGGGGTCGTCTTCGCCGGCCACCCGGACCTGACGCGGATCCTCATGCCGGACGACTGGATCGGTCATCCGCATCGCAAGGACTACCCGCTCGGGGGCGTCGACATCACCTACAAGAACGACAAGTACATCCCCCCGCCGAACGAGCGGGATCTGCGCGAGGTGGTCGACTGATGGCGATCGATCCCGGGACCCACGCTGAGATGTCCGACGATGCCCTCGAGCTGTTCGTCGAGGGCGCCGACTGGGAGTCGGTCGTCGATGCCGTCGAGGACGAGACCCTCACGGTCAACATGGGGCCCCAGCACCCCTCGACCCACGGCGTGCTGCGCCTCGTGCTCGAGCTCGACGGGGAGACCGTCACCAAGCTCACCCCGATCATCGGCTACCTGCACACCGGGATCGAGAAGAGCGCCGAGGTGCGCCCGTGGGTCCAGGGCACGACGTTCTTCACCCGGATGGACTACCTGGCGCCCCTGTTCAACGAGGCCGCGTTCTGCCTGGGGGTGGAGAAGCTGCTCGGCATCGAGGTGCCCGAGCGCGCCCAGGCGGTCCGGGTCATCCTCATGGAGTTCAACCGGATCGCCTCGCACCTGGTGTGGCTGGCGACCGGCGGGATGGAGCTCGGCTCCACCACGATGATGATCTTCGGGTTCCGTGAGCGCGAGCACATCCTCGACCTGTTCGAGTCGCAGTCGGGGCTCAGGATGAACCACGCCTACATCCGGCCCGGTGGGCTCGCCCAGGACGTCACCGAGGACTTCATCGAGCGCTGCGAAGCGTTGCTGGAGCTGCTGCCTCGCAAGATCGCGGAGTACGAGGACCTCCTCAAGCGCAACCCGATCTGGAACGAGCGTCTGCGTGAGGTCGGCTACCTGACACGGGACTTCGCGTCCCGCTACGGCGTCACGGGACCGCTGCTGCGTGCCGCCGGGGTGCCGTTCGACCTGCGCAAGGCCCAGCCCTACTCGGGCTACGAGCGGTACGACTTCGAGGTGGCCACGGAGACCGAGGGCGACTCCTACGCCCGCTTCCTGGTCCGCATCGAGGAGATGCGCCAGTCGATGCGTATCATCCGTCAGGCCCTGGACACGCTGCCGGGCGGTCCGGTCATGGTGGGGGACAAGCGGATCGCCTGGCCGTCCCAGCAGTCGCTCGGCGCGGACGGGATCGGCAACGACCCGGAGTACATCCGCCACATCATGGGCGAGTCGATGGAGGCGTTGATCAACCATTTCAAGCTGGTCACCCAGGGGTTCACGGTGCCGGCGGGACAGGTCTACCTCCCGGTCGAGTCCCCTCGTGGGGAGCTCGGCTACGCGATCACCTCGACCGGCACGAACAAGCCCTACCGCGTGCACGTTCGTGAGCCCAGCTTCGTCAACCTCCAGGCGGCCGACCGGATGTCCCGCGGCCACATGGTCGCCGATGTCGTCGTCGTGGTGGCCTCGCTCGATCCCGTCATGGGCGGTGTCGACCGCTAGGTACGCCCCCAGACGCCAGCATGCCCGCCGACCCTGCTCGCCCGCCCACTCACCCGCAGGAGCACCGTCACGATGCCCATCTCGGATGCGACGCGCGATGAGGCGCACCAGCTCAAACGGCGCTATCCCGTTGCCCGCTCGGCGCTGTTGCCGCTGCTGCACCTGGTCGCCGGGGACGAGGGTTACGTCAGCGAGGACGGCATCGCCCTGTGCGCCGAGGTGCTGGAGCTGACCAAGGCCGAGGTGGGTGCCGTCGCGACCTTCTACACGATGTACAAGCGCGAACCGTTCGGCGACTACCTGCTGAGCGTCTGCACCAACCCGACGTGCGCGATCGCCGGAGGTCGCGAGATCTACCAGTCATACGTCGAGAAGTGCGGCGGACACATCGACCACGACGGCTCCGGGGTCATGGTCGAACATGCCGAGTGCCTCGGGATCTGTGATGCCGCGCCGGTCGTCCAGATCAACTACGAGATGTACGGCCCGGTCACCACCGAGGAAGCCATGGACCTGCTCGAGAAGGCCAAGGCCGGGGATCCGCCCGCCTCCAACCGTTCGGGTGCGGTGCCGCCGTCGATCCGGGCGGTCCACCGCGAGTTCTCGGGCATCGAGGATCCGTTCGGCGAGCACCTCGTCGAGGCCGCCCGTCTGCAGGTCACGGCCGAGTCCCCACCGTCGTACCGCTCGTCGGAGACCGACATCCCCGTCACCCACCCCGGCGGCGACCCGGCCGGGCACGGCGGCGAGGCGTTCAGGGCCGCGGCCGGTCTCGACATCGACGTCGAGGTGGCCGCGGATCCGGCGGCGCCTGCCGACGAGGACGACGCCTCCGGCGCCACCGAAGAGGCCGCTCCCGCCGACGAGCGCGATCCGTCCAACCGCGAGGAGGCCTGACATGGGTGCCACCGGACAGGTCAGCGCGATGTCGTACCGCTACGACATCGAGGGCGTGGACGACATCGACGTCTACGAGCAGCATGGGGGCTACGACGGGCTGCGCCGTGCGCTCGAGCTGGAGCCCTCGGAGATCATCGAGGTCGTCAAGGACGCGGGCGTGCGGGGCCGCGGCGGCGCCGGGTTCCCTACGGGCATGAAGTGGGCCTTCGTCGCCCAGGACACCGGCAAGCCGATCTACCTCGTGTGCAACGCGGACGAGGGCGAGCCCGGCACGTTCAAGGACCGCTTCCTGATGGAGCGAGACCCCCATCAGCTGGTGGAGGGGATGATCGTCGGTGGCCTCGCGATCAACGCCGTGCACGGCTACATCTACCTCCGCGGCGAGTTCCGCCACGCCGGCCGTCAGCTCTCCAAGGCGATCGCACAGGCCTACGAGAAGGGGTACCTCGGCGCGGACGTGATGGGTTCGGGCAAGCGCTACGACGTGACGCTGCACCGCGGCGCCGGGGCCTACATCTGCGGGGAGGAGACCGCGCTCCTCGACTCGCTGGAGGGCAAGCGGGGGCAGCCGCGGCTGCGTCCCCCGTTCCCCGCCGCCAAGGGTCTCTACAGCTGCCCGACGACGGTCAACAACGTCGAGTCGATCACCGCGGTGCCGTTCATCCTCCGACACGGCGCGGAGTGGTGGCGGCAGTGGGGGACCGACAAGTCGACCGGCCCCAAGCTGATCGGGGTCTCCGGCAGCGTCGAGAAGCCCGGCAACTTCGAGGTGGCCATGGGCACGCCGATGCGCGAGTTCATCGACATGGCCGGAGGGATGAAGGACGGACGGGAGCTGAAGTTCTTCTGCCCGGGCGGCTCCTCGACCCCCCTGCTCCCGGCCGAGGCGATCGACACCGCCTACACCTACGAGGCCGTGGTCGAGGCGGGGTCGATGCTCGGTACCGGGGCGGTCATGCTCTACTCCGACGAGGTGTGCGTCGTCGACGCCGTCCTCGGGTGGACCGAGTTCTACGAGCACGAATCCTGCGGCAAGTGCACCCCCTGCCGCGAGGGCAGCTACTGGCTGTCGCAGATCCTGCGTCGCATCGAGACCGGCAACGGTCGCGAGGACGACCTCGCCCTGTTGCAGGACGTGTGCGACAACATCTTCGGCCGTAGCTTCTGCGCGCTCGGCGACGCGCTCACCTCACCGATCGTCGCGGGGCTCAAGCACTTCTACGACGAGTTCGAGGCACACATCCGAGAGGGTCGCTGCCCCCTGGGACGGACCGAGCCGCGCCACGACATCCCGCTGCTGACGGTGGGCTCGAGGGATCGCGGCAACGCGGAGATCCCGGGGTTCCACGTCGAGCCGGCCGGACAGGCGTGACGATGACGGAGAAGCCGGTGGAAGAGGTCACGTTCACGATCGACGGCCAGGAGATCACCGTCCCCAAGGGGACGCTGATGATCCGCGCGGCCGAGCAGCTCGGGATCATCGTCCCGCGCTTCTGTGACCATCCGTTGCTCGATCCCGTCGGCGCCTGCCGCCAGTGCATCGTCGAGGTCGAGGGCCTTCCGAAGCCGATGATGGCCTGCACCACGACGGTGATGCCGGACAAGGCCGTGAAGACCCACCGCACCTCCGAGCTCGCGCGCAAGGGGCAGGAAGGGACGCTCGAGTTCCTCCTGATCAACCATCCGCTCGACTGTCCGATGTGCGACAAGGGTGGCGAGTGCCCGTTGCAGGACCAGGCGCTCAAGCACGGCGCGAACACCTCCCGGTTCGTCGACCAGAAGCGTCGCTACGACAAGCCGGTGGCGATCAGCCAGCAGATCCTGCTCGACCGCGAGCGTTGCGTCCTCTGCGCCCGCTGCACCCGCTTCTCCGAGCAGATCTCCGGCGACCCGTTCATCGAGCTCTTCGAACGCGGCGCGTTGGAGCAGGTCGCCATCTACGAGGACGAGCCGTACGAGAGCTACTTCTCCGGCAACGTGATCCAGATCTGTCCGGTCGGTGCGCTCACCTCGACCAGCTACCGCTTCAAGGCCCGGCCGTTCGACGTGGTCACCACGCCGAGCGTGTGCGATCACTGCTCGGCCGGCTGCACCCTGACCGTCCAGTCCCGTCGGGGTGACATCCAACGTTCGATGGCACGCACCAACATGGCGGTGAACGAGGCGTGGAACTGCGACAAGGGCCGGTTCGGCTTCGCGCACCTCACCGACGAGCGGCGGATCACCGAGCCGCTGCTCCGCGGCGAGGACGGTGAGCTGGCCGGTGGGAGCTGGGCGGAGGCACTCATGCGCGTCCGCAGCGCGATCCAGGCCGCGAACGAGACCGGTACGTCACGCGTCGCGGTCGTCACGGGATCGCGGCTCGCCGACGAGGACGCCTACGTCGTCTCCAAGTACACCCGGACGGTGCTCGCCACCGATGACCTCGATCACCGCACCCGCTTCGCCCCCCCGAGCGAGTCCGAGGAGCTGACGGCGCTGGTGGGCCGGGAGACCGCGACCTACGCCGACGTGGAGGCCGCCCCGGTCATCGTCGTGGCCGGCCTCGACCCGGAGGAGGAGGTCCCGATCCTCCACCTGCGACTGCGCAAGGCGTGGCGCAACCGCAAGGCGAGGATCGTCGTGGTCGGGCCGCACCTCGGCACCTTGGATGACCTCGCTTGGCGGCGGGTGCCGACCGTCCCGGGCGGCGAGGCGGCCGCGCTGCAGGCGCTGATCGACGGGGACAACGAGGTGTCCGACGCCCTGCGTGGCGATGGTGCACCCGCGGTGCTCGTCGGGGAACGCGCGGGCACCGGCAGCGTGACCGCGGCCGTCGCGCTCGCGGAGGCGACCGGTGGCCGGATGGCCTACGTGCCCCGCCGGGCGGGAGCTAGGGGGGCGCTCGAGGCGGGACTGGCGGCCGGGGTGCTCCCCGGTGGGCGGCGTCTCGACGACCCGGACGACCGCGCCGAGCTCGAATCCGCGTGGGGATCGCCCCTCCCGGACGAGCCGGGTCGTGACCTCCACGCGATCCTGACCGCCGCCGCGGCGGGCGAGATCGACGTTCTCCACCTCATCGGCGTCGACCTGGCTCGTGACGCGGCCTCGACCGAACTGGCGCGGGCGGCGCTGGCGAAGGTCGACACGGTCATCTGCCAGGACCTGGCCCGGACCGAGACCGTCACCGACTTCGCCGACGTCGTCCTGCCGGCGACGGGGCGCCAGGAGCGCTCCGGCTCGACGACCAACTGGGAGGGCCGGACCCAACGGTTCGCTCGCGCGATCGACGGCCCGGACCTCGTGCAGGAGGACTGGGAGATCGTCGTGCAGTTGGCCGCCATGCTCGGCCACGACCTCGGCGTCGACGATCTCGACGGGATCCGCAGAGAGGCAGCCGCGCTCGGACGTCGCGCGGCTCCCCATCCACTGCCGGCCGACCTCCCGGCGCCCACGACGCGAGCTACGGACGAAGGGCGCCTGACCGCGACCGTGCGGCCGCTCCTCCTCGACAACGGCACCATGTTGGCCGGGGCGGTCGACCTGATGGCCACGGCCCGCCCGGCGCGCGTGCTCATCAACGCCCACGACGCAGCGGAGCACGGCGTCGCCGATGGCGACCGTGTCGCGGTCTCGGCTGACTCCGGGCGGATCGAGATCGTCGCCGCGGTGCGCCGCGACGTGGTCCCCGGGGTGATCGTGCTGCCGGCCAACTCCACCGAGGCCCCCGCCTGGGACCTCGCGGATCGGGACGGCCGCTTCGCCGTGACGCTCGAGGTCCTCGAGCGCGCCGCCGACGCCGATCAGCCCGACGGGGCCGACGAGACCGACGAGCAGTTCGCCGGGGAGGTCGCCTGATGGACCAGCCGCTGTGGGTCCCACTGCTGCAGGCCGTGGTGGTCTTCGCCTACTACCTGTTGATCACCGCCGTGCTGATCTGGGCGGAGCGGCGGGTGGTCGCGCGCATGCAGTCGCGGCTCGGTCCCAACCGGGTGGGCCCGTTCGGCATCCTGCAGACCCTGGTCGACGGGGTGAAGATGTTCTTCAAGGAGGACGTCACCCCGGGGATGGTGAACAAGCCCATCTACAACGTCGCGCCGATGATCGGCGTGATCGCCGGGTTCCTGGTGGTCGCGGTCATCCCGATCGGCGGTGAGGTCACCCTGTTCGGCGAGACCTTCACGCTGGTGGTGGCCGACCTCCACGTCGGTGTCCTGTGGGTGCTCGCGCTCGGGTCGATCCACGTCTACAGCGTGTTCCTGGCCGGGTGGGCCTCCACCTCGCCCTACCCGCTGCTCGGCGGGATCCGTGCCAGTGCGCAGATGGTCTCCTACGAGATCGCCCAGGGGCTGGCCGTCGCGAGCGTCATCATCTACACCGGCAGCCTGCGCATCTCCGACATCGTCGCCGGCCAGTCCGGTGCCGGGTTCATCGACGGCGTGCCTGGCTGGTACGCCCTCCCCCTGTTCCCGGCGTTCCTGGTGTTCGTCATCGGGATGGTCGCCGAGGCCGGCCGGCCACCCTTCGACCTCGCAGAGGCCGAGGGGGAGTTGGTCGGCGGCTTCAACACCGAGTACTCGGGCCTGCGCTTCGGGATGTTCATGCTGGCCGAGTTCATGTCGGTGGTGACGATGTCCGCGATCGTGGTCACCCTCTTCCTCGGCGGTCCGGCCGGGCCCACCTTCGGGCTCCCCGATCAGGTCGCCTGGATCATGCCGATCCTGTGGTTCTTCCTGAAGGTCGTCGGCTTCATCTTCTTCTTCATCCTGCTCCGCGGCGCGCTCCCGCGCTACCGCTACGACCGGCTCATGGATCTCGGGTGGAAGGTCCTCATCCCGATCGCCCTGGTGTGGACGCTGATCACCGCCGGCTTCGTGCTCATCGAGGAGACCGGCGGCATCCCCGGCGGGGTGCGGATCGGGCTCGCGGGTGCGGCCGCCGTGATCCTCATCGGCCTGCTGCTCTCCGGGCAGCGTGGAACCGAGACCGGCGGGTCTACGCCCGGGACCGCCCGCTCCGGCGTAGGTGGCACCGTCGACGAACCTGCCGAGGCATCCGACCACGAGGAGGTCGCTCCGTGACCGACCTGCTGACGTCCCTGCCCACGCCCGTGGTTTCGGCGCTCACCATCGTGGTGCTGCTCGTCCTGCTGTGGGTCGTGCTGACCCGCACGGTGCTGGGTCGCGGGCTGGCCGTGCCGCTCCGCACCATGTTCCGGCCGGTGGAGACCGCGCAGTACCCGGAGGAGCCACGTCCGGTCCAGCCGCGCTTCCACGGCCGCCATCAGCTCAACCGCTACGCCGACGGCCTGGAGAAGTGCATCGGCTGCGAGCTCTGCGCCTGGGCGTGCCCGGCGGACGCGATCTACGTGCAGGGCGCGGACAACACCGCTCAGTCGCGGTACTCCCCGGGTGAGCGGTATGCCGAGGACTACCAGATCAACTACAACCGGTGCATCCTCTGCGGGCTGTGCATCGAGGCCTGCCCCACACGGGCGCTCACGATGACGCACGACTACGAGTTCTCCGCCGATCAGCGCAGCAAGCTCATCTGGACCAAGGAGCAGCTGCTGGCGCCCCTGCCGGAGGGCGCCGACGAGACCCCCCACACCGACCGTGAGGTTCGGGAGCGGGGCATGAACTACTACGGTGGCCTCGCGGTGACGCCCCCGACGCTGCATGGCGGCACCTACCAGCAGGCCGCCGCGGCACCGTCTGCGCGTGCCGGCGAGGTGGTTCCCACCGGCGAGCTCCCGCATCCCGGAGACGAGCCGCACGACCCCGCGACCGTGGGTGGACCGACCCGATCCGAGCCGGAGGACACCGCGAGATGATGCTGCTGGCCCAAGCTGTCGAGGCTGGAGCCGGCAACACCGCAGAAGCCGTGCTCTTCTGGGTGTTCGCCGTCCTGGCGCTCGGTGCCGCGCTCGCCGTCATCACGATGCGCAACATCGTCCACGGCGCCCTGATGCTCGTCCTGAACCTGCTCGCCATCGCTGGCCTCTACCTCACGCTCGAGTCCTCGTTCCTGTCGGTCATCCAGGTCCTGGTGTACGCCGGTGCGATCATGGTCCTGTTCCTGTTCGTGATCATGCTGCTCGGCGTCGACAACGACGATCTCCTGGCCACGGGCCCGACCGCGCGGGTGCTGAGCGTCATCGGTGGGGCGCTCCTGGCCGGTGCGCTGCTGTTCGCCTTCATCGGGCCCTACACCTCACCGGCCTCCGAGTGCGGCCCCGGAGCGCCCGCGGCGACCGGCGACCAGGTCGCCTGCGTCGGGCTGGCCGAGGCCTACGGCGAGGAGGACGCCTCCGGCGTGGCCTTCCTCGGGGGGCGGCTCTTCACCCGTTACACCTACGGGTTCGAGCTCGCGGCCCTGCTGTTGACCGTGGCCACGATCGGGGCCGTGATCCTCGCGCGCCGTCGGGACGTCGCTCCGGAGGACGAGGACATGGCGGATGTGGACGCCTCGGACGATCATCTGGCCGAGGTGGACGGTTCCGCCGCCGATGACGACCGGGAGGGCTGAGCCGTGGCCATCGGGTACTACTTCGCCGTCTCAGCGCTGCTGTTCAGCATCGGCCTCGCCGGGGTGCTGCTCCGCAGGAACGCGATCGTGCTGTTCATGTGCATCGAGCTGATGCTCAACGCCGTCAACCTGACGTTGGCCGCCGCCGCCCGCATGTGGGGTGGCCCCGACGGCCAGGTCTTCGTCTTCTTCGTCATCGTCGTCGCGGCCGCGGAGGTGGTGGTCGGCCTCGCGCTGATCGTGAACCTCTTCTTCCGCCGCGGGACGCTCGATGTCGACGTTCCCCAGCTGCTGAGGTGGTGACGTGAACCTGCTCGCTGCGGAGGCAACCGGGGTCGCGAACGAGGTCGTCGAGGCGACCTCGGGTGTGATCGGCCTGGCCTGGCTCATCCCGCTACTCCCGTTGCTCGGCTTCCTGGCCGTGCTTCTGGCCACGAGGTCGCTCGGCGAGCGCGCCGCACGGATCGCGCTCGTGGCCGCAGGGCTGACGTTCGCGCTCAGCGCCGCGGTGGCGGTAGCGGTCATCGCCGATCCGGCGACCTACGTCCGGGAGATGCCGACCTGGATCGACGTCGGCGGGTTCACCGTCACCTTCACCCTGCTCATCGACCAGCTGACCGCGGTCATGCTGCTCGTGGTGACCGGGGTGGGCTTCCTCATCCACGTCTACTCGGTCGGCTACATGCATGGCGACCGCCTCTACGGGCGGTTCTTCGCCTACCTGAACCTGTTCCTCGCCTCGATGCTGATCCTCGTGCTCGGGGAGAGCCTGCTGGTGCTGTTCCTCGGGTGGGAGCTCGTGGGGCTGAGCTCCTACCTGCTGATCGGGTTCTGGTTCGAGGACCGCGGCAACGCGACCGCCGCCAAGAAGGCCTTCATCACCAACCGTGTCGGCGACGTGGCCTTCATGGTCGCGATGTTCCTCGCGTTCGCGACCTTCGGCACCCTCGAGATGGTCGGCGTCCTCGAGCAGGCCGAGACCGTCGCCTCCGGGACGGCCTTCGCACTGGTGCTGCTGTTCCTCGGCGGCGCGACCGCGAAGTCCGCCCAGATCCCGCTCTACGTGTGGTTGCCGGACGCCATGGCGGGTCCGACCCCGGTGTCGGCGCTGATCCACGCCGCGACCATGGTGACCGCTGGCGTCTACCTGCTCGTGCGGCTCTCCCCGCTGCTCGTGATGACCGTTGACGCCATGGAGGTCATCGCCTACATCGGGGCCCTCACCGCCCTCCTGGCCGCGATCATCGCTGTGCGCCAGGACGACATCAAGAAGATCCTGGCCTACTCGACCGTCTCGCAGCTCGGCTACATGGTGCTCGCAGTCGGCGTCGGCGCCTTCCGCGAGAGCATCTTCCACCTCGTGACCCACGCCTTCTTCAAGGGCCTGTTGTTCCTCGTGGCCGGCTCCGTGATGCACGCGATGGCCAGCCAGACCGACATCTGGAAGATGGGGGGGCTGCGGAAGAAGATGCCGATCACCTTCTGGACCGCGCTGGTCGGCTGGCTCGCGATCTCCGGGGTACCGCCGTTGGCCGGCTTCTTCTCCAAGGATCAGATCCTCACCGAGGCCTACTTCCATGGCTACGGCGCGATCTGGATCATCGGCCTGCTCGCCGCGGTGCTGACGGCCTTCTACATGTCCCGGTGGTTCTTCCTGATCTTCCTCGGTGAGCCGCGCTACGGCGACCAGGTCCACCCTCACGAGTCGCCCCGGTCGATGACCCTGCCGCTGGTGGCCCTGGCGGCGCTGTCGGCCGTCGGTGGGATGCTGCTCAACCCCGTGCACAGCGGGCCGCTCTACCGGTTCCTGGAGCCGACCGTCGGCGCGATCGGCGACCTGCCCTACGTCCCGGTCGGTGGCCTCGAGGAGCCCGTGCTCATCCCGTTGGCGATCGTCGCCGCGGCGGTCGGCATCGTGCTGGCCTACCTCTTCTACCTCCGCCGTGACGTGCGCATGGGTGCCATGGCCGAGCCGTTGCGTGGCCCGCTGGCGGAGCTCGCCGAACGGCGGTTCTTCGTCGACGAGGCGTACGAGGCGGTGTTCGTGACCGCCGGTGCGTGGATGGCCCGCCTGGTGGTCTGGGTGGACACGCGGATCGTCGACGGGCTCGTCAACGGGGCCGGAGCCACCACCGTCCTCATCGGACGCGCGTCCCGGCGGGCCCAATCCGGGCTCGTGCGGGCCTACGTGGGGGTGATGGTGCTCGGTGCCGTCGGGCTCCTGGCCGTCCTGATCGTGCAGGTGGTGTGAGCATGGGTTGGATCACCGTCACGATCGCCGTCCCCCTGATCGCCGCGCTGGTGTTGGCGTTCGCGCCCGAGCTGGAGGCCACCGGCGTCCGCGTCGTCGGGCTCGTCGGTTCGATCGGGGCGTTCCTCGCCTCGGTCGTGCTCGCCGTGCAGTTCGAGTTGTCCGACGCGAACCTGCAGCTCGCCGAGACCTTCGCGTGGATCCCGGCGCTCGGCGCCAACGCCTCCCTGGCCGTCGACGGGGTGAGCCTCCTGCTCATCCTCTTGACCACCCTGCTGACGCCCCTGATCCTGATCGCGTCCTGGAACGAGATCTCCGACCGTCTCCGCGGCTACGTGGCCGCGTTCCTCGTGCTCGAGGCGGCGGTGATCGGGGTGTTCGCCGCGACCGACCTGTTGCTGTTCTACGTCTTCTTCGAGTTCACCCTCGTGCCGATGTACCTGATCATCGGGATCTGGGGAGGTGCGCAGCGCAAGTACGCGGCCGTGAAGTTCTTCCTCTACACCCTGCTCGGTGGCCTGCTGATGCTGGTGGCCATCCTCTACCTCTACGGCCAGGCCGGCAGCTTCAGCTACGAGGCTGTCCGGGCGTTGGAGCTCGAGGTCGACGCCCAGCGGTGGCTGTTCGGGGCCTTCGTCGTCGCCTTCGCGGTCAAGGTGCCGCTCTTCCCCGTGCACACCTGGCTTCCCGATGCCCACACCGAGGCGCCGACCGGCGGGTCGGTGTTCCTGGCCGGGATCCTGCTCAAGATGGGCACGTTCGGGCTCCTGCGCTACGCACTGCCGATCTTCCCGGATGCCACGATCCAGTTCGCGCCCTGGCTCCTCGGTATCTCCGTGGTCGGGATCCTCTACGGCGCCGTCGTGGCGCTGATGCAGGCGGACATCAAGAAGCTGATCGCCTACTCGTCGGTGAGCCACATGGGCTTCGTCGTGCTCGGCACCTTCGCGCTGAACACGACCGCCACCTCGGCATCCGTCGTCCAGATGGTGAACCACGGACTGTCGACCGGTGCGCTGTTCCTGTTGATCGGGTTCCTCTACGAGCGTCGCCACACCCGCCAGATCGCCGACTTCGGGGGGCTCGCCAAGCGCGTTCCCGTCATGGCGGGGTTGTGGCTGGTCGTCTCACTGTCCTCCCTGGCGTTGCCCGGACTCAACGGGTTCGTCGGGGAGTTCCCCATCCTGCTGGGCACGTTCCAGGTCAACCGGACCGCCGCCGTCCTGGCTACCTTCGGTGCCGTGCTCGCCGCCCTGTACCTGCTGTGGGCCTACCAGCGGGTCTTCCACGGACCGTTGGAGGGTGCGGACAACGAGAACACCGCCGACCTGAAGGCCCGTGAGATCGGCGTCATGGCACCCCTGATCGTGCTGATCGTCGCGATCGGGTTGTATCCGAAGCCGCTGTTCGATCTGGTCGAGCCGTCCGTCGACCGGGTCCTGGCCGAGGTCGGTGTCGAGGAGCTCCCCGTCGAGCCGGCCGCGGCCGTCACCCGCGAGGAGGGCTGAGACGTGATGCTCGCTCAGACGTCCCCCCAGTCGAGCCTCGCCGTGCCGGAGGTGGCCTGGTCCGCGTTCGCACCGGAGCTGCTGGTCGCCGCCGTGGCGCTGGTCCTCCTGCTGGTCCCGATCGCCCGTGCACGTCAGCAGATCGTCGCCGTTCCGGCGGCGCTGGGCGGCCTCGCCGTCGGGGCATGGTTGGTGACCGAGGGCCTGGTCGTGCCCGGTGCGATCACCGTCCTCGTCTCGCTCGCCCTGCCGGCCGCGGTCTTCGCCTTCCCGCGGCGGTTGTCCATGGTCCAGGCGCTGAGCGCCGGCACCGCGCTGTTCGGCGCGTTGGTCCTGACGGGCTGGCAGTACGTGGTCGTCCTCGACCAGGGCCAAGCCACCCTGTCACCGCAGTCGGCGCTCGCCGGGTCGCTGGCCCATGACGGCATCGCCTTCTTCACCCGGATCACGGTCTACCTCACGGCGCTCCTGGTGCTGCCGCTCGGCTACGGCTACCTGCGGGAACGTCGTCTCAACCGTGCCGAGGTGGAGCCGATGCTGCTCCTGGCCGCGGTCGGGATGGTGGCGCTGGCCACGGCCAACGACCTGATCACGCTGTTCGTCGCGCTCGAGGTGTTCTCCCTCGCCCTCTACGTGCTCACGGGCCTGGCCCGTCGGGACCGACGCTCGCAGGAAGCCTCCCTCAAGTACTTCGTGATGGGCGCCGTGGCCTCGGCGATCCTGCTGTACGGGATGGCGCTGCTCTACGTCGCCACCGGTCACCTGGACCTCCCCGGGATCGGGACCACCCTCGGGCTCGTGACCACCAACCGTCTCGTGGCGGTGCTCGGCCTGGGTCTCGTGACCGTCGGGATCGGCTTCAAGGTCGCCCTGGTGCCGTTCCACCTGTGGACCCCGGACGTGTACCAGGGAGCGCCCACCAACATCACGGCCTTCATGGCCGCAGCGACCAAGGCGGCCGGGTTCGCCGCGCTGCTGCGGCTCTACCTCGTGGCCTTCCCCGGGCTCCAGACGCTGTGGGTACCGGTGCTGGCCGTGCTGGCCGCTGCCACGATGCTGTACGGCGCCTACCTGGCGGTCGTGCAACGCGATCTCAAGCGGATGCTGGCCTACTCCTCCATCACCCACGCCGGCTACGCCGCGATCGGCGTGATCGCCGTCAGCGACGCCGGGTTGTCGGCGACCCTGTGGTACCTGTTGACCTACGCGGTCTCCACCCTGGCCGCCTTCGGCTGCGTGATCGCGGTCGAGCGCACACGTCGTGGTGAGGTCGGGCTGCTGGAGTTGCGCGGCCTCGGCCGCAGCTCACCGGCCATCGCCGGCATCCTGGCGCTGTCCCTGTTGTCTCTGGCCGGACTCCCTCCGACGGCCGGGTTCGTGGGCAAGCTGGTCGTCTTCCAGGCCGGTGTCGCCGCGGGCTTCACCTGGCTGGTCGTCATCGGCGTGGCGTCGAGCGTCATCGCCGCGTTCTTCTACCTGCGGATCGCCGGCGTGATGTTCCTCGAGGACCCGGACCCCGACCGGCCGCCGCCGGCGCAGTCGACCGGGATGTCGCTCGGTATCGCCGTGAGTGCGGCGTTGGTCGTGTTCCTCGGCATCCAGCCGCAACCGATCCTGCAGTACATCGAGTCCGCCGCCGCGCTGGTCCGGTGATCGAGGAGCCCGCCGTGCCAACAGACGACCCGCCTGCTCCCCCCGTGGCGCCCGGGGGCCGCACCGTGGCGCGGTTGGCCATCCCCGAGCCGGTCCTCGAGGGGCTCGAGGCCCATGGGCTGCCGGTGAGCGCCACGCTGGACGCCGTCGAGGAGAAGCTCGGCACGCAGGTGTCCTCGAGCCACGCGTTCGTCGACCAGCTGGCCCGCTACCTGATCGACGCGGGCGGCAAGCGGTTCCGCCCGCTCCTGGTGGCGCTGACGGGTCACCTCGGCCCCGATCCACCGACCGAGCACCACACCCCGTCCCCGCTCGTCGATGCCGCCACGATCGTCGAGCTGGTGCACCTGGCGACCCTCTACCACGACGACGTGATCGATGAGGCGTCCGCCCGGCGTGGGACCCCGAGCGCCAACTCCCGGTGGGACAACACCGTCGCCATCCTGACCGGGGATTACCTCTTCGCCCGCGCGTCCGAGCTCTCCGCCGACCTCGGGGTCGACGTCACCCGGATCATGGCGCGCACCCTGGCGCGGCTGTGCGAGGGCCAGATCGCCGAGGTGCAGGGCTCGCACGGAGCGTTGCCCCCCGATGTCCCCCGCCTCGCGCCGACGCTCCAGCACTACCTCGACGTCGTCTCTGGGAAGACCGCCTCGCTGATCGAGACCTCCTGTCGCTACGGGGCGCTGCTCTCCGGCGTCGACGAGGAGGGTGTCAGAGCCGCGGCGACCTACGGCTGGAACGTCGGCATGGCCTTCCAGCTCTCCGACGACATCCTCGACATCGCCTCCGACCACGAGGACTCCGGGAAGACCCCCGGTACCGACCTGCGTGAAGGGGTGCGCACGCTCCCCGTGCTCTACGCACTCGAGGTCGACGCCACCGGGGCACTGGTCGACCTCCTGGACGGTCCGCTCAGCGACGACGAGGTGGTGCGTGCCCTCGATCTGCTCCGGGGTTCGGATGCGTTGGCCCGCGCCGAGGAGCACGCCGCCACCTACGTGACCACCGCCGTCGACGCGTTGGCTCCGTTCGGCGACGACCCGGTCGTCACGGCGCTCACGCGGTTGGCCCGCTACGCCGTCGACCGGGTCGGATGACGGGCGATCATGAGCGGCACGGGCGACGGTACGGGGACGAAGCAGCTCTCCGAGCTGATCGATCCGGGCTGGGCGGAGGTGCTGGCACCGGTCGAGCCGGTCATCCGTCGGGCGGGCGAGTTCCTCCGGGCCGAGATGGCTGCCGGTCGTGGCTTCCTGCCCGACGGTGAGCGGATCCTCGCGGCCTTCCAGCGTCCGTTCGAGGAGGTGCGGGTGCTGGTCGTCGGGCAGGATCCGTACCCGACGCCCGGGCATCCGATCGGGCTCAGCTTCGCCGTCGCCCCGGACGTCTCCCCGCTGCCCCAGAGCCTCACCAACATCTTCCGTGAGCTGGGTGACGACCTCGGTCATCCCGCTCCGAGCAACGGGGACCTCACTCCCTGGGCGGACCAGGGGGTGCTGCTGCTGAACCGGTGCCTGACGGTGCGCCCCGGTGCTCCGGCGTCGCACCGAGGGCGCGGATGGGAGGAGGTCACCGAGCGGGCGATCGAAGGGCTGGTCGAACGGGGTGGCCCGTTGGTCGCCCTGCTGTGGGGGCGGGACGCCCGGTCCTTGGCTCCTCGACTCGGCGAGGTGCCGCGCATCGAGTCACCGCACCCCTCTCCCCTGTCCGCCGGCCGTGGCTTCTTCGGCTCGCGGCCCTTCAGCCGTGCCAACCGGCACCTGATCGCCCAGGGCGGCAGCGCGATCGATTGGCGGCTGCCGTAGGGATCTTCCCCCGCTGGGCCACCGACGCCATGCCGACCGCGCGGGCCCCGGACGCCGCCACCCCCGCCGTTGGGTCGGTGTCCGGCCAGGTTGGTAGCATCCCGCCCTGCGGCCCGGGAACGGGCCGCGTCGCGCACTGCGGCGAGCCCGACAGCGTCGCCCACACCGGCGCTCGGCACGGACGCGAGCGGCCCGTGCAGGCGGCCCACCAGCGTTGCGCGAACCGAGACGGAACACCGCACCGCGTCACCCGACCCACTCGGGAGCGTCCGCGTGCGGGGCGGCGGTAGAGCCGGGAGGATCCGGGTGACGCTCTTCGAGCAGTACGGCACCTTCGCGATCGCGGTGGTCGTGGGATGCCTGCTGTACGCCGTCATCATGATCGTCAGCCGCCTCATGCGCCCCTCGGTCCCCTCTCCGCAGAAGCTCACCACCTACGAGTGCGGCGTCGAGGCGCTCGGCACCGGCTGGTCGCAGACCAACATCCGCTACTACGTGTTCGCCTTCCTGTTCGTGATCTTCGACGTGGAGGCGGTCTTCCTGTTCCCGTGGGCGGTGATCGTCGGCGGTCTCGATGCGACCACCTCGGTGTCCCCCGTGTTCGCGCTGGTCGCCATGTTCCTGTTCATCGGGACACTGCTCGAGGGACTGGCCTACGCCTGGAAGAAGGGGGTCCTCACGTGGGACTGATGGACCAGGTCGAACTGCCCAAGCCCGTCAAGTACGTCTTCAACTGGGGTCGCAAGTACTCCCTGTGGTGCTACAACTTCGGTCTCGCCTGCTGCGCGATCGAGTTCATCGCCGCCTCCACCTCGCGGCACGACTTCATCCGGCACGGGGTCATCCCGTTCGCGCACGGTCCGCGCCAGGCCGACCTGCTCGTGGTCTCCGGCACGCTCACCGACAAGATGGCCCCGGCGGTCAAGCGGCTCTACGAGGAGATGCCGGAGCCCAAGTACGTGATCTCCTTCGGTTCCTGCGCGAACTGCGGTGGCCCGTACTGGGACAGCTACTCGGTGACCAAGGGGGTCGACCAGGTCATCCCGGTCGACGTCTACGTGCCCGGTTGCCCACCGCGGCCGGAGGCCCTGCTCGACGGCATCATCGCCCTGCAGCACCGCATCCAGAACGAGTCGCTCAAGGATCGCATCGCGGGCCGCCGCCTCGACCCCGTCACGCTGGGGGCCGATGCGCCGCTGGCGCTGGAGGGTGGCCAGTGAGCGAGGTCCTCGCACGCCAGCACCGGGCACTCACGCCGGAGGAGACCGAGGAGCTGCTCCGCGACCGTCTCGGGGACCACGTCCAGCGGGGCATGGTCGAGTACGGCGTGTTCACGCTGTGGATCGCACCCGACGGCTGGTTGGACGCCGCCCGGCGGTGCCATGACGAGCGGTTGCTCGCCTACGACATGTTCGACAGCCTGTTCGGGGTCGACGCGCGCGAGGACGGGTTCGACATCGTCGCCATCCTGTACTCGACCTCCACCGGCAACCGCATCGCGCTGCGCACGCGGTGTGCCGGGGGGCGTGAGGCCCCGACGTGTCCTTCCATCACCGAGGTCTACCGAGGCGCGGAGTGGATGGAGCGTGAGACCTACGACATGTTCGGGATCGACTTCCCGGGCCACCCGTCGCTCGAGCCTCGGATCCTGACCGTCGAGAACTTCGAGGGTTGGCCGCTGCGCAAGGACTTCCGTCTTGCTTCCCGGGTCGCCAAGCCCTGGCCAGGCGTCAAGGAGCCAGCCGAGCTCGACGAGGACGGCAACCCCATCCAGCGGGTACCCGGCCTCGGTGACGCGCCGGGCCCCTACGACCTCGACAAAGCCATGGCCGAGCAGGCCAAGGCCGTCAACGCGCCACCGGCTCCGGCCGTGGAGGAGCCGGACGGCGACGCCGGCGAGCAGGAGACGACCGAGACGCCGGCCGGCGGTGAGCCCGATCGAGGTGGTCCGGAGGCCGGCGCCACGACCGCCGACGCCACGACCGCCGACGACGCGGCGGACGACGACGGTGAGGATCCGGCAGCGCGGGCCAAGGCGCGTGCGGAGGCGCGCCGCAAGAAGCAGGCAGAGGCGCGCGCTGCCAAGGCCAAGGAACGTGCCGAGAAGGCGAAGCAGGCGCGCGAAGCAGCCGATGACGGCGGGTCCGCGACCTCCGAGGACGGGGAGGAGGACGCATGAGCGATCTCGACACCGCCGAAGAGGTCCGCCCCGGCACCGCACCCGGCGAGGGGATCGCCGTCGAGATCCTCGGCGACGGGGACTTCGACACCGCCGACATGTCACTGTCGATCGGCCCGGCACACCCGGCGACCCACGGGGTGTTCCGGGTCGTACTCGAGATGGACGGCGAGCGGGTCCGCGAGGCCCGTCCCGTGATCGGCTACATGCACCGGGGTTTCGAGAAGCTCGCTGAGCACCGCGACTACCGGCAGATCAAGGCCTTGGTCAACCGACACGACTGGCTGTCGGGCTTCTCGAACGAGCTCGGGGTGGCGCTCGCCGTCGAGAAGATGATGGAGTTCGAGGTCCCGGAGCGGGCGCAGTGGATCCGGATGCTCATCGCCGAGTGGAACCGGATCCTCAACCACCTGATGTTCATCGGGTCGTACGCGATCGAGCTGGGTGCGATCACGCCGATGTTCTACGCGTTCCGCGAACGCGAGGACATCCAGGCGTTGCTGGAGTCCGCGACCGGTGGCCGGCTGCACTTCACCTACAACCAGGTGGGCGGTCTGAAGATCGACCTTCCCAAGGGGTTCCTGGCGCAGTCGGCGCAGACCTCATCGCTGGTGCGCTCCCGACTGCCCGATTACTTCGACCTCGTCCTCGGCAACGAGATCTTCCACGGACGCACCAAGGGGATCGGCCCGCTGCCGACCGATGTGGCGCTGTCGATCGGGGTCACCGGCCCGACGCTCCAGGCCACCGGACTGGCGGAGGACTCCCGGGTCACCGAGCCGTACCTCAAGTACGCCGACATCGACGTGGAGGTGCCCGTCGGGGAGAACGGCGACGCCTTCGACCGCTTCTACTGCCTGCTGCACCGCATCCGCTGCTCGTTGGACATCATCGACCAGATCCACGACGCGATGCCGGCCGGCCCGGTCAACTCCAAGCTGCCGAAGATGGTCAAGGCCCCCGAAGGTGCGACCTACGTGCGTACCGAGAACCCGCTCGGCCAACTCGGCTACTGGCTCGAGTCGGACGGTGGCCGGACCCCCTGGCGGCTCAAGATGCGGACACCGTCGTTCTCCAACGTCCAGGCCATCCCCTACCTCATGCGGGGGCAGTTGCTCCCGGACGCGATCTCCATCCTGGGGTCGGTCTTCTTCGTCGTGGGGGACATCGACCGATGATGCTTCTCGTCACCTCCGGCGTCGCTCCGTACCTCGCACAGGCGGAGTCGGTCCTGGACGTCGGTGACACCTTCGTCCTCCCGCTGCTGCTCAAGCTGGTGTTCATCCTCGCGATGTTCTTCGTGCTGCCCCTGGTCGGTGGGTACCTGGAACACAAGGTGATGGGACGGATGCAGCACCGTCGCGGGCCCGTCGAGGCTGGCCCGTTCGGGTCCCTGCAGCTGGTCGCGGACGGGATCAAGTTCATCCAGAAGGAGGACCTGATCCCGGCCACCGCCGATCGGTGGGTGTTCGCCATCGCCCCGGGCGTCGCGCTCGTGCCGGCCCTGCTGATCTTCCTCGTCCTCCCGCTGGGGCCCGGTGTCTTCGCCCTCGACCTGGAGCTGGGGCTGTTCTACGCCCTGGCCGCCGGTTCGGTCACCGTGCTCGGTGTGCTCATGGGCGGGTGGGCCTCGGCCAACAAGTTCTCGCTGTTCGGGGGCTTGCGTGCCGGTGCCCAGCTGATCGCCTACGAGCTGCCCCTGATCCTGGCGGCCATCGCGGTGGCCGTGCAGGCACAGACCCTCTCGTTGGTCGGGATCGTGGAGGCGCAGGCGGCCTTCCAGCTCCCCGGCACGGAGATCAACCTCTGGTACCTCTTCCCGCAGATCCTCGGGTTCGCGATCTTCTTCGTGGCCGCGATGGCCGAGCTCGCCCGGCCACCGTTCGACATGCCGATCGGGGACTCCGAGCTCGTCTTCGGCTACATGACCGAGTACTCGGGCATCAAGTACGCGATGTACATGCTGACCGAGTACGCGGGCATGATCTCGATGTCGGCGCTGATGGTGGTGCTCTACCTCGGTGGCTGGCAGCTGCTCCCCGGGGTCCCCCTGCCGGGCTGCGAGACGGGGGCGGGGCTGTTCGACTGCGGCGTGACGGGCACCTTGGCCGGCGTCGCGGTGACGCTCGGCAAGGTGATGCTGCTGGTCTTCGTGATGGTCTGGGCCCGTGTCGCCTACCCCCGTCTGCGCGAGGATCAGCTCCAGCGCATCTCGTGGACCGTGCTCGTCCCCCTCGCGCTGCTGAACCTGGCCGTCATCACGATCGCCAAGGTGGTGTACTAGATGGCTACGACCGCGCCTCCGGGTATCGGGCTCCTCAAGGGGCTCGGTGTCACGGTCAAGCACCTGTTCCAGCGTCCGACGACGCTGATGTACCCCAAGGAGCGGGCGGAGCTCGCGCCGCGCACGCGTGGGGTCATCGCGTTGATGGACGAGAACTGCACCGTGTGCATGCTGTGCGCTCGGGAGTGCCCGGACTGGTGCATCTACATCGAGTCGCACAAGGAGACGGTTCCCCCGGCCAAGGAGGGCGGCCGCGCCCGCACGCGCAACGTCCTCGACCGGTTCGCCATCGATTTCTCGCTGTGCATGTACTGCGGCATCTGCGTCGAGGTGTGCCCGTTCGACGCGCTCTGGTGGTCGCCGGAGTTCGAGTACTCCGAGTACGGCATGGATGAACTCCTCCATGAGATGGATCGCCTGCGCGAATGGGCCGACACGGTCCCGCCGCCACCTCCGCTCGAGGAGGGGGCGACGATCCCGGCCGAGGTCAGCGATGCGATCGGGAAGGCCGAGAAGGAACGCGAGCTGGCCGCAGCCAAGGAAGCGGAAGCGAAGCAGGAGCAGGAGACGACCCCGGCGGCCGGGGGCGACGCGCCGAAGCAGGCGAAGGCCGCCGAGCCGGAGGTCAAGGCCGGCGAGATCGATCAGGAGGTCTTCGACCAGCTGATCGCCGAGGGCAAGTCCGAACGCATCGCCCGCTCCAAGGCCAAGGCGGCCTACGTCAAGAAGGAGAAGGCGCGCCTGCGGGCCGAGGCCGAGCAGGCTCCCGCCGCAGGCGATGGCGAGCCCGCCGCAGCCCCCAAGGCCGCCGAGGTGAAGGTCGAGGCCGGCGAGATCGATCAGGAGGTCTTCGACCAGCTGATCGCCGAGGGCAAGCCCGAGCGGATGGCACGGGCCAAGGCCAAGGCGGCCTACGTCAAGAAGCAGAAGGCGAAGATGCGAGCCGAAGCGGAGGGCGAGGGTGCGCCCGCCGCCGACGCTGCCGCCGCCGACGCTGCCGCTGACGACGCTGCCGCTGACGACGCGCCTGCGGACGA
>JBBDSW010000111.1:26700-33409 GCA_040904745.1 Nitriliruptoraceae bacterium
CGAAGATGCGAGCCGAAGCGGAGGGCGAGGGTGCGCCCGCCGCCGACGCTGCCGCTGACGACGCTGCCGCTGACGACGCGCCTGCGGACGACACCGCCCCCACCGAAGCGGAGCCCACGGCCGATGCCCCGAGCGAGGACGCGCCAGCCGAGGATGCTCCGAGCGAGGACGCGCCGCAGGCCAAGCTCTCGGACGTGCACGTCGAGGGGTCCGGCGAGATCGATCAGGAGGTCTTCGACCAGCTGATCGCCGAGGGCAAGTCCGAACGCATCGCCCGCTCCAAGGCCAAGGCCGCCTGGATCAAGAAACGCAAGCAGCAGATGCTCGACGAAGGGGGTGACGCGTGACCGCCCACGACGTCGTGTTCGTGCTCGTCGGCCTCTTGACCGCCGGGGCCGCGGTCCTGACCGTCACCTCCAAGAACCTGATGCACGCGGCGCTCTACCTCGCGGTCACGCTCGGGGGCATCGGCGGGGTGTTCCTCGTGTTGGCCGCCGACTTCCTGGCGCTCGTGCAGCTGCTCGTCTACGTCGGCGCGGTGGCCGTGCTGTTCCTCTTCGGACTCATGCTCACCCGCGCGCCGATCGGCCGCGAGGCCCTCGACGGCGAGAACCGGGGGTTGGCGATCGCGGTCTCCGGTGGCCTGTTCGTGGTCCTCTCGACGCTGATCATCGGTGCGTTCGCCGGGGAGTCGACCGCCGAGGTCACCGGACCTCGCATCGAGGATCTCGGGATCGCCATCTTCGCGGAGTGGGTCCTGCCCTTCGAGGTCCTCTCGATGCTCCTGCTCGCCGCGCTCATCGGCGCGATCGTGCTCGCACGCCGGGAGAGCGGGGAGTCCGGTGAGGGGAACACCATCTCCCACATCGAGCTCAGCGAGGGTGCCGAGCAGGCCGAGCTCGAGGGTCCGCCCGCTGAGCTCCCGAGCGGTTCGAGGGTCGGGGAGGAGCGCCCGTGAGCCTCCTCGGTCCCCTCCTCCTGGCCACGTTCCTGTTCTGCGTGGGTGTCTACGGCGTCATCGCCCGCCGCAACGCGGTCCTGGTGCTGATGAGCGTCGAGCTGATGCTGAACGCGGTGAACATCAACCTCGTCGCCTTCCAGAACCTGCTCTTCCCCACCGATGACGCCGCCAGTGGTCAGATGTTCGCCCTGTTCGTGATCGGTGTCGCCGCCGCAGAGGTCGGGGTCGGGCTGGCCATCGTCTTCAACATGTTCCGCAACCGCGCCTCGGTCGACGTCGATGACGCCGACCTGATGCGCTGGTAGGGGAGACTCACGTGGACGCACTCCTCGAGTACGCCTGGCTGGTCGCGCTGCTGCCGCTCGCCTCGTCAGCGGCGATCGCCATGTTCGGCAAGCAGATGCCCGATCAGGGCTCCGGACTGGGGATCGCCTCGCTGGCGCTCGCGTGGCTCCTGGCCGCCGGCATCGCGTTCGAGACGTTCGTCAACTCGCCGTCGGCCCCGCTGGAGCGTTCGCTGGACTGGGCGCCGCTCGGCGGTGGCTTCATCTTCGAGCTCGGCATGCTCGTCGACGGGCTGACGGCGGTCATGTTGCTGTTGGTCACGACCGTCTCGTTCATGGTGCACATCTACTCGCGTGAGTACATGGACGGCGAGCCACGGTTCACGTACTTCTTCGCGATGCTCAGCCTGTTCACCTTCTCCATGCTCCTCTTGGTCCTGGCGAACAACCTCCTCCTCGCGGTGATCGGCTGGGAGCTCGTCGGGTTGTGCTCCTACCTGTTGATCGGCTTCTACTGGGAGGAGAAGTCCAACCAAGACGCCGGCAACAAGGCCTTCCTGACCACCAAGTTCGGTGACGTCGGCCTGATCGTCGGCGTGATGGTCCTGTCGTCCGGGATGTTCGCCCTCACCGACACGCCGTTCAACATCATCGAGATCAACACCGCTGCGGTCGAGGGCCAGCTCGCGACCGGCACCATCGTGCTCGGCATGCTGCTGATCTTCCTCGGGTGCATCTCCAAGTCGGGGCAGATGCCCCTGCATGTGTGGCTTCCCGATGCCATGGCCGGTCCGACGCCGGTGTCGGCCCTGATCCACGCGGCGACCATGGTCACCGCCGGCGTCTTCCTCCTCGCCCGGATGTTCCCGACCCTGGCCCAGAGCGCGACCGTGATGGCCGTCATCGCCATCTTCGGGGTCGTCACGCTGTTCTTCGGGGGCCTGCTCGCCCTGGTCCAGGACGATCTCAAGAAGATCCTCGCCTACTCGACGATCTCGCAGCTCGGCTACATGGTCGCCGCTATCGGCGTCGGGGGCTACACCGCAAGCGTGTTCCACCTCTTCACTCACGGCTTCTTCAAGGCCCTGTTGTTCCTGGCGGCCGGGTCGCTGATCCACGCGGTCCACACGAACAACATCTCCGAGATGGGCGGGATGGCCAAGGCCATGCCGCACACGTTCTGGACGTTCATCGTGGGCTCGTTGGCGTTGGCCGGCTTCCCCTTGACGGCCGGCTTCTTCTCGAAGGACGAGATCCTGATCGCCGGGGACATCTGGGCCGGTGCCGGCTTCGCGACCGGCAGCCTCGTCTACTGGGTCGGCCTGGCCGCGGCGTTCGTGACCACCTTCTACATGGCGCGTGCCTGCTTCCTCGTGTTCGCCGGCGAGAACCGGAGCCACCACCCACCGCACGAGTCCGGCAAGCTGATCACCGTGCCGCTGATGGTGCTCGCCGTCCTCTCGATCGCGTCGGGGTACCTGTTCTCGCCGTTCTCGCCCGAGAGCCCGAACTTCGAGACGTGGACGGCGACCCCGCTGCTCGACGAGGATGCGACCTACCCGTTCGCGGGCGACGCCCACGCCGCCGCCGACGTCACCGGAGAGGGTGTCCTGGCAGCCGCCGCGCCGCCGTCACTGGCCGCGGAGAGCGCCGATGGCGCGGTCCATGTCCTGCACGGCGTGCCGACCTTCCACGGCGATCTGCTGATCATCGTGCTGGTGCTCTTCACCATCGCGGTCGGTCTGGCCTACCGCTTCTATGGCAGGGGCGTCCCGGAACGGGATCCGACCCTTGCGATGGGCCCGTTCTCCACGGCTCTGGTGCGCAAGTACGGCCTCGACGACTTCGGGTACCGCTACATCGTGGTGCCCGTGCGCGACACGCTGGCCGGCTGGGCGTCGCACTCGAGCAACCAGTGGATCGACGGTGCGGTGGCGGGTGTGGGCCGTGTGACCAAGGCGGCGGCGACCGGGACCTACCGCGTGGTCGACCAGCGCGTGATCGATGGTGGCATCAACGGTGCGGCGTTCAGCGCCGCATGGTGGAGCGAGAAGCTGAGACGGATCCAGTCCGGTGACGTGCAGCGCTACGCGGGAGTCCTCGTAGCCGGCGTCATCGTCCTGGTGCTGGCCTTCGCGGCCGCGAGGTAGACGCAACGAGTCAGGCGGGGTCACCCGCAACGGCGAAGAGCCGGACAGCCGGCCGACTCGCACCGGGTCGTACGGCCCGAGGTGAGCCAAGGAGACGACGATGGACCCGAACACCGCAGGCTGGGCCCTGGTGGTCGCGCTGTTCCTGCCCCTGCTCGGGGCGGGGCTGCTCGTGCTGATGCCGGCCGCCAAGGACGCGCTGATCCGGCGGGCCGCCGTCGTGATCACCGCCGTGTCCTTCGCCGTGGTGGCCGCCGTGACCGCGAGCTTCGACTTCTCGCGGGCCGGTGAGCTGCAGTTCACCACCGACGTGGCCTGGATCACCGCGATCGATGCGCGGTTCTCGCTGGGCATGGACGGCATCTCCCTGCCACTGTTCTTCCTCACCTCGCTGCTGTCGCTGCTGTGCGCGATCTACACGACCAAGTACCTGCCGGCGCCAGGCAAGCCGAAGGCGTTCCTCGCCCTGATGCTGCTCCTCCAGACGGGGATGGCGGGGACCTTCGTCGCTTTCGACCTGATCCTGTTCTTCATCTTCTTCGAGCTCACCCTGGTCCCCATGTTCTTCATGATCGGGATGTGGGGTGGCCCGCGCCGTGACTACGCCAGCGTCAAGTTCTTCCTCTACACGCTCTTCGGATCGATCTTCATGCTGGTGGCCTTCCTGGCCATCTACTTCCAGACCGGCGCGGAGACCTGGAGCATCACCGAACTCTCCGAGATGGCGCCGTTCGGCTCGGGGACGTTCCAGACGTGGGCCTTCCTCGGGGTCTTCCTCGGCTTCGCCATCAAGGTGCCGGTATGGCCCTTCCACACGTGGCTGCCGGATGCGCACACCGAAGCGCCCACGGTCGGCTCGGTCCTCCTGGCCGGCGTGCTCCTGAAGATGGGCACCTACGGCTTCATCCGCATCGCGCTCCCGATCCTGCCGGAGGGTGCGGCTCGCTTCGCGCCGCTGATCGGGGTGCTCGCGGTGATCGGCATCGTGTACGGGTCGCTGTGCTGCCTCGCCCAGACCGACGTCAAGCGGCTCATCGCGTTCTCCTCGGTCGGGCACATGGGGTTCGTGATGCTCGGTATCGCGGCCATGAACGAAGCTGGCATCCAGGCCGCGCTGTTCGGCAACATCGCCCACGGCGTGATCACCGGACTGCTGTTCTTCCTGGCCGGTTCACTCCACGAGCGCTATCACACCCGTGAGATCGCCGTCATCGGCGGCGGGATGCTCAAGAAGCTCCCGGTCTACGGCGTCGTCTTCACCTACGTCGCGATCGCCTCGCTGGGACTCCCGGGGTTGGCCGGCTTCTGGGGGGAGTTCACCGCCATGTGGGCGGCGATCAGCCCGGGGCTCACCCTCGGTGCCGACTGGGGCGGGCTCTACCTCGTGCTCGTCCTGTTCGCCGCCATCGGCACGGTGCTGACCGCGGGGTACTTCCTGTGGCTCCTGCAGCGCATCAACCTCGGTGAGCCGCTCGAGCGCTGGAAGGATGAGAAGCTCGACGATATCCAGGCGCTCGAGTGGGTGTCGTGGGCCCCGCTGCTCGTGCTGGTGCTCGCCCTCGGCGTCTTCCCACGGCTGCTGTTCGGGGTCCAGGACGCAGCGGTCTCCAACCTGGTCGGCTTCCTCGGCGGCTGACCCCTCGCAACGACACGCCGGGACTGGCGACCGCCACCCCGGTGCGACCACGCAGGAGAGGAACCAGGCGATGCAGATCGACTTCGTCGCGATCCTGCCGGAGATCGTGCTGACGGTCACGGCTCTGCTCGTCCTCGCGGCGGACCTCGCGCTGCGTGGCGATGCGAAGCAGCTCGTGAACCCGGTGGCCGGGATCGGCACGGTCGGGGCCATCATCGCCACCGTCTACCTGTGGGGTGAGCAGCGCACCACCTTCAACACGATGTACGTCGTCGATGATTTCGCGGTGATCTTCAAGCTGTTCTTCCTGGGATCGCTGCTGGCGATCCTCGGGATCAGTTGGCGGTACTTCGCCGAGGACCGCTTCTTCCAGGGCGAGTACTACTTCCTGCTGCTGACCGCCTTCATCGGCATGCTGCTGATGCCGTCGTCGCGCGACCTCCTGCTGTTGTTCGTCGCGTTGGAGACCGTGTCGATCCCTGCCTTCGTGATGGTCGGGCTGCGCAAGCGGGACCTGTACTCCTCGGAGTCCGCGCTCAAGTTCTTCCTGATCGGCGTCCTCTCGGTCGCGCTGATGCTGTTCGGCATCTCGATGGTGTACGGCTTCACCGGGTCGACCGATCTGGTCGAGATCGCGGCTGCGATCGAAGGCGAGACCGCGTCGGTCCCACTGTTGCTCGGCAGCGTCATGCTCGTGATGGTCGGCTTCGGGTTCAAGATCTCCGCGGTCCCGTTCCACTTCTGGGCACCGGACACCTACGCGGGTGCCCCGATGCCGGTCGCGGCGATGCTGGCGGTTGCTTCGAAGGCGGCCGGGTTCGTGGGGCTCCTCGTCATCGCCTTCGTGGCCTTCGAGCCACTGGCGGAGGTGTGGGCACCGGTGCTCGGTGTGCTCGCGATCGTGACGATGACCGTGGGGAACCTGATCGCGCTGCAACAGCGGGACCTGATCCGGCTGTTGGCCTACTCCTCGGTCGCCCATGCCGGCTACATGCTCATCCCGTTCGGACTCGCACGCTCGGGAGCCGGCGGGGAGCTCGTGAACGACGCGGCGATCGCGGCGGTCCTCTTCTACCTGATCGCCTACGCGGTCATGAACATCGGCGCCTTCGGCGTCGCGATCGCGGTGAACCGCCGGACCGGGCTCCGGGCGATCCGCGACTACGCCGGCTTGTCTACGCGCAGCCCGCTGCTGTCGATGGGGCTGACGGTGTTCCTGCTCAGCCTCGGCGGCGCGCCGTTGACGGTGGGGTTGTGGGCCAAGTTCGCCATCATCGAGGCGATCGCCGTCGACATCACCCTGTTCGGCGTGGTGCTGGCCAGCTTCCTCGTCGTGAACTCGGTGATCGCCTTCTTCTACTACCTGAAGGTCATCAGGGCCATCTGGATGGAGCCCGCCCGTGAGGGCCTGCCCGCGCTGCAGCCCGGGTTCAACCTGTCCGCCGTCGTCGTGGTGCTCATGGTCTTCACGATGGTGCTCGGGATCCTGCCGGGCCTCGTCAGCGATTACTCGAGCGTCGCGAACCTCGTCGCCTCGGGTTGACCGTCGGACCGCCGACCGGGCGGTGACCTGCGCCGAGGTGACGCAGTCTTGCTGCGTGCGGTCTCCCGAGGGGCTGCGCCTGCACGATGGCGTGCTCGGTACCGTCCCGCGCAGCGGCCTTCACGCCTACTGAGT
>JBBDSW010000112.1:0-5653 GCA_040904745.1 Nitriliruptoraceae bacterium
CAGGCGTCGACATCCCGCGCGAGAAGCGGGTCGTCGTCGCACTCACCTACATCTATGGCGTCGGTCGTACGCGTGCGGAGAAGACGCTCGCCGCGACCGACATCGACCCGGACACCCGGGTCCGCGAACTCACCGACGAGCAGATCCAGCGGCTGCGCGTGCACATCGAGAACGAGTACCGCGTCGAGGGTGACCTCCGTCGTGAGACCGCGAACAACATCAAGCGCAAGATCGAGATCGGCTCCTACCAGGGCGTTCGGCACCGGTTGAGCCTGCCCGTCCGGGGCCAGCGCACGCACACCAACGCGCGTGGGCGCAAGGGCCCCAAGCGTGCCGTCGGCGGCATCCGCAAGCCGACCCGCAAGGGCTGAGAGGTAGGAGACGACCATGGCACAGAAGAAGCAGCGGGCCCGCAAGCGCGAGCGCAAGAACGTCATGCATGCGCGGGCGCACATCAAGGCCACCTTCAACAACACGACCATCACCTTCACCGATCAACAGGGCAACGTCCTGGCGTGGTCGACGGGGGGCAACGCGGGCTTCAAGGGTTCGCGCAAGTCCACCCCGTTCGCCGCACAGGTCGCCGCCGAACAGGCCACCAAGGCCGCCGTGGAGAACGGTGTCCGCAAGGTGGACGTCTACTGCAAGGGGCCCGGCGCAGGCCGGGAGACCGCAATCCGCACCCTCGCCGCAGCGGGCATCGAGGTGCTGTCCATCAAGGACATCACCCCGGTGCCGCACAACGGCTGCCGGCCGCCGAAGCGTCGTCGCACCTGACGACCGCGCGGACGTGACGCGAGGAGGAGCGCCCCGCACGTGGGCGTTCCCGTGGCACCCCACCGGGGTGACCGAGGAGGATCACCGCAACCATGGCTCGATACACCGGTCCGATGACCAAGAAGTCCCGCCGACTCGGCGTGGACCTCAAGGGCAACGACAAGAACTTCGAGAAGCGCCCGTACCCGCCGGGTGAGCACGGCCGCGGCCGCATCAAGGAGTCGGAGTACCTCCTCCAGCTCCGTGAGAAGCAGAAGGCCCGCTACTACTACGGCGTCCTCGAGAAGCAGTTCCGCCGCTACTACGAGGAGGCGACCCGCCATGAGGGCCGGACCGGTGAGAACCTGCTGATCCTGCTCGAACGACGGCTCGACAACGTCCTCTACCGCGCTGGCTGGGGTCGCACCCGGGCGGAATCGCGTCAGTTGGTCAGCCACCGGCACGTGCTGATCAACGACCGCACGACCAACGTCCCGTCCCACCGGGTCAAACCGGGCGATGTGATCGAGATCCGGAGCCGCTCCCGCGATGCCCAGGCGATCCTCGGTTCGCTCGAGGTGTTCGGGAGCCGCGAGGTCCCCGGCTGGCTCTCGAGCGACGCGAACGCGTTCAAGGTGACCGTCAACGATCTCCCCGTGCGCTCGCAGATCGACGCACCGGTGACCGAGCAGGCGATCGTCGAGCTCTACTCGAAGTGATCGATGGAGAGCTCGCCGGACCCGCTGCTGGGCGCCGAGCGAGCTGCCTCCGGTGTGGTGCGAACACCACATCACCACCGACCCCGCCGTGAGCGCCCGCTCACGGCCCGCATCCGACCCCGGGTCGTTGGATGCGGTCGACGGACGCGACGCCGATGGCCCCGGGAACGAGGGCGCCGCGTGGTGGGGGGTTGTCCCCGCCGAACATCTACGCAGGAGCACCGATGTCTGACTTCGGTTTCTACGACGAGGACGGCGTACTGGAACTGGGCGAGACCCAGTCCGGTTCCCCGTTCATCGCCTACCGCCCCCGCCTCTCCGAAGAGGTGATCATCGAGGGGCTGCGCTCGCGGTTCCGCATCGAGCCGCTCGAGCCCGGCTTCGGGTACACGATCGGCAACTCGCTGCGTCGCACGCTGCTGAGCTCCGTACCGGGCGCCGCCGTGACGCGGATCCGCTTCACCTCCGCGCAGGCCGCCGGCCCCGAGGGTGGGTCGGTCCTCCACGAGTTCTCGGCGATCGAGGGTGTCAAGGAGGATGTCACCGACATCATCCTGAACATCAAGGACCTCGTGGTCCGCTCGACCTCCGACGAGCCGGTCGAGATCTTCCTCGGCGGTGATGGCCCCGGCGTCCTGACGGCGGAGAACATCTTCGCGCCCTCGCAGGTCGAGGTCGTCAACGAGGACCTCCACATCGCGACCCTGAACTCCAACGGGCACCTCGAGATGTACCTCACGGTCGAGCGCGGTCGTGGCTACCTCACCGCGGACACCAACAAGCGCTCCAGCGACCCGATCGGGGTCATCGCGATCGACTCGGTGTTCAGCCCCATCCGCCGCGTCGCCTACCGGGTCGAGCCGACCCGCGTCGAGCAGATGACCAACTACGACGAGCTGATCCTCGACGTCGAGACCGACGGCTCGCTGACGCCGGGCCAGGCGCTGTCCTCCTCCGGGGAGACCCTGAAGGGGCTGTTCGAGCAGTTCGCCGCGTTCGAGGCATCCGGGCCGGGCGGCATCGTCGTCTCGCCCGAGGAAGCACTCGCCGGCGCCGGCGTCGACCCGGTCAAGGGCACCACGATCGAAGACCTCGATCTGTCGGTCCGCTCCTACAACTGCCTGAAGCGTGAGGGCGTCGCGTCCGTCGGAGAGCTGATGGACAAGACGGAGCAGGACCTCCTCGAGATCCGCAACTTCGGTTCGAAGTCGGTGGACGAGGTCAAGGAGAAGCTGGCCGAGCTGGGTGTCGCGCTGAAGGAGTGAACCTCCCACCAGGGCCGCGCTCGCGGTCCTGCGCGTCCCGGGGGCGAAGCTCCCGCACGTAGACACCCCGCGCCGACGAGCGCGAAGGAGAGACCGACATGCCGACCCCGAAGCGAGGCCCACGCCTCGGTGGCAGCTCTGCCCACCAGAAGCAGCTGCTCGCCAACCAGGCCCGCGACCTGTTCCGCCACGGCCGGATCCGCACGACGGAGTCCAAGGCCAAGGCGCTGCGCCCGTACGCGGAGAAGCTGATCACCAAGGCGAAGCGGGGCGACCTCCCCGCCCGCCGTCAGGTGATCTCTGAACTGCATGACCGTGACGTCGTCGCCTACCTCTTCGATGACGTCGCCCCGCGCTTCGCGGACCGCGACGGCGGCTATACGCGCATCCTGAAGATGGAGCCCCGCAAGGGCGACAACGCGAGGATGGCGCTCATCGAACTCGTCGACCGGGGTGTGACCTCGGGCGAGGAGACCATCGAGGAGTCCAAGGCGGGACGCTCGCGTGGGCTGTTCGGACGGCGCCGCAAGAACGTCAGCGAGGAAGCCGTTCCGGCCGCCACCGGCACCGCACTGCTCGACGCCGATGAGGACGCCGAGGAGGAAGAGGACGCCTTCGACGTCGAGGATGATGCCCAGGTCGCCGCGGCGATCGCCGAGGCCACCGGCACCGCCGCCGAACCGGCGTCGGACACCGATGAGGCCGAGGAAGAGAGCGCCGACGACGAGCCCGCGGACGAGGTCGACGAGGACGTCGATGCCGAGGCCACCGCTGAGGACGACGACGCCGACGCCGACGAGGACGACCCCAAGGCCTGATCGGCCCGGCATCACGAGCCTCCGCCACGTGACCCCAGCTGACGCCGCCGCGCGGACCCGCTACCGGATCGACCTCGCGTACGACGGGGCGCCGTTCGCCGGGTTCGCGCGGCAGCGTGGTGTCGCGACCGTGCAGGGTGCGCTCGAGGACGCGCTCGAGCGCATCCTGGGCCAACGCGCGTCCCTGGTCTGCGCCGGACGGACCGACCGTGGCGTCCACGCCCTGGCGCAGGTCGTCCATCTCGACGTGGACCGCACGGTCGAGCGGGCCGCTCGGGCGACCCGTGACCTCCAGGTCCTGCGCTCGCGGCTCGATCAGCAGGCGGGCCGGGCGATCAGCGTGTGGTCGGTCCGTGCGGTGGGCGAGGGCTTCCATGCCCGCTTCTCCGCCGTCGCCCGGCGCTACCGCTACCGGCTGGTGGATACGCCCGTCGCCGACCCGATCCGTCGGGGCGACCGCTGGCAGATCGAGGGGCGCCTCGACGTCGCGGCGATCCGTGCGGCCGCGCCGGCGTTGATCGGTGAGCACGACTTCGCATCGTTCTGCCGCCGGGCCCCCGGACGCACGACGATGCGCCGGATCAACCGGATCACGCTGTCGCGTCCGCTCCCCGGACACCTCGACGTCGTCATCGACGGCTCGGCGTTCTGCCACCAGCAGGTCCGTGCCATCGTGGGATGTCTGGTCGAGGTCGGGCGTGGCAGAGAGCATCCGGCCTGGGTCGGCGAGGTGCTCAGAGCGCGCGACCGCGCCGTGGCGGCCAGGGTGGCGCCGGCACACGGACTGACGCTCGAGCGGGTGAGCTACGGGCGTTCCTGGCCGGCCGCCCCACCCCCGGAGGTACGGCCGCTGCTCCGAGGCCGGTGACAGGGGCGTGCGGCTGTCGGGACGGGGGTGCGGCTGGCGAGAGGCTCGCCGGGCCTCTGGTTGACCACCAGGTCGGGCCGACGGTACGCTTCCACGCGTGCGGTCCCCCCGGGGCCGCGCGTTCCGTGTCCGGCCCGTGCGCCCGCCCAACTGCGTTGCGGCGTCCTCCCGGCCGACGGCCATCCGTCACCACGTCGATCCGCCGATGCCGGCGCGATGTGCGTGACCGCCGGCCACCCAGGGATGCGGCCTCCTCCACGACCCGGCACCGAGGAAACGATCCATGCGGACCTACAGCCCCAAAGCGGGCGAGATCACGCGCGAGTGGTACGTGGTCGACGCCGAGGGTGAGACCCTCGGCCGTCTCGCCACACGCATCGCCACCGTCCTGCGCGGCAAGCACAAGCCGACCTACACGCCGCACCTCGATGTGGGCGACCATGTCGTGGTAATCAACGCGTCGAAGATCGTGCTGACCGGTACGAAGGACGAGAAGAAGCTCTACCAGAGCCACTCCGGCTACCCCGGCGGCCTGCGCTCCGTGCCGTTCGCGACGATGCTCGAACGCCGGCCGACCGAGGTCGTCGAGACCGCGATCACGGGCATGCTGCCCAAGAACAAGCTGGGCCGCCGGATGGCCAGCAAGCTCAAGGTCTACCCCGGTCCCGAGCACCCGCACGCCGCCCAGCAGCCACAGCCGCTGCCCGCCCACATCTGAGGTCATCGACGATGAGCACCACCTACACCGGACGCCGCAAATCGGCCGTCGCTCGGGCGCGTATCAGCCGCGGTTCGGGCCAGTACCGCCTCAACGGCAAGCCCCTCGAGGAGTACTTCACCACCGAGAAGCTCCGGGCGCATGCCACGGAAGCGTTCTCCGTGATCGAGCAGGATGGCCAGTGGGACGTCGATGCTCGCCTGCACGGTGGCGGGACGACCGGACAAGCCGGTGCGCTGCGGCTGGCGATCGCCCGCGCCCTGGTCGGGGACGATCCCGACAGCCGTCCGGCGCTCAAGAGCGCTGGGCTGTTGACCCGGGACGCCCGGAAGGTCGAGCGCAAGAAGTTCGGCCTCAAGAAGGCCCGTCGCGCGCCCCAGTTCTCCAAGCGCTGATCCCCGTCCGCGAGCGCTGATCCACGCGCGAGCGACCGTCCGCGTCGCTCCGGGTCGCCCGCACCCGGCCCGGGACGTACGCACCACCGGCCGCCGCCCTTCGGGGCGGCGGCC
>JBBDSW010000112.1:5663-5897 GCA_040904745.1 Nitriliruptoraceae bacterium
TCCACAGCGTCGATCCCTTCCACCGAACGGCGGTGGCGGCCTCGCGCACGGCGGTGGCGGCCTCGCGTACGGCGGTGGCGGCCTCGCGTACGGACGCAGCGGCCTCGCGTACGGCGGTGGCGGCCTCGCGCACGGCGGTGGCGGCCTCGCGTACGGACGCAGCGGCCCCGCGTACGGACGTGGCGCCCGCCTCGCCCGCGCGTCCGGGTCCCTAGCATCGCCTCCACACGCGAC
>JBBDSW010000113.1:0-5711 GCA_040904745.1 Nitriliruptoraceae bacterium
GACTCGTTCCTGGCCACCTTCCGGACCATCGGTCCGTCGCTGGCGATGCAGATCCCGTACGTCGGCATCGCCGTCCTGACCGTCGTGGTCCTCGAGCGCGCCTCGTGGTGGGCGCTCCTGCTCATGGCCGTCCCGGCCCTGATCGCGCGCTACGGGCTCGTCGCGTTCCAGGAGTTGGATCGGTCCTACGACCGCCTGGTCCGCAGCTTCGTGAAAGCGATCGAGATCAAGGACCTCTACACCCAGGGCCACTCCCTCCGCGTATCCGAGCTGTCCGTCCACGTCGCCGACGAGCTCGGGATCGGCTACGAGGAGCGGCGGGTGACCAAGTACGCCGCGTTGCTGCATGACGTCGGCAAGATCGGTGTCCGGCTCTGCGTCATCAACAAGCCCGGTCCGCTCGACGACGATGAGTTCGCCGAGATGCAGCGTCACCCCACCATCGGGGCGAGCATCCTGCACGACATCGACTTCCTCGAACCGGCCATCGACATCGTGCGCTTCCACCACGAGCGTCTCGATGGCAGGGGGTACCCGCACGGCGTTGGCGCTGACCAACTGTCCAAGATCGTGCGGATCGTGACGGCGGTCGATGCGTTCGATGCGATGACCTCGACCCGGTCCTACCGCCGTGCGCTGGCGGTGGAGGAGGCGGTTGCAGAGCTCCGCCGCTGCACCGGCGGGCAGTTCGATACGGAGGTGGTCGAGGCACTCGCCCGCTGTGTGGAGCGCATCGGATGGGAGCCGACGAAGGAGTTCGCCTCCGAGGCCGAGCTCCGCGGAGCCGCGATCCCGGACGCGGGCGTCGGTGAGCTGCGTCGCTCGCAGGGGGTACGCACCCCCGCTGAGGACGCGGCGATGCAACAAGATCACCAGCCCTGGGCGTCCACCTCCCGGTCGACCGACCCGCGGGGTGAGCGGTGACCCCCGCTCAGCGTTCCCGTCTACTCACCCGGCTCCTCGCAGGCCTGCTGGGCCTCGGACTGGGTGGCGCCTGGTGGCTGATCGACGTCGCCGAACGCCTCGTGCTGCAGCTCGACGTGGTGGACCTCCTGCTGTTCGTCGCTGCGGCCGGGGTGATGGAACATCTGCCCATCCGGCTCGCTGACGGACGTGCGGTGCCGACCTCGCTCGCGGTCATCGGCACCGCCGCCATCCTCGGAGCGAGCCCACCGGTCGTCGCGCTGATCGCCGTGAGCGGGTTCGTGCTGGCACGGGTGCTGGCACGCCGGTCGTTGCCGACCGGCGAGGTCGTGTTGCGGGCGATCGGCGGCTGGACCCTGGCCGGCGTCGCCGCGGTGGGGGTCGTGATCGGTCCCGCCACCTGGTCTGGCAGCGCCGGGGCGGGCGTGCCCGCGTCCCTCAACCTGGGGGCGGCGGTGGCCGTCGCGCTGGCAACGATGATCGGTGTACCGGCGGTCGAGTCGCTCGCGCGTCTCCGCGCCGGCTGGCGGTTCGCCTTGAGGCGCATCGCGGAGGAGGTGCACCGCAACCGGCTCGTGGGGGCCGCGATCGCCGCGACCGGCGCACTCGGTGCGCTCGTGCACCCGGTGCTCGGTGCATGGACCCTGCCCACGATGTTGCTCCCGCTGGTGGCGGCACGACTCGGTCTGGATCGGTTGGCCCTCGGTCAGCGTGCCTACGACCAGACGATCCGTGCGATGTCACGCCTGCCGGAGCAGCTCGGGAACGTGACCGCGGAACATGGTGTGCGGGTCGCGGATCTCGCCCGCGAGGTGGCCCTCGTGCTCGGGCTCGGTGCGGACTCCGTGGCCGAGACCGTCCGAGCGGCCCACCTCCACGAACTCGGGCGCATCAAGCTCGAGCGCGAGTCCCCCGCACCTCAGCGCGAACTGGCCGAAGCCGGCGCGAGCGTGCTGCGCGAGGTCGGCGAACTCGATCGTGTGGCCGCGATCGTCGAGGCGCAGGCCGATGTGCAGGGTCGTCCGCGCGACGATGTGGGTCTGCCCGCCCGGATCGTCGTGGCCTGCTGCGAACTCGATCGGTACGCGCCGGATCCGGCCGAGCCGGGGCAGCGCCAGGAGGCACTCGTCCGGTTGGTCCGCGAGACCGGTGACCTCGAGGTGGTCGCGGCGCTCAACCGGGTCGTCGAAGGCGCGACCCCCGTTCCCTCGTCCTGACGACCGGCCGGATCCGCTTCCGGGCGCTTTGTCTGAGGGCGTCGACCTCCCTCGGCGTGACGACCGGACGGATGCGCCTGCCCTCGCCCCGTCTGACGGCATCGACGGGGTCCGCGTTCGCGTGGTCCTCGCGCGGTGGCGCGGTCATGAGTGCGTGGGTCAGTGGGATGAGACCGATCGCGAGGACGAGATCACCGACGGAGACGATCGACCCCAGCCACGGCACCGGGATGATGTCGGCGAGCCACGGCAGCAGGGTCTCGCCGGTCAGCAGGGTGTGCTTGCCGAGGGGGACCTCGGCTCCCTCCATCCCGATGGCAGCCATCGCGGCCGGGTCCACCGGCATGGCCCGGTTGGCGGCCATCACCGCCATGTTCAGCAGCAACCCGACGGCGACCAGCCAGATCCCCGGGAGCCGGCGGTTCCGTGCCACGAACGCGATGACCAGCAGTTGGCTGAAGAGCAGCAGCGACCAGCCGGAAAGCCCGGCGTCGGGCAGCCACCCGCGGCCTGCTGAGAGGTCGACGCCGATCTGGACCGCGACCCCGGCGAACAGGAGCCAGCCACCGATGATCTCGGTATCGGCGACCCGGCGAAGCCGCCCACCACGTACCCATGACAGGACGATAGCCAGCGTCAGAACCGCGAGGGTGAACGGCACGACAGCTCCTTGACGGACGTGTCGGTGGTGGGGCTCGGGCCTCGGGATGGTGCCATGTCCGACGCCTACAGTGGTGCCACCCGAGCGATGAGGCCCTGGTGAGCGTGCGTGTCGACCGCCGAGACGCGGTGAGCACCGTCATGATCGATCGCCCCGAGGCGCGCAACGCCCTGGACGGCGGCACCCTCGAAGCGCTCATCACCGCCCTCGCCGAGGCCGACGGGGATGCCGACGTGCGCGTGATCGTGCTGACCGGGGCCGGCGACGAGGCCTTCTGCGCAGGTGCTGACCTGCGGTCGGACGTCACCTCCGATGCGAGCGCGCTGGACGGGCACGAACAGCGGGGGCTGCTCCGGCGGCTGTTCGCCACCACCGAGCAGCTCTCCAAGCCCCTGGTCGGGCGGGTGAACGGGCACGCGCTCGCCGGCGGGCTCGGCGTGGCACTGGCCTGCGATCTGCTCGTCGCCACCGAGGACGCCACCTTCGGGACCCCGGAGGTCCGCGTCGGTCTCTGGCCCCACATCATCTCCGCGCTGCTGGTGGAACACCTCGGTCCGAAACGCGCCCTGGAATGGATGATGACCGGCCGGCGCTATCCCGCATCCGAGGCGCTGCGACTCGGCCTGGTCAACGAGGTCGTCCCGCGTGCGGAACTGGATGCCGCTGTCGGCTCGCTGACGGACGAGCTGATCCGTGCCGCTCCCCTCGCCCTCGCTCTCGGACGTCGCAGCTCCCTCCAGGCGCGGTCCATGGATCCAGGCGCCGCCATGGCCTATCTCCACGGGATGCTCGACCTCCAGGTGCAGACCGAGGACGCCGCTGAGGGCATCGCTGCGTTCCTCGAGCGCCGGGAGCCCACGTGGCGGGGCCGCTAGGCTGGTGCACATGGGTGGATCAGGTGGCAAGGAGCAGGGTCGCCGGCAGGGCTCGCGCGGCGGTGACCGCCGTGGTCAGGGCGGCGGGGGGCGCAAGCGCGCTCCGGCGCCCGACCCGACCGCCGAGCTCGGCAAGCCGCTCCAGAAGGTCCTGGCCAGGCTTCCCGAGACCCAGCGCAAGGTGCTGGAGCTCCGGATGGGGCTGACCGACGGCCATCCGCATGACATCGCGGATACCGCACGCGCGCTCGGGCTGTCGCTGAGCGAGGCTCGTGACATCGAGAAACGGGCGTTCGAGCACATCCGCGAGGCCATCCCGTTGCAGCAGCTCCAGCGCTTCCTGCAGAGCTGACGGTGTCGTCCATCGAGGAGCTCGCGGAGCGTCGAGCCGGGCTCCATGGCCCGGAGCTCGACGCACTCCTCGCGGTCGTGTCGGACTGGCAGATCCTGGCTGACCTGTGCTTCTCGGATCTGCTGCTGTTCGCCCGCGATGCCGAGGAGGACGCGCTGGTCGTCCTCGCGCAGATGCGGCCCTACACCGCCCCCACGATCTACCAGGAGGACCTCGTCGGCACGGTGGTCTCCCCGGGTGAGCGACCTGCGGTCACCCGTGCTTTCGACGAAGGGATCATCGTCCGAGAAGGTGGTGAGGAACGCTCCAGTGGGGTCCCGGTCCGCGAGGAGGCCATCCCCGTCCGCTTCGACGGTCGGACGATCGCCGTCGTCTCGCGGGAGGCGAACCTGTCCATGGTGCGGGCGCCGTCGCAGCTCGAGCTGACCTATCTCCAGTCCGCCGACGAGCTCTCCCAGATGCTCGCCGACGGGGAGTTCCCCTTCCCGGGGGAGGCGAGTGAACACGAGCTCGCTCCGCGGGTCGGCGACGGCATGATGCGCCTCGACCCGGCAGGCACGGTCATCTACGCCTCTCCCAACGCGATGAGCGCCTACCGGCGGCTCGGGGTCGGCGGCGCCGTGATGGGTCGCAACCTCGGGGACTTCGACCTCGACGATGCGGCACTGCTCGACGCCTTGGCCGATGGGGAGCCGCTGGAGTCCGAGGTCGAGTCGCGTGGGACCGTCGTGCTGCGGCGGCTGATACCGCTCACCCGCGGTCCGAACGTCCTCGGTGGGCTCATGCTGGTGCGCGAGGTCACCGAGCTCAGACGCCACGAGCGTCTCCTGCTCTACAAGGACGCCACGATCCGGGAGATCCACCACCGGGTGAAGAACAACCTGCAGACCGTGGCGTCGCTGCTGCGTCTCCAGTCGCGCCGGCTCGGGTCCGACGAGGCCAGGGAAGCCCTCTTCGAGTCGGTCCGTCGGATCTCATCGATCGCGTTGGTGCACGAGACGCTGTCGCAGGACGCCCGGCAGCGGGTGTCCTTCGACAAGGTCGCCAACCGACTGATCGACATGGTGGCCACCGGGCTCAGCGATCCGGAACGTCCCGTGCGCATGGAGCTCGAAGGGGCGGCCGGCGAGCTGCCTGCGGAGGTCGCGACCCCACTGGCACTGGTGCTCTCAGAGCTGCTCCAGAACGCCGTGGAACACGCCTACCCCGAACACGGTGGGGAGGTCTGGATCCGACTCGACCGGCGCACGGCCGGCCTGCACCTGTCGGTCACCGACGATGGCATCGGTGTTCCCGAGGGGTGGGACGTGCTCGCCGACGCCAATCTCGGTCTGCAGATCGCGATGACCCTGGTCGAGTCCGAGCTCGGAGGCACGTTGGAGGTCGAGCGAGCGGGACCCGACGGCGGCACGGTCGCGGTCGCCGTGTTGCCCGTTCCGGCATCGGTCCCCGGAGGATGAGCGACGCCGCCCCCCTCAGCCAAGTCTGCGGCCAAACCGTCGTATTCGGACCCGGCGACATCGCCCAGGCCCACACCGCCGACGAATATATCGAAGTCGAGGACCTGGTGCGGGGCGCGGAAATTCTGGCTCGGTTTTTGGATACGCTCGGGGGCTGATGGAAGAAATTTACATGGACATCCCAACGGGATGACACCCGTCAGCCAGGGGCATCGCCCCTGG
>JBBDSW010000114.1:0-5634 GCA_040904745.1 Nitriliruptoraceae bacterium
CCCCCACGAGGAGAGCACCGATGGACCCGAGCAAGAAGCGCGTCGCCCGCCGTTCTCGGCAGCTGCGCATCCGCAAACACATCGAGGGCACGGCGACCAAGCCGCGCCTGTCGGTGTACCGCAGCAACGACCACATCTACGCCCAGCTGATCGACGATGTCGCCGGCCATACCCTGGTCGCTGCCTCCTCCCGGGAGAGCGGCGTCACCAAGGGTGAGGACGGCAAGGTCGGTGCCGCCACACAGGTCGGCACGCTGATCGGTGAGCGTGCCAAGGCCGCTGACATCACCACGTGCGTGTTCGATCGTGGCGGGAACCGGTACGCCGGCCGCGTCGCGGCACTGGCCGACGGCGCCCGCGAAGCCGGCCTCGAGTTCTGACGGTCCCGTCCTCGGTGACGGACCACAAGGAGTAGCAACATGGCAGCCAACAACCGCTCCGGCGGACCTGGGCGCGGCGGCAAAGGTCGAGACGACCGCCGCGGCGGTGGTCGCGGTCAGGACCGCGAGCAGTACGACGAGCGCGTCGTCTCCATCAACCGCGTCTCCAAGGTCGTCAAGGGTGGGCGCCGCTTCCAGTTCACCGCCCTCGTCGTCGTCGGCGACGGCAAGGGCATGGTGGGCATCGGCCACGGCAAGGCCAAGGAGGTGCAGTCCGCCATCCAGAAGGGCGTGGAGGAGGCCAAGAAGAACTTCTTCAAGGTCCCGATGGTGGGTGCGACCATCGTCCACCCCGTCGTGGGACGCTCGGGGGCCGGCCAGGTGATGCTGAAGCCGGCAGCTCCCGGTACCGGGGTCATCGCCGGCGGGCCCGTCCGTGCGGTCATCGAGGCCGCCGGGATCCACGACCTGCTGGCGAAGTCGCTCGGCACCGCGAACCCGATCAACGTCGTGCACGCCACGATCGCGGGGCTCAAGTCCCAGCGCTCAGCGCACGAGATCGCGGCCCTGCGTGACAAGGCCGTCGAGGACGTGGCACCCAAGGCGATGCTCGAGGCCATGCGTGGAGGTGGCGCCTGATGGCAACCCACCTGCGCATCACCCAGACCCGCTCGCTGATCGGCCGTACGGCTGACCAGCGGGCCACGGTCGCCTCCCTCGGACTGAAGCGCATCCGGCACACCGTCGTGCAGCCGGACCGCCCCGAGATCCGCGGGATGCTCCGCAAGGTCCCGCACCTGGTCTCCTTCGAGGAGATCGAGGGCGAGGAGGCCACGAGCACCAAGGAGGTCTCGTCGTGACGATCAAGCTGCACCACCTCAAGCCCGCACAGGGCGCCAAGACCGACCGCAAGCGGGTCGCCCGTGGTGACCGTGGCCGTGGCGGCAAGACCGCCGGTCGCGGCACCAAGGGCACGGGCGCGCGTGGCACGGTCCCGGAGAACTTCGAAGGCGGCCAGGTCCCCCTGGTCCGCCGTCAGCCGAAGAAGCCGGGCTTCAACAACCCGAACAAGGTCACCTTCGCGGTGATCAACGTCTCCCGCCTCGACGATGCCTTCGAGGCGGGAGACGAGGTCACGGTCGAGACGCTGACCGCCAAGGGTCTGGTCAAGAAGAAGCGCCCGGTCAAGCTCCTCGGGCACGGGGACCTGGCCAAGGCACTGATCGTCGACGTCGATGCCGTCACCGCCACCGCGCGGCAGAAGGTGACCGACGCCGGCGGCACCGTCGTCTGACCGAGAGGCCGTACCCTCCACGCTCCCGTCCCCGCCGGCACGCCGCGGAGGGGATGGTGCGTCAGCCCCTAGCATCGTCGCCAACGGCGCCCCGAGGACCTCATGCTCCGAGCGTTCGTCACCGCCTTCAAGATCCCAGACCTGCGTCGGAAGCTCTTGTTCACGCTGGGGATCATCGCCGTGTACCGCATCGGTGGCTGGATCCCGATCCCCGGGGTCGATCTCGCCATCCTGCGTGAGGCCACCGGTGGGCAACAGGCCGGCGCCATCGTCGGGATCATCAACGTCTTCTCGGGCGGTGCCCTGCAGCAGATGGCGGTGTTCGCGCTCGGGATCATGCCCTACATCACGGCCAGCATCATCATGCAGCTGTTGGCGGTGGTCATCCCGAAGCTGGAGGAACTCAAGCGCGAAGGGGAGCAGGGCCGGCGCAAGATCACCCAGTACACCCGGTACGGGACCGTCGGGCTCGCGCTCCTCCAGTCGACCGGGCTGGTCACCCTCGCCCGCAACGGGGTCGCCTTCAACGCGGTGGTGATGCCAGGGGCCGGCACGGGCACGATCATCATCGCGGTGCTGACGCTCACGGCCGGCACCTCGCTGATCATGTGGCTCGGTGAGCTCATCACCGCGCGCGGGATCGGCAACGGCATGTCGCTGTTGATCTACGTCTCTATCATCAGCCAGTTCCCCTCCCAGCTGTTCATCGTCCGCACCCAGAACGGCTGGGGTTGGGTCGCCGGCGTCCTGCTGATGGGCATGGTGCTGACCGTGGCGGTCGTGTTCATGGAGATGGGCCAGCGCCGGATCCCCGTCCAGTACGCCCGGCGCCAGGTCGGTCGCAAGAGCTACGGCGGTCAGTCGACCTACATCCCGCTCAAGGTCAACCAGTCCGGCGTGATCCCCGTGATCTTCGCCTCGTCCCTGATGTACCTCCCGGGCCTCGGGGCCCAGGTCTCTGGGAACCAGACCTTGATCCGCTGGACCGAGCAGTACCTCTCCGATGCGACGTCGTGGATCTACATCGCGGTGTTCGCCGCGCTCACCATCTTCTTCGCCTACTTCTACAGCGCCATCACCTTCAACCCCGTCGAGGTCGCCGACAACATGAAGCGCTACGGCGGGTTCGTCCCGGGGATCCGCCCGGGCCGGCAGACCGCGGAGTACCTCGACAAGGTGCTCACCCGCATCACCCTGCCCGGCTCGCTCTACCTCGCCACGGTGGCGGTGCTGCCGTTCATCCTGCTCGCCGTCGGCAACATCGGGGCGTTCCCGCTCGGCGGCGTGAGCCTGCTGATCATGGTCGGCGTGGCCCTGCAGACGATGCAGCAGATCGAGAGCCAACTGATGCAACGCAACTACGAGGGCTTCCTCCGTTAGGAGGGCCCTTGGTCGATGCGGGCCGACGAGTAGGCCCGCGTCCGCTCCGCTCGCAGACGTCGAGGGAGCACGGAGGCCACGACGTGCGAGTCATCCTGCTCGGTCCGCCCGGCGCGGGCAAGGGGACCCAGGCGGTCCGGATCGCCGACGCCTACGACATCCCCCACATCTCCACCGGGGACATCCTGCGTGCGAACGTGAGCGAGGGCACGCCGCTCGGGGCCAAGGCCAAGCGCTACATGGACGACGGTGATCTCGTCCCCGACGAGGTCATCATCGGCATGGTCGGTGATCGTCTGCGGGAGCCGGACGCGGCGAACGGGTTCCTGTTCGACGGGTTCCCGCGGACCGTGCCACAGGCCGAGGCCCTCGAGGCGCTCCTCGTCGAGAACGAGACACCACTGGATGCGACGCTGCGTCTCTCCGTCCCACGCGACGAGGTCGTCAGGCGTCTGACCGGCCGACGGACCTGCACGGCCTGCGGTCGCATCTACCACCTCGAGTTCGATCCGCCGGAGGACGAGTCGGTCTGCGATGACTGCGGTGGGGAGCTGATCCAGCGCGATGACGACCACGAGGACGTCGTCCGCAACCGCCTGGACGTCTACACGGCCCAGACGGAGCCGCTCGAGCACTTCTACTGGGAGCGCGGTCTGCTCCGTGACGTCGAGGCCGTCGGTACGCCCGACGAGGTGTTCGCCTCGGCGTCGGCGATCCTCTCGACGATCCGCCAGCCGCGCCGCTGAGCGACGCCTACCGGGCATCCGAGGCACCGATGATCATCAAGAAGAGTCGGTCGGAGATCGACCGGATGGCCAAGGCCGGGGCGGTCGTCGCGCGCGCCCACGAGGAACTGATCGAGCGCCTCCGGCCGGGGATGACCACGCTCGACCTCGACCGGATCGCCGAGGAGGTCATCACCCGCTCGGGCGCGATCCCGTCCTTCAAGGGCTACCGGGGGTTCCCGGCCACGCTGTGCACCTCGCCCAACGACCAGATCGTCCACGGGATCCCCTCGGCGGAGGTGGTCCTCGACGAAGGGGACGTCATCTCGATCGACTGTGGCGCGATCGTGGAGGGTTTCCACGGCGACTCGGCCACGACCCTGATCGTCGGGGACGAACAGGCCGCCTCCCCCGAGGTGCGCGAGTTGATCCGCGAGACGCGGAACGCGCTGTGGCGCGGTCTCGAGCAGGCCCGACACGGCCATCGGCTGGGGGACATCGGCGCGGCCGTCGAAGCGGTCGCCCGTGAGCAGGACTACGGGGTCGTCCGTGAGTACGTCGGGCACGGGATCGGCCGGGCGCTGCACGAGGACCCGTCGGTTCCCAACTACGGACGAGCCGGCAAGGGCCTCAAGATGACCAAGGGGTGGGTCATCGCGATCGAGCCGATGTTCAACCTCGGCACCGAGGAGACCCGCACCCTGGACGACGAGTGGACCGTGGTCACCGCTGACGGTGCGTTGTCCGCCCACTGGGAGCACACGGTGGCGATCACCGAGGACGGGCCGTGGGTCCTCACGGCGCGCTCGGACGAGCCGGCGCACCCCCTCACCGAGCGCGTACCGACCTGGTGACGGCTTCCGGGCGGTCCTCGCGCGGGCGCCCCGCTTGCCGGCAGGGCCGGTTGCCCGCTACCCTCTCCGAGCGCCCTGCCGCGTGGCAGGGCGTCGTCACGTCACGTACGCGTCTCCTCACCAGTTCGGTGTCGGACGGACGCGATGCGGGCTTCCTCTCGGTGCGCGATGCGACACTTCGCGCGCGGGGTCGATCAGCCGGCCGTGGTGGCGGCACGAACGATCCTCGAGCCGGAGTTGGCGTGGCAGAGAAGGAAGAGTCCATCCAGGTGGAGGGCACCGTGACGGAGGCCCTCCCGAACACGCAGTTCCGCGTGGAGCTGGAGAACGGACACAGCGTCCTCGCCCACATCAGCGGGAAGATGCGGATGCACTACATCCGCATCCTGCCCGGTGACAAGGTGGTCGTGGAGCTCTCGCCCTACGACCTCTCCCGCGGTCGGATCACCTACCGCTACAAGTGACTCCACGAGGCAACCGCGGCGCCGGCGCGCTGTCACGACGCCGGCAGCAGCCCGCGGGCAACCTCGCCAGACAACGCACCCCGGGTCGAAGACCCGAACGGTGCCTCATCCGACGCACACACCCGTGTGACGTCGATCCGGCCGGCCGGTACCCATCCGCGCCCCTGCCCCGCCTCGGGGTGGCGGCCTGGAACGGGTGACGCGCTCGAAGCCCCCAACCGCGACCCGAGACGCCGCTGCACCACGCGTCGTGCGGGAGGGAGCGGCCCCGGTGCGAGGGAGACAGCCCCCGCCCCGCCGACGACCACCCGGGTCGTTGGAACCAGCCGAGGAGGTACGGACGTGAAGGTTCACCCGTCCGTCAAGAAACAGTGCGACAAGTGCAAGATCATCCGCCGGCGTGGTGCCGTGCGCGTGATCTGCGAGAACCCGCGACACAAACAGCGTCAAGGCTGAGGGAGGTCGACCCATGGCACGTATCGCAGGCGTCGACATCCCGCGCGAGAAGCGGGTCGTCGTCGCACTCACCTACATCTA
>JBBDSW010000115.1:0-5547 GCA_040904745.1 Nitriliruptoraceae bacterium
CGAAATCGGGGGCGACGTCGCCGACCTCGACATGCACGACAACTGCTCCTCGCACGCACGCGCGGCGTGCCGGTGGAAGGGGAAGGGTGGAGCGGGCCCGCCTGCTCGCGGGGACACGAGCGGCCAGGCTATCCGCGGGGCGATCCGTCCCCGTACGGCGCGTGGATCGCGGTCGTGCGGCCAGCGTGCAGGTCAGGGGCGCTCGGCGGTCCCCGTCCGTCCGTCCGGATCCTCGCGCCGCTCGTCCTCGTCGGGGTCGAGGGCGACGAGACGGGCGCGCTGGTCGCTGGCGAGGACGGCCTCCACGCCCCGGGAGGACCGCAACTCGGCGACCCGGTCGAGCTGGCGCTCCAGTTGGTTCCGGCGCGTGCTGGCGAGCGCGTCATAGGCCTTCTGGGTCGTATCGAGACCCCGTCCGACCTTGTCGAGCTGGTCGGTGAATCGGGACCACTGGTCGGCGAACCCGGCCAACAGCTGCAGGATCTCGTCCGAGGTGCGTTCCAGCGCGAAGGCATCGACGGCTTGTCGCAGGACCGCCAGCACCGCGAACAGCGTCGACGGGGCACACAGCACCACCTTGCTGGCGAGCGCATCGTCCAACAGGGTCGGGTCCTGCTCGTGCACGAACGCATGCACCTGCTCGTTGGGGATGAACAGCAGGACGCAGTCGAGCGTGCCGTCCTGCTCGTCGATGTAGCCGCGCGTCGCCACCTCCTTGACCCGGGCGCGCACGGCCTTCAGGAAGTCGTCACGGGCGCGGTCGCGCTCCGAGGGGCTGGTCGCCTCCAGCATCGCGAGGTAGCGCCCGAGGGGGAACTTCACGTCCATGTGGACGACCCGATCGCCCGGCAGGAGGAAGGTGACGTCGGGCCGCGTCCCCTGACGGGTGGTGACCTGGGTACGGTAGTTGATGCCCTCGACGAACCCGGCGGCGCGGAGCACGTCCTCAGCCATCCGCTCCCCCCACTGCCCACGGGTCTGCGAGTTCGTCAGTGCTTCACGCAGCGCCGAGGTGGTCCGACCGAGCTCGGCGTGGGAGCGGGCGACCCCTTCGAGCTGTGCGGTGACCTGCCCGAGCTGCCCGGCCCGCTCGGACTCCACCCGCTGCACGAGCGAGGTGACCTCGGAGAGCGTGGCACGCATCCGTGCCAGCTCCTCGTCGATCAGCTCCTTGCGGGCCTCGAGGTGGGAGGCACCGGCGCGGGCACGGGCGTCCAGCTGCTCCCCGGCGACGGCGACGAGGGTGTCGACGGCCTGCTGGAGGTCATCACCCCGCGGGCCCGACCCCGTGTCACGCCGGGTGACGCTCCTGGCAACGACGGCCGCGACACCGCCAGCGAGACCGGCGGTGACGACGACGATAAGGACCAGATCGAGGACCTCCACGCGCACGCTCCTGACGGTCGAACCGGCTCACCCCACGCTACGCGCTCGGTGTGACGGGCCGCTGGAGGGCCAGCAGGCCCGTCCCGTCAGTCCGGGCCGGCGACCCCCGGCCGTGGGCGCGAGGAGCCCGGCGGCGGATGGGCTCCTCCCAGCTCCTCGTCGAGCCCCTCGTACGGCTCGTTCTCGACCAACTCGTCGGACTCGGGATCGAAGCTCGGCTCGAGCCGGACCGGCTGCACGGCCGACGACGGGAAACGCTCCAAGGGCCCCGTCGGGGTCGCATCCCAGCTCCCGAAGGTCAGCGGGGTCTGCAGGTAGAGAGCGAGCAGCTCCGCCGTCGCCGTGATGGAGTCCATGTGGGTGCGCTCGTGGCCGTGCGTCGCGTCCACCCCGAAGCCGAACAGGGCCGCGCGGGTCTCGGCACCGGCCTCCAACGCGGCCGCGACGTCGGAGCGGTAGTAGTGGAACACGTCCCGGTTGATCTCGATGCCGTGTGCCCGCCCGAGCGCATCGAGCCGGCGGGTGAGGTGGTAGTCGAACGGCCCGTGCAGATCCTGCATCGCGAGCGTGACCCCGGTCTCGGTGGAGTGCTGACCCGGAGCGACGACCGCCGAGTCGACGGAGACCATCTCGGCCACCTCGCGGTCGATCCCGCTCGAGGCGCCGTGCCCGACCTCCTCGGCGATCGTGATGAGCAGGTGCACGCCGACCGGGAGGACGGTGCCGCTGTCCACGACGGCCTTGAACGCCGCCAGCGCCGCCGCGACCCCGGCCTTGTCGTCGAGGTGTCGCGAGGTGACGAAGCCCGAGCGGGTGATGACCGGGTAGGCCGTCTGCGCCACGAAGTCCCCGACCTGGATGCCGAGGTCGACGAGATCGCTGGCCGAGCGGACCTTCTCATCCACCCGGACCTCCACGTGCTCCCAGGCGTGCGGGTGGGAGTCGACCTCGTCCCCGAAGGCGTGCCCCGAGGCCTTGGTGGGCAGGATCGTGCCCGTGTAGGTCCGCTCCGGATGATCGGTGAAGATGCTGACCCGGGTGCCCTCGGAGAAGCGGGAGCTGTGGGTACCCACCGGCACGACCGTCAGCCGCCCGTTCTCCTTGAGCGCACTCACCATGCACCCGATCGTGTCGGTGTGCACGATGACCGCGCGGTCGAGCCTCACCTCCGGGTCGACACCCTCGATCGAGGCGATCAACGCCCCGCGTCGCGTCAGCTCGAACGGCAGTCCGAGCTCCTGCAGCCGCTCGCCGACGTGCTGCATGATCACGTCGGTACGACCCGACGGGCTCGGGATCCGGAGCAGCTCGAGGAGCACCTCCTGCATCCAGGCGGTGTCGATGGAGAGCTTCGTCACGTCTTTGGGTGGAGTCATCATGGCCGTGACGCTAGCGCCCGACTCCCGCGCTCACCGGGCCACGTCCCGCACCTCGCGCCGGAGCCGTTCGACGGACCGCGGGAGCCCCTCGACGGCCAGCAGCTGTTCCAGGTGGTCCATCGCGCCCCCATCGGGGACCGCGAGGTGGAACGTCGCGCCGTCGGCCGTATAGGCGCCCGGCTCCAGCGGGATCCCGACGTCGGCGGTGAACCGATGCAGTAGGTGCTCGATCCGCCCGGCATCGGCCAACGGCACGTCGATGCGGACGACGGTGACCCAGCGCCTGGCCAGGCGGCGGGCCCGGTCGCAGGCGGCCGAGACCGCGCCGCCGTAGGCGCGCACCAGCCCGCCGGCCCCGAGCAGGGTCCCGCCGAAGTGGCGCGTGACGACGGCCACCACGTCGGTCAGCTCCGCACCCCTGAGCACCGCGAGCATCGGCGCCCCGGCCGTCCCGGCCGGCTCCCCGTCGTCGTTCGAGCGTTGCTGCTGGCCGTCCGGCCCCAGGACGAGCGCGGTGCAGTGGTGGCTGGCGTCGTGGAACTCGCGGCGGACGCGTGCCACCACCTCGCCGACCGCGTCCAGGTCCGCCACGGGAGCGAGCGTTGCGATGAACCGGGAGCGCGACACCTCCTGCTCCGTGCGGACCTCGGCCGCGATGGTGTCGAGGAGGGGCAGCTCGCCCACGACCTGGCTCCGATCCGAGGGGTCCGGCCGGTCGGGGCCGGTGACAGGAGGTGCATGGTCGCACGGTCACGCCGTGGCGGATGCACGCAACGGCCGCCGGTACGGTGCCACTCCCGGCGACCGGACCCGGTCGCGCACCTTCACGGACCGAGGGGCCCCGTGAGCCAGGATCCCGAGCAGGACCCATCGGCGGAAGCCGAGCGTCCCGCCTGCTACCTGCATCCGGACCGCCCGGCCCTGCTCCGCTGCTCGCGCTGTGAGCGGCCCATCTGCGCCGACGACGCGATCGAAGCGCCCGTCGGCTACCAGTGCCCCCGGTGCGCCGGCGATGGGCAGCCGGTACGGCGCATGGTCGACGTGGCGCAGCAGGCCCCGGTGACCCGGGCGATCGTCGGTGTCATCGCCGCGCTGTTCCTCCTGAGCTCGACCGCGCCGGAGGTGATCAACAGCTTCGGGTTGCAGCCCGTGCTCCTCGTCCCCCAGGGGGTGGAGCTGCTCGCAGCGGCCCTCGACGGCTTCACCCCCACCGGGCTCGCCCGTGCCGTGGGCGAGCCATGGCGCCTGATCACGAGCGGGTTCCTGCACGCGAACCTGATGCACGTCGGGTTCAACGGCCTGCTGCTGTGGCAGCTCGGCCACCTCCTGGAGCCGCTGCTCGGACGTGGACGGTTCCTGTCCCTCTACGCGGCAGGACTGGCAGGGGGAAGCCTCGGGGTGCTGCTGGTGTCGGTGCTCGCGACCGTGGCCGGGCTGTCCGGGGTCGAGTTCGTCTCCCAGTTCCTCGGCGGCAACCCGTTCCAGACGACCATCGGGGCCTCCGGTGCGGTGTTCGGGCTGATGGGGGCCGCGATGGTCGTCCTGCGTGCCCGCGGGGTGAACCCGTGGCGGACGTCGATCGGCACGCTCGTGCTCCTGAACCTCGGACTGACGTTCCTCTTCCCCAACATCTCGGTGGGCGGACACCTCGGCGGGCTCCTCGCCGGGGCGCTCGCCGGCAAGCTCCTGCTGGTCAGCCGTGAACGGGCAGCGGCCCGACGCAACCTCGTGTTCGCCGCAACCGGCGCCATGCTCCTCGTCGCTGTCGGCCTCGGAGGGCTGGTCGTCGCCATCATCAGCGGGTGAGTTCGGCAGCGGGTGTTGCTGGTCAGGCCCAAAGGAACGCGGCCGATGTGGCTTCTGTGGCCGCTCAGCAGGCGAGCAGGGCGAAGTCAGGTAGGCACGACCGACGCGCACCAGCGCTGACGTCAACGAGACAACACGGCGGTTGCAGCGATGTTCGAGAACCGTTCCCAACAGCGCTTCCGCGGAAGCGCCGTGCAAGGCGTCGTTGCAGAACAGTCCGGGTCAGTGCAGTGCGAGTACGTCTCGGAGCGCGTTGTCGATCGCGACCATCGTGGGTGGGCTGAGCATGCCGCGGCGATCTTCGAGGTCGGCCTTGTGGACCAGTTCGAGCTCGTCGGTCATCGCTCGCCCCGTGAGCGGAGCATCACGGTCGCTCAGTTCGACGATGGTCGGGAGAGGCCGTTTCGGTCGCGTCGTGATGCGTACGACGTGGACCCACTCGAACCGTGAACGGTTCCGGCCATCGTTGGACACGATCACGACCGGCTTCGGTGCCTCCTCGTCGAGGTAGCGGAACGACCACACACTCCCGCGCAGCAGCTCGTTCGCCGCACTCACGCGGACGCGCGCCGACGCCGCCGGGCGCTGGTGGTCTGCTCGACGAAGGTGCGGGTCTCATCGAAGTCGCCGGCGTCCACGGCCTCGTTGTAGGCGTCCTCGAGTAGCGCCTCGCGGACGCGACCCACGCCGAGCAGCACAAGGGCGCGGAGTTCCGCCGAGTCGGACGCGAGCCGTTCGCCGACGATCCGCTCGAGCGCAGCATGCTCCGCTGAGTCCTCGTCCAGGAACGGCGCGACCACCGGCGTGTCGGCGTGGTCGAAGTTGATGGTCTTGCGGCTCAGAGTGTCCATGCGACAGAGTGTGCAGCATGAACTGCGGCACGGCAACCGGCCCCTTGAACCGCGGCACTACGCCCGGATCATCTACCTCTGCGGCTGGGACAGGCACCCCGTGCTGTCTGACGTTCCGTGATACA
>JBBDSW010000116.1:0-5542 GCA_040904745.1 Nitriliruptoraceae bacterium
TCGACAAGTTGATGGGTCTCTCGCTGCCGGCCGGCGTGGACATCGAGATCAAGCTCTGAGCCGACCGGCTCAACCCACCCAGACGCCCACCGACTCGTCCGCTGCGCCGCAGGTACCGCTTCCGCGCCGCGACGTACGACGGGTCGACGAGGAAGGAACACCGATGGCCCCCAAGGGCATCCTCGGGACCAAGCTCGGGATGACACAGGTCTTCGACGAGGAGAACCGTGTCGTCCCCGTGACCGTGGTCCAGGCTGAGCCGAACACGGTCGCCCAGGTCAAGACCACCGAGAACGACGGCTACAACGCCATCCAGCTCGCGTACGGGACCCGCCGCCGCGTCACCAAGCCCATCGCCGGTCACCTGGCGAAGGCGGGTATCGAGCGTGCGAAGGTGCTGGCCGAGCTGCGGATCGACGACGAGGACGACCTCCCTGAGCTCGGTGCCACGATCGCCGTCGACACGTTCGGCAAGGGTGACGCGATCGACGTCACGGGCACCAGCAAGGGCAAGGGCTACGCCGGGGTCATGAAGCGTCACAACTTCGCGGGTCTCGGTGACGGCCACGGTGTCAAGAAGAAGAACCGTCACCCGGGTGCGGTCGGCGCTTGCGCCACCCCGGGACGCACGTTCAAGGGCATGAAGATGGCCGGTCGTACCGGCGGTGCCCGGGTGACCGTCCAGAACCTCGAGGTCGTCGACATCGACACCGAGCACCAGCTGATCCTGGTCAAGGGTGCGGTGCCCGGTTCGGATGGCCAGGTCGTCTTCATCAAGTCGGCCGTGAAGTCCAAGATCAAGGATGGTGAAGCCTGATGGCCGCGAACGTCGATGTGAAGGATCTGACCGGTGCGTCGGTCGGCTCCGTCGACCTGCCAGCCGCCTGGTTCGAGGGCGACGTCAACGTCGCCGTCATGCACCAGGTCGTGACTGCGCAGCTCGCGGCGGCACGACAGGGCACCCACAAGACCAAGACCCGGGCCGAGGTCCGCGGTGGTGGTACCAAGCCGTGGCGCCAGAAGGGAACCGGCCGCGCCCGGCAGGGCTCGATCCGTTCCCCGCAGTGGGTCGGCGGTGGTGTCGCACATGGCCGTGTGCCCAAGGACTGGTCGGTACGCGTCAACAAGAAGGTCAAGCGGGTCGCGCTGCGATCGGCACTGACCGACCGTGCCGAGAACGACCTCGTCACGGTCGTCCGGGGGCTCACGTTCGACACCCCGCGCACCAAGGACGCGGTCGCCGCACTCACCGCGCTCGGTGTCGAGGGCAAGGTCCTGGTGGTCCTCGCCGATCGTGACGACGCGACGGTGCGCTCGTTCCGCAACCTGCCGCACGTCCACACGCTCGTGGTCGACCAGCTCAACACGCACGACATCGTCGTCAGTGACCACGTCGTGTTCGACGAGGACGCCCTCGACCTGATCGGCACCGGCCAGCGCCGTGCCAACGCCGCGACGGCGACCGAGGAGGTGGCGTCCAAATGAAGGACCCCCGCGACATCATCTTCCGCCCCGTGATCTCGGAGAAGACCTACGGGCTCCTCGACGAGAACAAGTACACGTTCATCGTGGACCCGCGGGCGAACAAGACCCAGATCAAGCAGGCGATCGAGGGCATCTTCGATGTGAAGGTGCTCGGTGTGAACACGATGAACCGTCCCGGCAAGCGCAAGCGCCGCGGACTGATCATCGGCCAACGTCCCGACACCAAGCGCGCCATCGTCACGGTGGCCCCCGGGGACGAGATCGAGCTGTTCGACGCCGGTCTCTAGACCGCACGCGTCACGCCCCACGTCCCGTCCCGTCACGAGAAGAACCACGAGGCATCACCATGGCCATCCGCAAGTACAAGCCGACCACGCCCGCGCGGCGTGGAGCGTCGGTGAACGACTTCGCGACCGTGACACGCGCGACGCCCGAGAAGTCCCTGCTGGCGCCGTTGCCGCGGAAGTCCGGCCGCAACGTGCACGGACGCATCACCAGCCGCCACCGCGGCGGTGGGCACAAGCGTCAGTACCGGGTCATCGACTTCCGTCGCAACAAGGACGGCGTGCCCGCCACCGTCGCCGCGATCGAGTACGACCCCAACCGCTCGGCGCGGATCGCGCTGCTGCACTACCACGACGGGGAGAAGCGCTACATCCTGGCGCCCAAGAACCTCGTGGTCGGCTCGGTGGTCGAGTCCGGTCCGCAGGCGGACATCAAGACCGGGAACTCGCTCCCACTGCGCAACATCCCCGTGGGAACGACGCTCCACGCCGTCGAGCTCAAGCCCGGCGGTGGCGCGACCTTCGGTCGTTCCGCCGGCGCGGCGATCCAGCTGCTCGCCAAGGAGGGGAAGATGGCCGCTCTCCGGCTGCCCTCCGGTGAGATCCGCCTGGTCGACGCCCGCAGTCGGGCGTCCGTCGGCTCCGTCGGCAACGAGGAACACGAACTGGTCTTCCTCGGCAAGGCCGGAAGGACGCGCTGGAAGGGCGTCCGCCCGCAGACCCGCGGTGTCTCCATGAACCCCGTCGACCATCCGCTCGGTGGTGGCGAGGGTCGCTCGTCCGGCGGACGCCACCCGGTCGACCCCTGGGGGAACCCGGAGCGTCGAACCCGCAAGAAGAAGCACCGCTCGGACCAGTACATCATCCGCCGACGCGGCAAGAAGCGTCGGTGACCGACCAAGCGGCCACGCGCCGCAGCCGGCCCGCCCGATCCGGGTGGGACGGAGCCCGACCGCACGGCTGGTCGGACCCATGGAGGGTTGAGGACACATGCCACGCAGCCTGAAGAAGGGCCCGTTCGTCGACGACCACCTCATGAAGAAGGTGGTGGCGCAGAACGAGGCCGGAACCAAGAAGGTCATCAAGACCTGGTCGCGGCGTTCGACCATCTTCCCGGAGATGGTCGGCCACACCCTCGCGGTCCACGACGGACGCAAGCACGTGCCCGTCTACGTCACCGAATCCATGGTCGGGCACAAGCTCGGCGAGTTCGCACCGACACGCGCCATCAAGTGGGGTGGCGCGGGCGAGAAGTCGGGCCAGAAGCGCCGCTAGGAGCTCATGATGACAACCAAGGTCAAGGCGACCGCGAAGTACGTGCGTGTCAGCCCCACCAAGGTGCGCCAGCTCACGCGGCTCATCGCGGGGCAACACGTCGACGAAGCGCGGCGCATCCTCCAGTTCGCGGACAAGGGCGCGGCGACGCCGTTGCTCAAGGTCCTGAACTCCGCGATCGCGAACGCGGAGAACAACGACGACCTCGATCCCGACGAGCTGTACGTGGACACCGCGTTCGCCGACGAGGGTCCGACACTCAAGCGTTTCCAGCCGCGTGCCCTCGGTCGCGCCTACCGCATCCGCAAGCGGACCAGCCACATCACCGTCGTGGTCACGCCCGCGGAGGAGAACTGATATGGGTCAGAAGGTCAACCCCTACGGCTTCCGCCTGGGTATCACCACGGACTGGAAGTCCCGGTGGATCGCGGACAAGAAGTCCTACGCCGCGTATCTCCACGAGGACGACCGGGTCCGCCGCTACATCCGTGAACGGGTGCGCCACGCGGGCGTCAGCCGGATCGACATCACCCGAACCCGGGACAACGTCGAGGTGTCCGTCCAGGCGGCGCGCCCCGGCATCGTCATCGGACGGCGTGGGTCGGAGGCGGACGCGATCCGGGCCGATCTCGAGAAGCTGACCTCGAAGAAGGTCAAGCTCAACATCATCGAGATCAAGAACCCGGAGCTCGACGCCCAGGTCGTCTCGTTCAACGTCGCCGAGCAGCTCCGCGGCCGTGTGTCCTTCCGCCGCGCGATGCGCCGGGCGGTGCAGTCGGCCATGAAGGCCGGTGCCAAGGGCATCCGTATCCAGGTCTCCGGGCGGCTCGGTGGTGCGGAGATGAGCCGCACCGAGTGGTACCGCGAGGGCCGGGTCCCGCTGCACACCCTCAGAGCCAAGGTGGATTACGGCTTCGATGAGGCCCGGACCACCTACGGCCGCATCGGCGTCAAGGTGTGGATCTACACCGGCGATCAGATCGGCAGCGGCGAGGAAGCCGAGGCGGCCCGCGCCATGGAGCGCGCCAAGGCACTCTCCGAGGGTCGCTCCGTCGAGGACCGTCCCCGGCGCAAGTCGGCCCGCAAGGCCGCCAGCGTCGCCAAGAAGGTCACCGGGGTGGGCTCCAGGCCCAAGCCGGAGGCCAGTGAGCAGCAGGCGGCGCAGACCGAGCAGCCAGCCGAGAAGCCTACGGAGCAGCCAGCCGAACCGGCGCCCGCTCCGGCCGAGGAGACACCGTCCGAGGTCTCGGACGCTCCCGCGGTCGCTCCCGCGAGCGTCGAGGAGGCCACCGAGACCCCGGCCTCCAGCGACACCCCCGCCACCACCACCTCGGCGCCGCCCCAGTCGGGGCCGATGCCGGCCGAGAAGGTCACGGACGAGGACGCCCCGACGGCGCCCTCCGAAGCGGACAGCCCGGCCGAGGCGAGCGACGAGGACGGATCCAGCAAGGACGGTGAGGCCTGATGCTCGCACCCAAGCGCGTCCAGCACCGCAAACAGCACCGCCCGCGGCCGCTGAAGGGCATGTCCACCGGGCACACCCACGTGTACGTCGGCGACTACGGCCTGATGGCGACCAGCCCCGGTTGGATCACCGCCCGTCAGCTCGAGTCGGCCCGTATCGCGATCACCCGCGCCATCAAGCGGGGCGGGAAGGTCCGCATCACGATCTTCCCCGACCGCTCCATCACCAAGAAGCCGCTGGAGACCCGCATGGGGTCCGGTAAGGGCTCGCCCGAGCACTGGGTCGCCGCCGTCAAACCGGGGCGCATCATGTTCGAGCTGTCCGGTGTCGACGAGACGCTGGCCCGCGAGGCCATGCGGAAGGCGTCGCACAAGCTCCCCGTGAAGACCAAGTTCGTCACACGTGAGGAGGGCGGCGAATGATGACCGCGACCGAACTGCGTGAGCTGCCCGACGACGAGCTGCGCCAGAAGCTCGACGAGAGCAAGGAGGAGCTGTTCAACCTCCGGTTCCAGGTCGTCACCGGCCAGCTCGACAACCCGCGACGCATCAAGGACATCAAGCGCGAGATCGCACGTGTCCTCACCGTGATGCGTGAACGTGACATCGCGGCCGCCCGCGACAACGAGGCCTGATCATGGCAGACGTAGCTGAGCGCAACACCCGCAAGGAACGGCAGGGGGTGGTCGTCTCCGACACGCAGGACAAGACCATCATCGTGCGCGTGGAGCGCCGTACCACCCACCCGCTGTACGCCAAGACGCTGACGCGGTCGAAGCGGTACCACGTCCATGACGAGACCAACGAGGCCGGCATCGGAGACAAGGTGCGGATCGTAGAGACCCGTCCCATCTCGAAGCTGAAGCGGTGGCGGCTGGCCGGCATCGTCGAGCGTGCCGAGTAGCGCGACCGATCGCCACCAATGGCTCGGCTCGATGGTCGCTCGGTAGCGAGTGACGAGACAGAGAGAGAACGATGATCCAGACCGAATCGCGACTCAAGGTCGCGGACAACTCGGGAGCCCGCGAGGTGCT
>JBBDSW010000117.1:0-10570 GCA_040904745.1 Nitriliruptoraceae bacterium
TGGCGACGGCGGCCACGGCGGCGAGCGGGGCGGCTGCGATGCCGGCGAGCAGCCGGCGGCGCGGAAGGTCGATCGGGCCCACGGGTGATCTCCCACCTCGACAGAGGACCTGGACATCGAGGATGCGGGCACCACGACCTGCTCAGGTAGGCAAGATGGTCCCTACGTGGTTGTGACCGAATACCCTTGGTGGATAACTAAAGGTTCATGCTAGGGCCAAACGTACGAGGTGAACGCCCGTCTCACCGCTGGGCCTCGTCATCCCCGGAGCATGACCAACGACAGGCGGCAGGGCTCCAGGGCCTCCAGCGAGTGTGGTTCTCGTGGTGGGAGGTAGAGGCAGTCGCCGGGTGTCAGGTGGTGTGTTCCTCCTGCCACCGTGAAGCGCATCGCGCCGCTGATGAGCTGCACGACGACGGGCATCGCGGCGGTGTGCTCGGTCAGTTCCTCGCCGGTGTCGAAGGTGAAGGCGACGACCCGGACGCGGTCGTTGTCGACCAGGCTGCGTGAGGTGGTCGCTGCCGTCGAGATCGGGAGATCCTCGATCAGCCCGCTCACGATCACCGGGTCGGTGCTCGGGGTGGTTGCCATGGGTTGCTCCTCTGGTGGCGTCCGACGGTAGCCAGCGGCGCGGGTGTGGACCCGGCCCGGCCTGCCGGTCGGTGACAGATGCCCACCGGCCCGCTAGGAAGCGCACAGCGACGGCGGAGGCGAGATGCGGCACAAGGTGGACAGTGGCACCAGCTGGGGATCGGTGGTCGGCTACAGCCGTGCGGTGCGGATCGGCTCGCTCGTGGAGGTCGCGGGGATCACGGCAGCGCTGCCGGACGGCGGTGTTGTCGGTGGTCGCGACCCGGCCGAGCAGGCCCGGGAGGCGGTCGGCCGCGTGCATGGGGGGTTCTTCGCCGATATCCGGCCCGTCACCACCATGGTCGAGGTGTCGCGCCTGATCGCGCCGGAGCTGCTCGTCGAGATCGAGGCCACCGCGGTGTGTGCCGACGGGTCGTGAAGCGGACGTGGTCACGGCTCCGTCCGTGGCCGAGAGGAGAGGGGGGCAGATGCGAGCACGCGAGCTGCTGCGTCGGCTCGACGACGAGGACCCCTCCCGCGTCACCGCGGCGGGGCTCGCCGATCGCGTGGCCACGTTGGTGCGTGCGGGGCACCTGCCCGCCGGGGTCGAGTTGCCGTCCGAGCGTGACCTGGCGAGCGCGCTGGGACGCAGCCGTGGGACGATCGCCCGGGCCTACGAGCGTCTGCGCGACGACGGGCTGGCGTACACGCGGCAAGGCGCCGGGACCACGATCGGCTGCTGCGCCGGCCCGTGGGCCTCGTCCCGGGCAGCCGAGCTCGCCCCCATCATCGCCCGCGAGGGCTCCACACCCCTGATCCCGCTCGGACGGCTGCTCGATCTCCGCGAGCCGCGGTGGGGGAACGGCCCGCCGGGCGTTTCGAGCGCATCCCCGGGACCGTCCGTCGCGTCGTTGGCGGCGCGGTTGGCCGCACACCTCGACGGGCATGGGCTCTCGACCGCGCCGGAGCGGTTGCTCGTGACGGGGGGACTCCGGCGGGCGCTCGATGTCGTCCTAGCGTCGCTGCTGCGCCCCGGGGACCGGGTCCTCGTGCCCGCCCTGACCGATCCGGCATGGCTGGCCCTCTTGGCCGTCCGAGGCTTCCATCCCGTACCACTGCCCGTCGACCTCGACGGACGGGCCGACCTCCCCGGCTGGCTCCGGCGGATCCGTGGTCGCAGCGCGAGCGTCGCCCTGCTCACCGCGACCTACGCACCGCCGGCGGGCACGGTCCTGCAGGCACACGAACGGCAGTTGCTGGTCGAGGAAGCCGTGCGCGCCGACGTGACCCTCATCGACGATCTCTCGCACGCCGACCTGTGGCTGGAGGACCCGCCGCCGGCTCCACTGGCCGCACCCCAGGCCCCAGACGAGGAGCGGATCGTCACGGTCGGCTCCACCGATGCCCTCACCGCCGGGGCGCCGCTGGTCGGCTGGATCCGCGCCCCGGAGGGTCCGGTAACCGATCGGCTCGCCGGGGTGCTGACGGCGTTGGACGCGGCTCCGAGTGGGCTGACCGTCGCTGCGGCTGACGCCGCGTTCGCCGATCACGCAGGCCTCCTGCGTACCCGCCGCCAGCATCTCGCTGACCTGGCGGCCACCGCCATCCGCCTGGTGACGCCGGCCGCGCCGAGGATCACGGTCGCGCCCCCCTCGGGTGGCCCCCGGTTGTGGCTGCGCTTCCAGGGCGCGACCGGGACGGAGGTGGCCGACCTCGCCCGCCAACAGGGCCTGCTGGTGCATCCGGGTGCTGCGAGCGCCGTCGATGGCAGCGACCATCCGGCCGTCGGCCTGGCGCTGACCGCCGACACCGACGATGTGGTCGCTGGGCTCCGGATCCTCGTGCGGATCGCGGGTGCGGCCGAGGAGTGACCGGCACGCGGCATGTGCCAGCGATCGTGCCACTGGCACCGTGGTCGTCGTCGACCCCTTCCTACCGTCGCCTGCGTGGATCGACCGCCGATCCATCCGACGAGGTGACGACGATGGACTTCGACCGCGTGACCGAGACCGTGGGTCTGTTCGGGAGCCTGCTGGCCTCCCTGTTGGTGCTCTTCATCCCGATCACGATCGGGCTGGTCCTGTTCCAGCGCTGGCTCGGCACCCAGCGCCTGGCACGCCTCCTCGGTGGTGACCGGCTCCTGCCGGCGCTGCTGAAGGGCACGCTGCTCGGCGCCGTCACCCCGTTCTGCGGGTGCTCGACGATCCCCCTGCTCCTGGGCCTGATCCGTGCGCGGGTCCGGTTCGCAGGCGTGGCGGCGTTCATGCTCGCCTCCCCGCTGCTGAACCCCTACATCCTGGGGGTCGTGGTGCTGCTGTTCGGCACGCAGACGGCGGTGGTCTACGCCGGGTTCGCCGCCGCGACCGCCATCGGGCTCGGTGCGGTCTGGGAGCTGGCCGGCCTGGAACGACACCTCGTGCCGGGCGTGTCTCCGCGGGTACCACGCCCGGAGGCGGTGCCGGTGGGTGCAGCCACCCTGCCGCAAGCACCCGTCGCCTCCTGCGGCCAGGACGATGCCTGCAGCACCGGGGACGATGATGCCGCTCCGACGGAGGATCCGGCCTGGGCCGGGTGGGGCCCGGAGCTCCGTGCGGCCTACGACTCCGCCCTCGAGACCCTCAGGCCGATGGTCCGACCGCTCCTCCTCGGGGTGACGATCGGTGCCCTCGTGTACGGCTTCGTGCCTGAGGGGTGGCTGGCGGGGGTGCTCGGAACCACGACGTGGTGGACCCTGCCACTGGCGGCCGTGCTCGGGTTGCCCCTCTACCTGCGCGGCGAGGCGGCGTTCCCCATCGGCGCCGGACTGCTGGCGGCCGGTGTCGGGGAAGGCCCCATGTTCGCCATGGTGATCGCCGGCATGGGGGCGAGCCTTCCCGAGGTCACCATCCTGTCCGGGATCTTCCAGCGACGGCTCCTGGCCGCCTTCCTGGCCTCGGTGTTCGCGACCGCCGTGCTCGGCGGGGTGGTGATCCCAGCGGTCACCTGATGTCCGGTGACCCGGGATCCGTGGTCGGCTGTCCACGACCCGCTCCACGCCCTACCATGCGGACGGTTGTCGGCACCCACCGCCTGTGGCTGACGCCCCGCTGCGGATCGGGCGGGTTGGCTGGGTGCCTTAGGAGCGCGGCCAGCGCTGCTGGCCATCCGGGTCAGTGCCGAAGCGGTCGAGGGTCCCCCACCGGGCCCGCCTGGTGTGTCGAGCATGGGAACGGTCAGGACAGCACTGCTTGCGGCGGTCCTCTACCTCGCGGCCGCTCGCTACGCCGTGCTGCTCCAGGACGTGGCCGGCCTCGGCGCGGTCTTCTGGCCCGGTGCAGGGGTGACCCTGACCGCCCTCCTGGTCTCGCCGCGGCGGAGCTGGCCGGCCATCCTCGCGGCCGTCGGCGCGGCGGAGCTCGGGAACGACCTCGTCGCCGGCTTCGGACCCGTGCCGTCGCTGTGGTGGGCGGCCGCGAACATGCTCGAGCCGCTGCTCGCCGCCTGGCTGATCCAACGCTGGCGTGCGGACACCTTCGCCGACGTCCGGGGGCTGACGGCCTTCGTCGCGGCGGTCGTGCTCGCGCCGCTGCTCGGTGCGGCGATCGGCGCGATCGGCACCACCCGGGCGGTCTCCGAGCTTCCCTACCTCGTGACCTTCGGACAGTGGGTCATCGGGGACGGACTCGGGATGCTGACGGTCGTGCCGTTCGGTCTGCTGGTGCTCGGCAGGATCCCGGCGGCCGGCCTCCGCTCAGCCGAGGCGATGATCGCCGTCGTGGTGTTGGTGGCCACCTCGGCGCTGGTGTTCAGTGCCGGGGACGCGAGTCCTACCGTGCCCGGTGCGTACCTGGTGCTGCTGCCGATGCTGTGGATGGCGGTGCGGCTGCGCATGGCCGGCTCCGCGCTCTCGTTGTTCGTGGTCTCACAGGTCGCCAACGGCTTCCATGCCGTCGACCGCGGTCCGTTCTCGGCGGCGACGAGCGCGGTGGAGGCCTCCGCCCAGCTGCAGCTGTTCCTCGCGGCCGTCGGGGTTGCGGTCCTGCTCCTGGCGTGCCGGACGGTGGAGAGCGAGAACTTCCAGGACCTGGCGGAGACCCGGGAGCAGCTCATCGCTGCGGTGTCGCACGAGCTCCGTAGCCCGCTGACCCCGATCATCGGGTTCAGTGAGACCCTCCTGCGTCGCGACGACATCGACGCCCGGGCCCGGCAGGCCGTCGAGGTGATCCACCGCAACGGTCAGCACCTCACCGTCCTGGTCGAGGATCTGCTCCGGGCCTCGCGTGCGCGCCGGGGGATCCTCCCGGTCCAACCCGAGGAGATCGCCCTCGATGACTTCGTGGATCGCCTGGTGATCGGCCGATCCGAGATGGACGTCGAGGTGTCCCTGGAGGCAGACGTACGGACCTGGGTGGATCCGACGCACCTGACGCAGATCCTGACGAACCTGCTGGACAACGCCAAGCGACACGGCCGTCCCCCGGTGCGGCTCTCGGCCAGCGCACAGGGCGACCGGGTCGAGGTGGCGGTCAGCGATCAGGGCGGTGGCGTCCCCGACTGGTTCGTGCCGGAGTTGTTCGAGGAGTTCGCCCAGGTGTCGCGTGCCGACACGCGCGGCGGGCTCGGGCTCGGGCTGCCCATCGCGCGGACCTTGGCGGTTGCGAACCACGGTGACCTGCGCTACGAACGCGGCCTGGAAGGCGGTGCCCGGTTCGTGCTGGTGCTGCCGAGCACACAGCGGGAGGCCGGTCGGGCGCCTGCCCGCAAGGCATCTGCGACCGCAGTGAAGAGATGATCGATATGCCTGCGCAGGAGGATCGCGCGACGTCGTCGGCCGCTCACGAGGACGCGAGCGTGCTGGTGGCCACCCGTGAGCTGCTCTGGGTCGAGACCCCCGCCGACGCCCGGGAGGCCGCCGTCGGTCTGGTCGAGGCACTCGGTGGCACCGTGGTGCCCGCTGACCAGGCGGATGACAGCGCACTCCCGGTCGACGTCTCGTTCGGCGAGGACGGTCCGTTGCTCCCGTCTGCTCCGCCGATGAGCATCACCCACATGCTCCTGTCGCGGCACCTGCCCGGGTTCGTACGGGACGCGCATCGAGCCGTGGAGCTCGCGGAGCGCACGCAGCGCCTGGCCGAGGACGCGGAGGTCGACCAGTTGACCGGGCTACCCAACCGCAGGGTCCTCGGTCGCGCGCTCGGTCGACTCCGCACGGACGACGCGGTGATCATGCTCGATCTCGACCACTTCAAGGCGCTCAACGACGACTTCGGGCACGCCGAGGGAGACGGGATCCTGCGGAGCTTCGGCCGGGTGATCGCGGACGCGACCCGTGCCCGCGACCTGGCAGGGCGCTACGGCGGGGAGGAGTTCGTCATCGTGCTGTCCGCCACCGAAGGGGTTCCCGATGCAGACGGCTTCCTCCGACGCCTGCGCGCCGACTGGGAGCGGGCCCGCCCGCAGCCGGTGACCTTCTCGGCCGGTATCGCCACGGTCGGGGCGGATCCGTCCGCGACCTTCCAGCGCGCCGATGCGGCCATGTACGCCGCGAAGCGTGCCGGCCGCGATCGCTGGACGTGGGCGGGTGTGGACGCCACGACCCGTTCCGACCGCGCGACCGCTGTCGCCGAGGAGCCGCCCACCGGGTTCGTCGCCTACAGCCTCCTGGAGGTGCCCGAGGACGGACGAGCAGCGCTGATCGACTCCTTCACCGACCGCTTGCGGCTGGTGGATCGGTGGCCCGGCTTCCGCCACCTGGAGGTCTGGGCCGATCGTGCGGATCCCACCTCGTTCGTCATGGTGTCGTGGTGGGACCGCGAGGAGGACTTCCGGGCCTACATGGGCTCGGACGACCACCGCCGCTCGCATGAGCGGATACCGGGGGGACCCTCGCGCCCACGGCCCGACAGCTTCCACCGCTACGAGGTGATCGCCCGATGACCCGCACCGTGCCGACGGCCGCCCTCACCCGCTACCTCGACCTGGCGATGACCGGCGACCAGCGTCCGGCGGTCCGGCTCGTGCTCGACCAGTTGGAAGAGGGCGTGCCCGTCGAACTCCTGATCAGCGACCTGCTGCGCGCCCCTCAGTCCGAGGCCGGGGAGCGGTGGCACCGCGGCGAGTGGTCCACCGTGGACGAGCATCTGATCACCGGCGTGTCGCAGGCGTCCCTGGAGGCGCTGGTCGCCACTGCACCGGCCGTTGCGACCGAGGGGCTGGTCGTCGTCACCTGCGCGGAGGGCGATTGGCACTCGCTGTCCTCCCAGATGTTCGCCGAGCTCCTCCGCTCCTCCGGCCAGGGGGTCGTCTACCTCGGTGCCTCGACCCCCGCCGAGGACGTCGACCGGTTCGTCGAACGGCGCCAGCCCGACGCGTTGACCATCACCTGCAACCTCGCCCTGGCCTACGTGGGCACCGCCAGGCTGAGCGATGCCGCCCACCGCCACGGTGTCCCGGTGCTGGCGGGCGGCCGGGCGCTGAGCGAAGCGCGGGCTGCGGCCCTCGGTGTCGACGCGTGGGCTCCCGATGCGGCCGCCGGTGCGGCGATCCTGCGTCTCTGGCGTCGGAAGCCGCCCGCGGTCGAGCGTGCCCCGGTGGTCCTCGACCAGACGGCGCTGGAGCTGGATGCGCGGGCGGTCGAGCTCGCCGACCGCGCGTTCGACGACCTGGGGCAGCGTTTCCACGCGATGGGGGACTACGACGACCGTCAGCGCCGACGCACGCACGAGGATCTCGTCTACATCGTCCGGTTCCTCGCGGCCGCCCGGCTCGTCGGCGACGACGCGGTGTTCCACAGCTTCCGGGTGTGGCTGGAGCGGCTGCTGGTCGTCCGCGGGGTCCCGGCCGCCGCACTCGCCGCGGGTCTCGACAGCCTCGCCCCCCTGGTACGTGACGTCGACGAGCACGCGTGGCGGCTCGCCACCACGGCTACGGGTTCCCACGCCTGAGCGCGGTCACAGCTCGCCCGCAGGGAATCACCGGCCGGCGCGCCTTCCACCAGGGCGACGACGGCGTTGACCAGATGGCTCGGGAGCCATGGTTGCACCGGGGGGAGCACCCCGATCAGTGGCAGGGCGATCAGGATGATCAGGGCCGCCGCTGTACGGTTGGTGCGCGACCGAGGCGCTGCCACGTGCACCGACGAACCCCACTGAGTATCCCGGCATCGGATCCTCGTGCCTGCAGCACCGGGGCGAGGGTCGCGGCGCTCCGCGAGGTGCCGTTCTTCGCCGGGCTCGATCACGACGCGCTCCATCGGCTCGACGGCCGCACGGACATGCAGGGCATCGACGCCGGCGAGGCGGTCTACTTCGCGGAGCACCCGGCGGAGCGTCTCTACGTGGTCGCGACGGGGGTGGTCAAGCTGAGCGCCACCTCGCCCGAGGGGACCGAGGTCCTCCTGGACGTGCTCGGGTCGGGTTCGTTCCTCGGGACGCTTCCCACGCTCGGTGGAACCACCTACGCCGAGGATGCCTGGGCGCTGACCCCGGGATGCCTCCTGTCGTTCGGAGCGGAGCAGTTCGACGCGGTCCTCGCCGAACATCCGTCCGTGGCTCGTGACGCGCTGGCTGCGATCGGGCGTCGGCTACGCGCGGCTCAGGAGCGCATCCAACGGATGGCCTCGGCGGGGGCGGCGGCACGGGTGGCCAGCACGTTGCTGGTGTTGGCCGAACGTCTCGGCGTCCCGGACGGCGATCGGATCGTCATCGACAGCCCGTTGGCCCGTGAGGACCTGGCGAGCCTGGCCGGGTGCGCCTCGGAGACGGTCAGCCGCGCGCTCGCGCGGTGGCAGCGGGAAGGGATCGTGGACACGGGGCGTCGCTGGGTCGCGCTGCGTCGCCCCGAGGCGCTCGCCGAGGAAGCCCGAACCTGATCCGCCACATCCGGTGGTAGTGGCCTGACGCATGTCAGGTTCGCCTCGCTGGGCGTCCGTAGCGTCGTTCCTGCCACCTCGACGGTGGGAAGCGACCCGAAGGGACGATCCCATGGATACCTCCGCCAACGCCACTACCCAGACGACCCTGCGCGCATCCGGGTTCTCCTGCCCCTCGTGCGTCGGGAAGATCGAGAAGCACGTCGGTCGCCTCGACGGGGTCAGGAACGTGACGGTGCACTTCGCGTCGTCGCGCATCGAGGTCGACCACGATCCGGACCTCGTCGACGTCGACGCCCTGGTCGCCGCGGTCGAGCGGGCCGGGTACCAGGCCGAGCCGGCGGTGATCTGACATGTCCATCCTGCACGCGCGTTGGATCATCCCTGGTGCATCGGGGGTCTTGCTCGCCGTCGCACTGCTCACCGAACACCTCCTCGGCGCGGCCACCCTCGGGGACGCCACCATGGTCGCGGCGGCGATCGTGGCCGGGGGCCCGATCGTGCTCGCAGCGGTGCGAGGGCTGCGTGCCCGGGTCGTCGGCATCGATCTCCTGGTGAGCGTCGCTGCGATCGGGGCGGTCGTCATCGGGGAGTTCTGGGAGGCCGCCGCCGTCACGTTCCTGTTCGCGATCGGCCACGCCCTCGAAGCGGCCACGCTGGCCAGGACCCGCTCGGCGCTGGCCGAACTCATCGCCGTGGCACCACGGGTGGCGGTGGTCCTGCGTGACGGGGACCAGGTCGAGGTCCCCGCCGGAGAGGTCGGGGTCGGGGAGACGGTGCTCGTCAAGGACGGGGCCAAGGTCCCGGTCGACGGGACCGTCAGCGGCGGCACGGGCGCGATGGACGAGTCCTCGATCACCGGTGAGTCCATGCCGGTCGAGAAGGTCGCCGGTGACTCGGTCTTCGCCGGCACCGTCTCGACCGGCGGGTTCCTGCAGGTCGAAGCCACCGGCGTCGGCGTGGACACGACGCTCGCACGCATCATCCACCGGGTGGAGGAGGCCCAGGACGCCAAGGCCCGCACCCAGCGGTTCATGGACCGCTTCTCCGCCTGGTACACGCCGGCGATCATCGCGCTCGCCCTGATGGTCGGACTCGCGACCCGTGACGTGGTCCTGGGGTTGACCTTGCTGGTCATCGGATGCCCGGGCGCCCTGGTGATCTCGATCCCGGTGTCGATCGTCGCGGGGATCGGACGTGCGGCCCGGGACGGGATCCTCATCCGCGGCGGTGAGTACCTGGAGACCTCCGGGAACATCGATGCCGTCGCGCTGGACAAGACGGGGACCCTGACGACCGGCCGTCCTCGGCTCGTCGACCTCGTGATCCTGGATCCCTCTGTCGATCGAGCGGAGGTCCTGTCATGGGCTGCTCGAGCCGAGGCGGGTTCCGACCACCCGTTCGCGTCCCCGATCCTGGCTGCGGCCAAGGCCGAGGGCATCGTGGTCACGGGACTACCGGAGGAGACGACGCCGGTGCCGGGCAGGGGCATCGTCGCGGTCGTGGCCGGCCGTCGGGTGCTCGTCGGCAACGTCGGCCTGCTCGATGATCACGAGGTGGCCGACAGCGTCGGTGCGAGCGAGGTCGTAGCCCGGCTCGCTGCCGGTGGGCAGACGCCGATGCTCGTCGCCGTCGACGACCGGGTGATCGGTGTCCTCGCGGTCGCCGACGAGCTCCGAGGAGATGCGTCGCGCACCGTCGCCGAGCTGCACCGCGCCGGGGTCGACCGGGTGGTCATGCTGACCGGGGATGTCCCTGCCGTGGCCGAGTCGATCGGTCGGACGGTGGGCATCGACGACATCCGCGCGGGTCTGCTGCCAGAGGACAAGCTCGCGGCCATCGCGGCACTCCAGCGTGATGGCTACACCGTCGCCATGGTCGGTGACGGGGTCAACGACGCGCCGGCTCTCGCCATCGCCGACATCGGCATCGCGATGGGCGCAGCTGGCTCAGCGGTCGCGGTGGAGACCGCGGACATCGCGCTCATGGGTGACCGGCTCTCGAAGCTCTCCGAGGCGGTCCGGCTCGCGCACCGAACGGTCAACAACCTCCGGCAGAACATCGTGATCGCGCTCATCACGGTGGTCGCGCTCGTGGCTGGTGTGTTGTTCGGCGGCCTCACGATGGCCATCGGCATGCTCGTACATGAGG
>JBBDSW010000117.1:10670-19253 GCA_040904745.1 Nitriliruptoraceae bacterium
GCTGGTGTGTTGTTCGGCGGCCTCACGATGGCCATCGGCATGCTCGTACATGAGGCTTCGGTCCTCCTCGTGATCGCCAACGCCATGCGCCTGCTGCGTCTCAGCCCGGCTCCTCGTCCGACGGCGTCGGACCGGACGAGCGCTGCGACTCCGCTCGGCAGCGAGGACGGTGACCGTCGGGCCTTGACATTTAACATGAATAGTTTAGGTTAATCATGACACATACGACGAGTGGAGTGATGATGACGACACCGGTCCATGCCCCGAGGCGGACCCCGGCCGTGACCACGGATCCCGTGGATCTGCAGGCTGCCGCGGCCGACCTCCTGGCCGAGGCACGCGGGCTCACGTCCGGCCGTTCCGCGCGCACCCTGACGCCCGGTGCGGGCGCGGTGATGAAGCAGTCCCTGTTGGCGTTGACCGCCGGCGAGCGGCTGCAGGATCACGTCGCGCCGGGCCCGACCACCCTGTTCGGCATCACCGGCACGATGGTGCTCCACAGCCGGGGTGACGGGGTCGCGATCACCGACGGTGTCTGGGTCCCCTGTCCCAGCGGTGAGCACGGGCTGGAGGCGGTCTCCGATGCGGTCGTGCTGATCACGGTCGCGCCAGCTGCGACGCCCGACCCCGCGGCCTGAAGGCGGCGATCATGACCGTTCCCTTCCACCAGTACGCCTCCACACCCCTGGCGATCCCGGCATCGCTCGCCGCCGAGCGCCTGGAAGCCGACCCGACAGGCCAGGGGACCACGGCCACCGCGGGCTCCCTGCGCGCGCTCGCCCGCACGTTCACCCACCTCGGCCTGGCCCCGACCGTCCTCCCGGTGACCCGGGCCCGGGTCACCGAGGCCGATGAGCTCGGTGCGGTCGAGATCGCCTGGCAGGGCGAGGAGTCGCTGACCGGCTGGCCGGCGCTCGTCGGCCATCTGCTGGTGGTCCCGGAGTCGGACGCCACCTCTCGGCTGGTGCTGCTGTCGCCGCGTTCGCCGGAGGCCGATCTTCAGACCGCTCACCTCGACCGACTCCACCGGCTGCGGGTGGTGGACGTCACCCTCCAGCGGTTCCTCCAGGACCTCGCCACCGAGCTGGACGGTCACGCCGCGAGCGATCCCAGCACGCCCGTTGGCGACCACGACCGGACACCCCTGTTCGTCCACCACCAGGAAGCCACCGCATGCGATCCCGATGAGCTGCGGCGCGCCCTGACGCGGGATGCGGCCGGTCTGGCGGACCGTGCCACCGCGGCGGTGCTTGCGCACGCCAGTGAGGTGCTGCGGGTGGGGCGGTTCCGCAGCGTCGCGGCACCGGTCGTCGAGGCACGTGCGGCGACACCCGGCGAACTGGGTGTCATCCGGATCGGCTGGCGCGCCGACGAGGAAGCGACCGGGTGGCCGGAGATGGAACTGCTCGTCGTCGTCGCGGCCCGCGCGGTCGGCACGGACCTCTGCGTCCTCTCGTCCCGGGAGCCGGGCTACGACCTGAGCCGGAACCGCATCGATCGCCATCAGCGGGATCAGCTGCTGCGGCAGGCTGGTGCGGGAGTGGCCACGGCCCTCCTCGGGGAGCTGAGCCCCCAGGCCGCGAGCGCAGAGCCGACGGTCGAGGACCGGTCGCTGGTCACCAGCGGTGCGGTGGCGGAGAGCTGAGCTCTCGGTCCTCGGCCGCCGGATCGACCTCTGCCGGGTGATGAACCACCCGGTCAGGTGAGCGCGACCGGTTCGTCGGCCTCGAGCCTCGCGGCGGCGACCGCCAGCTCGAGGCATCGGTCGAGCGGGAACCGCGCGATCTCGACGAGGCCCGAGCGCGTGGACCCCTGCGCCCGGAGCTCGACGCTGCACACGCGAACCTGGCCATCACGCCGCTCGAGTTCGACCCGGCAGGAAGCGAAGCGTGGATCGTCGAGGTGGAACGTCACCCGTTCGCCTCTCCCCGATCCCGTCGGCGTCTCCGGGATGGACGGAGCCGACGTTGCGGGCGCGACACCGTTCCCCCTGGCCGTTGGTGGTGGCGGCGGCGTGGGGGCGGCGGGCACGGAGACACCGTTGTCGCTGCTCGGAGTGGCCGGAAGACCGGTCTCATCGCTCGGTTCACCGGTGAGAGGGTTCGCAACCATCGCGGGCGGGACGGTCCCGTGCCGCTTCGTGCGACGCGCGTCACGCCGTCGGCGACGCCGGTCGTGCACACGCGCCCACAGGACGAGCGCACCAGGCTGCACGAGCGCCGCACCGAGCAGGGCGAACAGGATGCCTGCGGCGCCGAGGACACCCAGTTGCGAGATCAGAGCGAGTCCGGAGAACGACAGGACCGCGAATGCGCCGAAGGTCGTCAACGCGGAACCCGCCAGCGCGCCCCCGGTGGTCGCCAGCGTCGTCGCCCCGGCCACGACCGGGTCCTCCTCGTGTCGTCGCTCCTCGGTGAACCGGTTGGTCACGTGGACCCCGTACGGCACACCGATCCCCACGGCGATGGCGGTCAGCGTCGCCGTCATCGCGTCGAAGCTGATGTCGAACAGACCCATCGTTCCGAGCAGCAGGGACGCACCCAGCACCGGCGGGATCATGGAGATGACCCCGAGCATCGGACGGCGGTGGGCGACCGCGTAGTAGCCGCTCAGCAGCAGCAGGACCGCGAGGAGGGTGGTCGCGATCGACCGCAACTGGAAGTCCCGCAACTCGTCGGCCATCTCGGCGATGATCAGCGCGTCGCTGGTGACCACCAGGCTCCCGCCGGCCTCCTCGACGCCGGAGAACGCACGCTCCAAGCCGTCGGCCAGCTCGGTGGCGCCGCTGTCACCGGCGTTCGTCCGCACCTCGACGAGCAGGGCGCCGTCGTCCGCACGCACGAAGCGGCTGCGCTCCGCACCTGCTGGCGCTCCTCCTCCGTCGTCGGATGGACCGGAGAGCGTCACGATCGAGGTGGCCTGGGGCTGCCCACCCGGGGTGGTCCGGACGGACTCGAGTTCGGTGAGGTCGTCGTGCCCCTGGCGGATCGCTTCGAGCAGGTCGGGGTCCGTGGCGTCACCGTCGACCAGGACGTAGGTCGTCTCGGTCAGCTCGCCGTCGAACAGCTCCTCCTGCAGGGCCAGCACCGAGCCGATCTCCGAGTCAGCTGGCACGAAGTCGTCGCGGTCGAAGCGGGTCTCCAGATCGGCGGCCAGCCACAGCGATCCGGTCACGATGACGAGTGCGAGCAGCAGCGGCAGCACCGGGCGGGAGGTCGCTGCGCGCGAGACGGCGCCCAGCAGCGCCCGGAGGTCGAGACCACGCGGTCCTCGGACGCTGGGGCCGAGACGGCGCTCGCGGAGTACCCGGCTCGCCGGGACCGCCAGGCCCATGACGATGAAGGCACAGATGACGCCGATCGCGGTGAAGATGCCGAAGTCGGCGATGACCTCCAGCGGCGCCATCCCGGTCACGCCGAAGCCGACCGCGGTGGCCACGGTCGCCAGGACGAGCGCTCCCCCGACGGTGTGCATCGCCGTCTTCGCCGCCGTGGGGGCGTCCTGACCGAGGGCGCGCTGTTCGCGATAGCGGGTCGTGAGATGGACGGCGTAGTCGATCCCCAGTCCGACCACGAGCACCGGGACCACCACCCCGACCTGGCTGACGGGTCCGACGAGGTCGAGGTGTTCTGGCCCGAGTACCGCGATCAGCCCGAAGGTCCACACCACCGTGGCGATGATGCCGCCGAGCCCCACCAGCACGTCGAAGACCGAGCGCAGCAGCCACAGGAGGACGAGCGCGACCACGCCCATGGCCAGGGCGAGCAGCAGCGGCGCTTCGTTCTGCGTCTCCGTCTGCAGGGCGTCGTTGGTGAGCTCCATGCTGGAGATGATGACGTCGATCCCACCGAAGCTGCTGCGGAACCCCTCCTCCGGGATGCCGATCGGTTCCCGGAGCCGGTCGGCCGCCGCCACCCGTTCGCTCGAGGACAGGTCCGGATCGAGCTCGGCGACGATGGTGACCGCCCGCGCGGTGCCGGCCTGGATGTCCCGGTCGGCGCTCGTGAGGCCCGCGAGCTCCGGGCGGGCTGCGAGGCTCCGAGCGGCCGCCGTGGCGACCGCATCATCGCTGATCTGGCCGCTGCCTCCACCGGCCTGCTCCAAGGCCCCGTGCAGCGCGGGCGCGAGGGAGCGCAGACGCGGGTCACCATCGGCGTCGCGGCGCAGATCGTCGCCGAGCTCACGTTCGACGATCTCGGTGACCTCGTCCAGGCGTCGGAGGCCGGCCGAGGTGAACACGTTCCCGTCCTCGCCGGTGTCCACGATCACCTGGATCGCCGCACCGCTGCGGTCGAACTCCTCGGTGACGCGGTCGCGTCCCTGGACGACCTCGGAGTCCTCGCGACCGAACTCCGCCAGGTCGGTCTCCATGACCAGACCCGTCGCCGCCACTCCCGCCATGACGGTCACCAGCAGGAGTGCGAGCAGGACCGTTGCCGGCCACCGGGTGGCGGGGCGGCTGAACGCGGACAACAGCAAGGACATCGAGGACTCCGGTCGGGCAGTGGCGACTGCGGGGGCGTAACTATACTGAGCGCTCAGTTAGTACGCGAGTCGGCGCGCTGCCTGCGATGCTGGGCGCCCACGTCACCGAAGCGAGCGCACCCGTGACCACCCCCGAGGAACCGGCCCCGCCGCACCGACACGCCCGTGGGCGGGAGCGGGGAACGGCCCGCAGACGCTTGCTGGACGCGGCTGAGGAACTGTTCGCGACCGATGGTTTCGCCGGCACCACGACGCGGGCGATCGCCGAGCGTGCCGGCACCTCCACCGGGATGGTCTTCTACCACTTCCCCACCAAGACGGCGCTGCTCGAGACCGTGCTGGCGGAGCGCAGCCCGCAGGCCGATCTGGCCGACCGCATCGAGGGCCATCGAGGTGACCCGGTCGGGCTGCTGCGCGTACTGGCGGAAGCGGTCGAGCGCACCGTCGAGGAGCGTGGAGAGGTCCTGCGCATCATGCTGCGAGGGGAGGATCCCGAACATGGCGAGCTCTTCCGGCGTTACCTCGACACGGCCGCGGAGACGCTCGGAGCGCAGCTGGAGCGGGAGCTCGCGGCCAGCCAGATCACGGCTAGCCGAGCACGCGCGATCGCTCGCAGTTTCTTCGCGACCGTGCTCGTCACGTTCCTGATCGCACCCGTCGACGATCCAGATCGCCTGATCGAGGACACGATCCTCGCTCTGCTCCACGGCTATGTCTGACCGGTCGTCCGCGCCTCGGCGGAGCCGCGGCTGGTACCCCGAGCAGCACGGGGCCTGGGCGATGCTCATCCTGCCTGCGCTCGCAGGCGCCTGGCTGTCCGGCCCACGGTGGCCCCAGCTCGCCCTGGGGGCGTTCTGGCTCCTGGGCTACCTCGCCTACCACGCGGCGGGCCGGTGGTTACGGGCGCACAGGCGACCTCGCGACCGGGCACCGGTCCTGGTCTACGGCTCCCTGGCCGCAGCCCTCGGACTGCTCACCTTGACGCTCGCGCCGCACCTGCTGCGCTGGGTGCCGGTCTACCTCCCCCTGCTCGGGATCAGCCTGTGGCTGACCGCGGGCGGCCGGGAGCGGTCGTTGATCAACGACGTGGTCACGGTCGTCGCCGCGTGTCTGATGGCTGCCGTGACCTTCGACGCCGGGGACGGGGAGCGGTGGCTGTCGCTGTGGGTGGTGACCGGCGTCCTCGTCGCCTACTTCCTCGGGACCGTGCTCTACGTCAAGACGATGATCCGCGAGCGCGGGCGGCGAGCGTTCCGTCTGGCCTCGATCGCCTACCACCTGGTCGTGACGGTCGCAGCCGGTGGCGCTGTCCTGCGGGGCTGGCAGTCATGGTGGCTCGTCGTCATCGCCGGAGTCTTGACGGTGCGCGCCGCCCTCGGCCCGGCCATCAACGCTCGTCGGGCCCAACCGATCCGTCCCGTCGTGGTGGGGGTCGGCGAGATCGTTGCGTCCGTCGCGGTCACGGCGGCGGCGCTCACTGGTCTGCCGGGAGGCTGAGGAAGCGCGGAGGGGCGGTCAGGCCGCCCCGACGCCGAGGTAGCGCACGAAGTTGAGGATCTCGTCGAGGTCGAACGGTTTGGTGATGTAGTAGTCGGCACCTGCCTGCCATCCGGCCCAGACCTCACCGTCGGTCGCCTTCGCGGTCAGGAGCGCGACAGGGGTGTTCGCGATCCGTGGATCGTTGCGGATCTCGGTGAGGACATCGAGGCCATCGCGGTGCGGCATCATGACGTCGAGTATCAGCAGGTCCGGCATGACGTGACGCATGGTCTCGCAGACGAACCGTCCGTGCTCCAGGGTGCGGACGTCGAAGCCCTCCGCGCGGAGGTTGCAGCTCAGTACGTGTCGGATGCTCGCATCGTCGTCGACGATGAGGATCCGTTGGATGGGCGATACGTCAGCCATCATGGCGTTCTCCTGTGGTTCCCGCGGATGCCTTGGTCCTGGGCCGTGCACGCATCGGGTTGGTGCGGATGGTCGATCCGTTGCGGTGTGTCAGATGGCGGTCCTCGACCGCGGTTCCGCGGCCGTCGAGCGGGAGCTCCAGGACGAACCGGGCGCCTTCGCCGTCGGCACCTTCGACCGAGAGTGCTGCTCCCAGTAGCTCGGCCAGTTGCCGGCACAGGTGTAGGCCCAATCCGGTGCCTCCCTGGCTACGCGTCGTGGACTGGTCGAGTTGGACGAACCGCTCGAAGATCCGCTCGCGCTGGGCCTCGGGGATACCCGGGCCGTGGTCGCTGACGCGGATGATGAGGCGTCCGCTGCCGGCCTCGGCCTCGAGCAGGACGTCGCCTTCGGGGGCGTACTTACGGGCGTTCTCCAGGAGGTTCGCCACGATCCGTCGCAACTTGTCGGCGTCGGTCACCGCCGTCGGTGGTGTGAGGGGCAGATCGGTGCGCAGCCTCCCTTCGAATCCCGGCTGGAACTCGCGCTCCAGGTCTCGGAGGAGTGGGCCGATCTCGACCGGCACCTGCTCGACGCCGATGGTGTGGTGGTCGGTTGCCGCGACGACCAGTAGGTCCTCGATGAGCCGACGAAGCCGGGAACCTTGGTCCAGACCCATGTCGATCAGTTCGCCCTGGTCGGAGGCCAGGAGGTGGGCACGGTGGCGACGGAGCGTCTGCAGGATCCCGGTGACCGAGGCGAGGGGGGTGCGGAGCTCATGGGAGACCGCTGCCACGAACTCGCTCTTCTGTTGGTTCAACTGCTGCTCTCGGGCCAGGGCTTGGCGCACATCCTCATGGAGTCGCACGTTGGCGACGGCCGTCGCGGCGTGCGCGACGAAAGCGGCCAGCACCGCGGAGCGATGATCGTCGTTCCCGTCGAGCGCGAACTCGCGTGTGACGGCGATCACGAGTCGGCCGTCGTCGTCGGCTGGCCGCTGGGCCCACACCACGTGCATCGCGGGGGCGAGGCTCGCGGCCAGCTCGGGCTGCAGGGACGTGCTGGTCGCCAACCCCTGATCGCGGTGGCCGATGAGCGACACCAGCTGCTCGACCGCGATCGGATCCAGATCTGCGCTGCCGTCGTCGTTGGTGATGATGCCGGTGGCTCCGCCATCGTCCTCGACGAGGACCGCGACGGCCGCAGCGCCGGTGCCGAGCCGTCGGGCCTCCTCGGCGACCAGGGCCAGCATCTCCTGTGGGACGACCAACTGCGAGAGGTTGCCAGAGGCCTGGTAGAGCTGCTGGAAGCGGTGGCGTTCAGCATGCTGGCGCGACAGCGTCCGGGTACTGGCATGGAGCACGGCGAGCACCGGGGCGAGCAGGACGACCGACAGCGGTCGCTCGATGAAGAGGAGCAGTGCGCTCAGCCCGAGCGCGGCAGAGATGACCAGGCTGAGGGCGACGGCCGGCGCCAGACGATGGAGCGTCTCCAGCCACCCAGTGCCCTCGGAGATCGCCAGGACCGCCGAGCCGACGAGGGCATCCCAAGCCGCGATGACCAGCAGTGCCGCCAGGGCCGCAGCCCACGAGGTCGCCACCCGCGGGTCAGCCTGGCCGATCCAGGCGAACACGGCGGCGCCGGCGGCCGAGCCGCTGATCATGGTCACCAGGTTGAAGAGGCGCTTGAGCGGGGCTTGTCGCACCCGGGCGAGCACCGCCAACTCCGACAGTGCGACAGCAGCGACGAAGGCCACCGGACCGAGCAGGAGCAGCCCGATGATCGTCGCGCTGTCCGCGGGGGTGATCCAGCTGCCATGTCGCCGGAGTTCGACGTAGATGGGTGGGAGCAGGGTCAGGGCGACCAGGACGAGCGTGTAGCCCACGAACGCCCAGGACGTCAGCGACTCGGCACCGTGCGATCGGGTCGCGAGTGCCAGCGCCCCGCCCCCGATGATCGCCTGCCCGGCTGCGAGGCCCCCGATCCGCCCGGTCATGAGGTTGGTTGGTCGGTCCAGATCGCGGCGTCCCAGTCGCTCGCGGTCCAGGTGTCCGTACCGCTCCAGCGGTCGCTCATCCAGCGCACGCGTGCCCAGTCACCGTCCATCCAGCGCACGCGCGTGAAGTTGGCGTCCATCCAGCGGACCCGGGCGAAGTTGGCGTCCATCCAGCGGACGCGCTGCCACTCGTCGTCCATCCAGCGGACGCGCTGCCA
>JBBDSW010000117.1:19353-21881 GCA_040904745.1 Nitriliruptoraceae bacterium
CGTCCATCCAGCGGACGCGCTGCCACTCGTCGTCCATCCAGCGGACGCGCTGCCAGGTGGTCTCCGGCCCGGGTGCTCCCCGCTGCGCCCACGGCATCCCGCGTGAGGGCGCCACGGTGGCCGGGTGACGTTGCAGCCAGCCCGTGTCCGGCTCGCTGGCATCGGCGGCTTCCAGATCGACCAGGGTGGCCCGGGAGTCCGCGACCGGACGGCCCGTACTCGTCAGCGCCCCCTTGACGTCATCCGGGGTCGCCCAGGCACGGTCGTCGAGCAGACTCGCCACGGCGCCGGAGATCAGGGCTGTCGACATCGAGGTCCCACTGCCGCGGAAGTAGTGGCCGCCCACCTGGGCCTCGGGGTGCTCGTCGTCGATCTTCGAACCGGGGGCGCGCAGGGAGATCACGCTGGCCCCGGGTGCGAGGAGCTCCGGCTTGTGGAAGCTGGTGACCCGGTCGCGTCCCGACCAGTCTGCGAGTACGACGTCACCTGCCGTGACGCCAGCGGCCGTGTCCACGGCTCCGGCGGTGATGGCCCACGGGCTGTGGCCCGGCGAGGTCACCTCACCATCGCCGAGGTTGCCGGACGCCGTCACCACGGTGATACCCGATGCCCAAGCGGCCTCGACGGCACGGGCGAGTGGGTCCGCCTGCGGTGCGGCGTCGATGCGGGCGCCGATCGAGAGGTTGAGGACGCGGATGCCGTACTCGTCCTGGTTGGTGACGACCCAGCCGATGGCTTCCAGGAGGGTCGAGAGGGACGTGCGCCCGTCGGCACCGGCGACCTTCACGGAGACCACGTGGGCGGCGGGCGCGATGCCGGTCGGGCCGCTCGATCCCGGTGAGGACCCGTCCCCGGCGATCAAGCCGGCCATGAACGTTCCGTGGCCGTAACGGTCGATCCCATCGTCCTCGTCGGTGTAGTTCGGCCCATGCACGACCCGGTCTTCCAGGTCGGCGTGGTCCGCTACCCCCGTGTCGATCAGCGCGACACCGACACCAGCGCCTTCATCGAGGTGCCAGTGCGCACCGGGGTTGAGGCCCGTGAGCTGGTCGTGGAGGCTGAGGTCCGCGTCCGACTCGGTCGTCGTGACGGATTGGAACTCGAGCTCCTGGTCGGCGAGCACGGAGACGCTCGGGAGCTGCGCCAGCGAGGCGGCCGCCTGCTGATCGAGGGATGCCGCGACCCCACCGACTAGTTCGAGCTCCGCGGTGACCGTGCCGCCGACCTCGTGGACGGCATCCGCAGCCTCGTCGGCAGAGTCAGAGGACACGAGGTAAGCCCCGGCTGACGCCTGGTCTCCCGCAGCATCCGATCCGCCGCCAGGGGCCACCAGGACCGCGACGGTCACCACCAGTGCCATCACCGACCCGGCAACCCGCTGCATCGTCTGCCCCATGTGATCCTCGATATCGCTACGCGACCTGCTCCGAACAGGGCCGCCAGGTTATCACTCTCAGTAGTTAGTCGGCTACGTAGCGTTCTCACTGTAGGCACGTCCATGCGCTATCGGCTCGGTCGCCTCGCATCCGACGGCGGGTTCGGCCAGTGACGGCCGGGGTCCGCACCCTCCCGCGGTCGAAACGCCGGTTCGGGCCCTTCGGGCCCCGTGACAGGGCACTGGACCCTGCCTGGTCGTCGACCCACTGACGAGGCTCTCCCCGTACGGCCACCGTTCCTGCCGTAGCCACCCGGAGATCCAGCGGTGAAGCCAACGTTGATCGTCGTCGCGTGCCTCGTCGCCCTGGCGCTGCCCGGCTGGAGTTGCCCGTCGGGGTCAGCGAGGGGGACAAGATCGACCAGGGCGCGAACCTGGCGCTGTGGGCGGAAGCGATCTGGATGCCCGCCGCATGGGTGACCGACCCACGGGTCCGGTGGGAGCCGGTCGACGACGACACGGCGCTGGTCAGGGTGCCCTTCGGCAGCGGGGAGGAGACCCTGGTCGCGCGCTTCGATCCGGACACCGGGCTGCTGCGACACTTCGAGTCGATGCGGTTCAAGGACGAGGCGAGCGACACGAAGACGTTGTGGATCAACGAGGTGGTGTCGTGGTCCGAACTCCACGGGCGGCTCGTGCCTGGCGAGATCGCGCTCACCTGGCTGGACGATGGCCGGCCGTGGGCGGTGCTCACGACCGAAGAGGTGCTCACCGACCTCGAGGTCGGTGACCTGCGCCAGCCGCCCGGCTCCTGACGCTGCCCGTCAGGTGCGGGGACGGGGACCTCGAGCTTCCCGCCAGCACCGGCCGCAGCGTTCTGCAGCCGGTGCTCGGTGCTCGCTCGGCTGCCGGGCCAGTGACGCCCCGGGTGGTCTCGTGAGGGTCCGCCGCCAGACCCGTCAGTCACAGGTCACGTTCGGGTTGAAGGGGGCGAAGACGCCGTCCGGGTTCCCCTGCCAGATCCAGGCGTGCAGGGTGTAGAAGGGTGGACCGGGCTCCCCGATTCCGGCTGGGGGTGCGAACGTCTGGCCGAACAGCGATGCGGGCTGCCAGGACGCGTACTCGACGGCGACCAGTCGCAGCTGCCCGTCCG
>JBBDSW010000117.1:21981-25664 GCA_040904745.1 Nitriliruptoraceae bacterium
GCGTCGATCGCCGCCTGGACGTCCTGGAACTGGGCGGTGGCCCTGCGGACCTCTGCCAGGGTGCGGTTCGTGTCGCGGTCCTGGGCCGAGGCGCTGGCCAGCGCCGGTACGGCGAGCAGCGCGAGGCCGCTCAGCACGACGATCGCCATGGTGGTGATCCGTTGCAACATGTCTCTCTCCTCGGTGTTGATGGGTCGATGGTCGGGTGGGATCGGGTGCCGTCGCGCGGGATCAGCCGAGCTCGAGCGTCGTGGTCATGAAGTCGTGGCCGGGGACCTCGCAGGTCACCTCGTAGACCCCGGCATCGAGGTCGAGTGGGACCCGGACGCCGACGCTGGCCGGTAGCTCCACATCGACGCCGGTGCCCGTGACGGTGAAGGTGTGGCGGAAGAGGTCCTGGTTGTCGATGAACAGGACGTCGCCGGCGGCAGCTTCGATCGACGTCGGGAAGGCGGCGTCGGCGACGGCGACCTGGACGTCCCCGGTGGCGAGGTCGTCACCGGCGCTGGTGATCATGGCCACGGCGGCCGTGACCACCGTGATGCCCGCCAGGCCGATCGAGACGACGACCAGCCGGCGCGCCCCGGGGGCGCTGGCGCCACGCCACGCGCCGATCGCGGCGACCAGCGCGAGGGCGCGACCGGCGCTGCCGATCGCCGCGTGGGTGAAGTCGATCGCCGAGGCCGGGTGGCTGAGGTGGTCGATCGCGAAGCCGAGGTTGCCGCCCAGCATGATCAGACTGGTGAGTCCCAGGACCACGATGCCGGCCCGAGGTGCCCGTCGGAGGGCCACGAGGCCGATGACCGTCAGGACGATCCCGCCCGCCAGCGGCGAGATCACCTCGCCGATGAGCGCGAAGAACACCAGATCTGCGGCGGCCACGGTCCCCGCGAGCCAGGTCAGGGGAGCCCGCCAGGCCGTCGAGCCTCGCGGATCAGTGGTCGTGTCGGTGGCTGGGGGAGCGGATGCGGGTGTCGTGGACATGTGCGCTTCTCCGTCGGTAGCTGCCGGTTCCATGCTCCGACGGCGCCGTCCAAGCGACCATGGGGCAGACCCGGCAACCATGGTGTGGCTGCCCGCACCCCGCGGTTCGGGCAGACCGCTTCCGGTCACGGCCGATATCAGCGAGACTCCGACGATGAGTCCGCGTCGTACGTCCGAGGCCCCTGGCAGGTGGCCGACCGTGTTCGCGGTGGTCGGCTCACTGGTGGTCGTGGTCGCGCTCGGGTCGATGCTGCTACGCGGCCGTTCGTTGGAGGTCTTCTACGCCCGCTGGCTGCTGCACAACGGGCCCGCCTCGCTGGCGCTCCTGTGGTTCGGACGTGCGATGACCCGACGGTGGCCGGCGCATCGGCTCGCTCGGTTGTTCCTGGCGATCGGGGCGATCATGGCGCTGCACATCGGCGCGATCTGCTTGGCCGATGCCCGGCTCGTGGCCGCAGGCCTCGGTCGACAACCGGATCTGCGGTTCGTGCCGGCCGCCCTGCCCCTGGACGCCTCGGTGCCCTTCTGGTTCAGCGCGTGGCTGTGGCTGCTTCCCGCGACGGCGTCGTTCACCCTGCTCCTCCTGCTCTTCCCGGACGGTCACCTGCCCAGCCCAAGGTGGCGGTCCGTGGTCCCGGTGACGGCTGCAGGCTTCGCGCTCGTCGTGACCGCCTACATGGCCGACGCCTGGCCGACCTCGACGCGGGCCGTGACGATGAACGACCCGCCGTCCCCGGGGACCTGGATGGCCAGTGTCGGCCTGGCCGGCGCGGTGCTGCTGGCCGTCGCGGCCGTCGCCTCGGTCGCCTCACTGGTGGTGCGCTGGCGCGGTGCCGGCCCGGCGACGCGTCCGCAGCTCCGACCGGTGGTCGTGGCGGGGATCGCGATGGCCACCACGATGACCGTCCTGTGGCCATGGCAGGAGCTGTGGATCCCCGCCTCGCTCGTCGCGGTCATGGGGTTCCTCGGGACCTACACCGTCGCCGTCCTGCGCTACCGCCTCCACGATCTCGACGTGGTCATCAACCGGACCGTGGCCGGGTCGGTCCTCGCAGCGCTCGTGACCCTGATCTACCTGGCCGTCGTCGTCGGGGTCGGGAGCCTGGTCGGACGGCAGGCGGCCCATCCGCTGCTGCCGTTGGTCGCCACCGGCCTGGTGGCTGTCCTCTTCGAGCCGGCGCGTCGACGGGTCAGACGGATCGTCGACCGGATGCTCTACGGGCGTGACGCGGATGCCTACGAGGTCCTCTCCGAGCTCTCCCGCCAGCTCCGCAATGCCGGCTCGGCTCGGGCGGTAACCGGCCACGTGGCGCAACTGCTCGTACGCGGTACCGGAGCTGCGGGCGCCGAGGTGATTCTGCTGGCGGGCGCCGATCCCCGGGTGATCGCCGGCGCCGGGGAGACCGGTGCGGCAGATGCGGTCCACCGGGTGCCCGTCGTCCACGACGGCGACCAGCTCGGCGAGGTGGTGCTCTATGCCCGTGCCAGCGCCGACCTCGCACCGGACGCGCCCCTGCTGGTCGAGCAGGTCGCGGGCACGCTCGGTGCGGTGCTGCGTAACACGCGGTTGACGGCCGAGCTCGAGGAGCAGGTGGCTGAGCTCCGCCGTTCCCGGCAACGATTGGTCACCGCACAGGACCAGGCACGCCGGGAGTTCGAGCGGGACCTCCACGATGGCACGCAGGCCCAGCTCGTCGCGCTCCGGCTCCAGGTCGGACTCCTCACGGCGCAGGCCGCCGCGCTGTCCGACGGTGCCGAGGTGGGGCGCCTGCGGGATGGATTGGCTCACCTCGGCGACGAGGTCGATGGGATCATCCGGTCCCTGCGCGATCTCGCCCGAGGCCTGCGGCCGCCGGTGTTGGAGAGCGACGGGTTGGTCTCCGCGCTGCGCGCGGGGGTGCGTGGTCTGCCCGTCGACGTCGAGGTCGTGGCGGGAGCGACCGATCGCTTCCCTCCTGCCGTGGAGGCGTCGGTCTACTTCGTCTGCCTCGAGGCGGTCACCAACGCGGTGACCCATGGGCATGCGACCAAGGTGCGCGTCGGCTTCGTTCACCGTGACGGGTGGCTGCGCTTCTCGGTGGAGGACGACGGTGGGGGCTTCGACCCCGGTGAGGTCGAGCGGGGCCGCGGGCTCGCCAACCTCGACGATCGGATCGAGAGTCTGGACGGCCGGGTCGAGATCGTCTCCACAGCCGGGCAGGGCACCCGTATCGAGGGAGCGGTCCCGGCTCAACCATCCGTCTCGGAGAGGTAGACGAGTACCGCCCGCACGCGGCGGTGCACGTCCCCGTCGTCGGCGGGCAGATCCAGCTTCGCCAGGATGCTGGTGATGTGCTTCTCGACCGCCCGGTCGGAGAGGTGGAGTTCGGCGGCGATCGCGCGGTTCGAGCGTCCCTGGGCGAGGAGCGTCAGGATCTCGTGCTCGCGGTCCGTCAGCCGGTCGAGCACGGAGGTCGACCGACGCCGCCGGGCATCGACGAGGACGTCGATCACGAGGGGGTCGACCACGGACCCGCCCCGGGCCACCTCGGTGATCACGTGCTGGAGTTGCCGAAGGTCGCCGACACGCTCCTTGAGGAGGTAGGCGCGTCCCCGCACCCCGCCGTCGAAGAGCCGGAGCGCGTACTCGGGCTCGATGTGCTGGGAGAGTACGACGACGCCGATGCCGGGATCGGTCTCCGCCAACCTCTCGCTCGCGC
>JBBDSW010000117.1:25764-31168 GCA_040904745.1 Nitriliruptoraceae bacterium
GCTCGGGGAGGGAAGCCACCGAGGCCACCAGCAAGAGTTCCGGGTCGTCCGCGAGCAACAGCGCCAACCCTTCACGGATCAGGTAGCTGTCCTCGGCGACGACCAGACGGATCGGCATGCGGCAGAGCTTACGGGGCCCGGCGTGGCCGGGGCGCTGTTCCCGGGACCCGTGGCGGCGACCCGTCAGTCGGAGGGCGCGTCCTCCGGGCTGTCATCGGACTCAGGATCGGTGCGCTCGAGGAGCTGTGCCTCGGCGACGAGGCGACTGGCGCTCTCCGCGAGGAGGCGCGAGAAGGTGTTCTGGGCGACCCGGTGCAGGACGACCTGGTCGAGTGCCGCGCCGATCGCACCTCCGGGCGGGCGGTAGCGCGCGTCCAACACCAAGGTCGAGCGGCCACCGTGCAGATGGAGGCCGATCTCCCCATCGAGCGACGGGAGCCAGTGATCGCTCTGGGCACCATCCCGCTGCTCGGCGATGGGGTCCCAGCTCAGGGAACGCCACAAGGTGGCCCCGGCCCGCCACGCAGGCCCGACGCGGGCGCGGACGGTGCGTGTGAACTGCGCGCCGCGGGTGCGGACCATCCAGACGTCCTCACCCGCGTGCCGCGCATCCGGCAGCCACCTTCCGGGGTCCCCGGAGAAGGCTGCTTCGAGCTCGACGGGCTCTCCCGCGACCGGGAGGAAGGTGCGTACGGAGCTGAGCGTGGCCAAGGTCCTCCTCTCTGTCGGGGGCGGGACCCTACGAAGGTCGGTGCGGGCACATCAGGGGAGAAGGTCCCGAGACGCAGGCCGAAGGGGCCCCATCGACCGGAGGTTGCGCGGCACGTAGGGTGATCGCCGGGTCACCTCGCATCCGTCTCCCACGTACCCCGTGATGGGGGTCTGCTGGATGAGGTACGGGGTGTGGCTCCGCAACGGCCAGGGGCTGGGTGTCAAGGAGACCGTCGAGTACGCCGTGGCCGCCGAGGAGGGTGGCTGGGACGGCTTCCCCGACCCCTGGACGGTGCTGTTCACCATCGCGGTGCGGACGAGAAGGATCCGGCTCGGGACCTGGATCACCCCGGTGCCGCAGCAGCTGCCATGGCGGCTGGCGCACACGCTGGCCTCTCTCGACCAGGTGTCGGGCGGCCGGATGATCCTCGGTGCTGGACTCGGCACGAGGTGGGACCACGAGATGTTCGGGGGCACCTACGACGGGCCGGCCCAACCGAGCGGGTTGATCGACACCGGCCTGCTCAGTCGTCGGCGGCACCGTGAGCGACCGGCTTGATGTCGAGGACCGGTGTCCCATCGACCGCTTCCAGGTTCCGGACACGGATGCGGGTTCCCTCCACCGCGACCACTCCCACCCGGTGCAGGCCGATCGGGTTCGGCCGAGCCGGTGAGCGCGTGCTGAACACGCCGCGCTCAGCTGCCTCCGGGTCGCCGCGTGGGTGCACGACCAGCGTGTCGCGGCGCGCGAGGTGCAACCACGTCAACACGACGATCTCGGACCCCGCCTCCACATCGCGGAACCCCTCGTGCACCGCCTCATCCAGCACGAGCCAGGCCTCGCCAGCCGCCTCATCGCCCTGCTTGGGCGCATCCGCCGGATCGCGGAGCGGGGACTCCACGCGCCCGATCGGGTGAAAGGTGTACGACCCGTGTGTCATGGGGCCGAACGTAGTCGCTGGAACCATCACCGAGCGGTCGACGTCCCACCGGTCGAGTCCCGGATCCGGGGCGGACGCTCGGACACGGAGGACGAACCATGCGACGCACGGTTGCGGTGGTCGGTGCGGCGGCGATCTTCGCGGCAGGGATCGGCCTGGGAACGATGCTCGGCGGCACGCCCCCCGAGCCGGACGACGACGGTGGGGCGACGGTCCTCCCCGACGGCCTCGAACTCACGGGTGCGTTGACCAGCTTCGATGCGTGCGACGACTACCTCGACCACGTCCAGGAACATGCCCTCGAGCTGGTTACCCCCTACGGCCTGCACGGCGGTCCCATGCCGATGCGCGGCGAGATGGCCGTGGACGACGCCGCGGAGGACAGCGCCGATGGTGGCGCTGATATGGACACCGGCGCGGCTCCGACCGCGGGCACGACGCCGGACGATGTCTCCGGCACGAACGTGCAGGAACAGGGGGTCGACGAGCCGGATCGCCTCAAGACCGACGGGGAGGTGGCATACACCACCATCGGCGGGCGTCTGCGGGTGCTCGACATCACGGGAGACGATCCCGAGGAGCTGGCCACGCTCGAGCTGGAAGGTGGCTGGGGCGCGGAGCTCCTGCTCGCCGGGGACCGGCTCCTCGTCACCTCCGGTGGCGGACCTGTGCTGCCGTTCGCCGGCGAGTCGTTCAGCGCGGACCGGGGCATGCCCGTGCCCGGAGGTGGTGCGACGACCCTGACCTCGATCGACGTGAGCGACCCGTCCGCCCCCGAGGTCACCGAACGCCTGACGCTGGACGGTGCGACGCTGTCATCGCGCATGGTCGATGGCATCGCCCGGGTCGTGATCCGCACGGAGCCCGGCATCAACATCCCGTGGCAGCAACCGGAGGCCGGTGGGCTCAGAGCCGAACGCGGGGCGTTGGAGGCCAACCGCGAGCTCATCCGGGGCAGCGACGCCGACGACTGGCTGCCGTACTTCGTCCACGAGACCGCGGACGGCAGCGAGCAGGAGGGGATCTTGATCGACTGCGAGCGCGTCGCGCATCCGGCGGCGTTCTCAGGCCTCGGGACACTGTCGGTGCTGACCGTGGACGTCGACGCGGGCTCGCTCATTCCCGACGACGGCGGGGTCGGCGTGCTGGCCGGCGGCGACACGGTCTACGCCTCGCCCGAGCGGCTCTACGTCGCCACCCAGCGGTTCATCGACCCGGTGATCCTCGAGGAAGCGGCCACCTCCGACGACCGACCGGGCGAACTCGACGAGGTGACCACGGAGATCCACGCCTTCGACATCTCCGCGCCGACCGGGACCGACTACCTCGCCTCCGGTGAGGTCCCAGGCGTGCTGCTCGACCAGTGGGCGCTGTCGGAGCACGACGGCGTCCTCCGGGTCGCCTCGACGATCGGGGACCGCTGGTGGGGCGGCGGTGAGGACTCCTCCAGCCTGGTCACCACGCTGGAGCAGGACGGCGACGAGCTCGTCCAGCTCGGCCAGGTCGGTGACCTCGGACCGACGGAACGGATCTTCGCGGTGCGCTTCCTGGGCGAGGTCGGCTACGTCGTGACCTTCCGGCAGACCGATCCGCTCTACGTCATCGACCTCACGGACCCGAGCGCACCGGAGACCACGGGGGAGCTCAAGATCGCGGGCTACTCCGCCTACCTCCACCCGCTCGGTGACGGCCTGCTGCTGGGGGTCGGACAGGACGCCGAGGAGGAGACGGGCCGGACGCTCGGCACCCAGGTCTCGTTGTTCGACGTCGCCGATCCCAAGGATCCGCAGCGGCTCGACACGCTGACCGTCGCCGATTCCGGCAGCGACGTCGAGCATGACCACCGGGCGTTCCTGCACTGGCCGGACACCGGCCTCAGCGTGGTGCCGCTGACCAGGTGGTGGCACCCGGAGTCCGAGGACGCGGAGCCGCCGGAGGGGCCCCCGAACGGTGCGCTGGCCTTCACGGCCTCCCGTGACGGGTTCGCGCCCGCGGCGGGTGGGGACCCGGAGGCGCTCGCACTCACCCATGCCGAGGACGATCTGGCGGAGGACGGCTCCATGCGCTCCGATGCGGAGCTGATCGACCGGTGGCACAGCCAGTACGACGCAGCCATCCAGCGCTCGATGGTGGTGGGTGACCGCCTGCTGACCTTCTCCGAGCGCAAGGTCGTCGCCCACGACCTCGACTCCCTCGAAGAGCGCGGATCCCTGACGCTCCGCTGAGACGAGCCGGTCGGTCTCAGTCGGTCGCCGGGCGTGGCGGATCAATCGTGCAGCGGATGCACGTGGACGTGGACGTCCTCGAGCTGGGGGAGTTTCGCCAGTAGCTCGCGGTGGACGCGTTCGGCGATCTCATGCCCCTCTGCCACGGTGAGCGTCGCCGGCACCTGGATCGTGATCTCGGCGAGCAGCCGGTGACCGCTCCAGCGAGCCCGGATCCGATCGGCCGCGATGACACCCTCGACCTCAGCGGTAGCGTTCTCCAGACGGACCACGGTGTGCTCGTCAACACCGTCCAGGAGACGGCGGAACAGCTCCGCCGAGGTCTCCTTGAGGATCCAGAGGATCAGCCCGGTGATCACGAGTCCGACGATCGGGTCGACGATCGGGAAGCCAGCCCAGCTCGCGATGACCGCGACGATCACCGCCAGCGATGCCATCGTGTCCGTGCGTGCGTGGAAGCCGTCGGCGACCAGCGCCGGTGAGCCGATCCGTCGGCCGGTCCGGATCCGTACGACAGCGGCCAGTTCGTTCCCGACGACGCCGACGACGCCGGCGAGCAGCACCCACCACAGGTGTTCCATCGGGCGGGGGTCGATGAGACGGTCGATCGACTCCCACAGGACCACGACGGCTGAGAGCGCGATCATGAGGGCGATGAAGAGTCCGGCTAGATCCTCGGAACGCCGATAGCCGTAGTTGTAGGACCGGCTGCGCGCACGGTTGCCTAGCGCGAACGCGATCCAGAGCGGGATGCTGGTAGCCGCGTCGGCGAGGTTGTGCACCATGTCCGCGAACAGAGCCACCGACCCGGCGAACAGCGCGATGGCCAGCTGGATCGCCGAGGCCACGCCCAGGAACACCAGCCCGAGCTTCGTCGCCCGGATCCCGGCGGCGCTCTTCTCCAGCCCGGGGTCGATCTGCTCCGAGATGTCGTGGCGGTGGGGGCGCAGCCAGCCCGTCAGGCGGGCCCCGAGACCGAGCCCCGACACCGGCCGGTGCCCCTGCTCGTCGCCACGGTCGCGATCCTGGGTCGTATGCCCAGGTACGTGTGGCGGGACGGGGCCCGGTGGCAAGGAGGATCCTCCGTGGAAGGTCCGGAACGGACGTACGGCCTCGGCCCGACGAGGAGAGTTGCGCTGCTTGCGACGGGGCCGGCCCCGACCCGCCTGGACCAGGTGATGGTCGCTACCCGATCCACGGTAACGACCGGCCCGAGGTGGGGCTGCGAGCCGTTCGCAGGGACCGGCAACCCCGTAACGGTTTCCATCCGGGGCCGGATCGGTGCCATCGCTGCGTGATGCCGGCAGAATGGGGTGGTCCTCCGCGGCCGCACCGCCTCCTGGCGGATCCTTCGAACCGAGGTCCTCGCCCATGGCCACGACCACACACCCCCGCCACGCAGCTCCGTCTTCCACGTCGATGCGCCGATGAGCGTGGTCGAGATCGGACCGCAGGCTGTCACGGAGGCGGAGGTCGTCGCCGTCGCGCGCGAGGGTGCCCCGGTCGTGCTCACCCGCGATGCGCGGC
>JBBDSW010000118.1:0-5423 GCA_040904745.1 Nitriliruptoraceae bacterium
CGTTCGATGGAAAGATCCGACGTCCACAACGTCGATCCGTGCCATCGAACCCGCCGGGACCGCGTAGCGCCCCCCCCCGAGCACACGGCCGCGCTCGCGCTCAGCCCTTGGCGCCAGCCTGTGGCCGCGGGGCGTGACGCAGGCCGAGCTCGTGCAGGGCGGCATCCTCGAAGGGCGCTGGCGCATCCGTCAACGGGCACCCACCCGTCTGGGTCTTCGGGAAGGCGATGACGTCACGGATCGATCCCCGGCCGGCCAGGAGCATCACGAGCCGATCCAGGCCGAACGCGATCCCCCCGTGCGGCGGTGCACCGTGCTCCAGCGCCCGCAACAGGAACCCGAAGCGGGCCTCCGCCTCCTCCGCGTCGATCCCGAGGAAGTCGAGCATGCGCAACTGCAACCCACGGTCGTGGATACGCATCGACCCGCCACCGAGCTCCGTGCCGTTCAGGATCACGTCGTAGCCACGGGAGACCGCCTCCCCCGGCGCATCCGCGAAACCGTCGATCCAGTCGTCGGCAGGAGCGGTGAACGGGTGGTTGCCCGGCTTCCAGCCACCGTCGTCCGTCGGCTCGAACAGGGCCATGGGCGTGATCCACAGGAACGCCCAGCGATCCTCGTCCACCAGCCCCCGGTCATGCGCGACCGCGACCCGGAGCGCACCCATGAGCTCCCGGGTGAAGTGAGCGGGGCCGGCCCCGAAGAAGACCGCGTCACCGGGCTTGGCACCGGTCTCGGCCACGACTCCGGCGATCTCCTCGGCGGTCATGAACTTCGCCAGCGGGGAACGCAGGGAGCCGTCATCCTCGACCACACCCCAGGCCAGGCCCTTGGCCCGCCGCGCCTTGGCCCAGTCCGTCCAGGCGTCGAACTCACGTCGGGTCATCGCCGCGCCGTCGGGTACGGCCAGACCGACGACCACGCCCTCATCCGCAAGGACCCCCTTGAACACGCCGACCTCGGTCCCGGTGAAGACCGCGCCGAGGTCCGCGAGCTCCATCTCGATGCGCAGGTCCGGCTTGTCGGAGCCGAAACGACGCATCGCCTCGAAGTAGCCCATCCGCGGGAAGGGGGTGAGCACCTCGACATCGAGGAGTTCCGACCACAGCTCCGCCAGCAGCTCCTCGACCAGGCCGAAGAGATCCTCCTCGTCGCCGAAGGAGAGCTCGATATCGAGCTGGGTGAACTCGGGCTGCCGGTCCGCACGCAGGTCCTCGTCCCGGAAGCAACGGGCGATCTGGTAGTAGCGCTCCAGGCCGGACATCATGAGCAGCTGCTTGAACAGCTGCGGGGACTGCGGCAGCGCGTAGGTCTCACCGGGCTGCATCCGGGACGGGACGAGGAAGTCGCGTGCGCCCTCCGGGGTGGCCCGGGTGAGCAGCGGCGTCTCGATGTCGAGGAAGCCGTGCCGGTCCATGACCCGGCGGATGATCGCGGTGGCGTGCGAGCGGAGCTTCAGGACCTCGGTCATCTCGGGACGGCGCAGGTCGACGTAGCGGTGCTTCAGGCGCAACTCCTCGGAGACCTCGAGGCCGTCCTCGACGGGGAACGGGGGGGTCGCGGCGACCGACAGGACCTCGATCGCGGTGGCGGCGACCTCGACGTCGCCGGTGCCCAGCCGTTCGTTGCGCATCCCCTCCGGGCGGAGACGCACGGTCCCGGTGACGCGGATCACCCACTCCCCGCGGACACGGTGGGCCGCCTCCAGGGCGTCGGAGGCGTTCGGGTCGGCCACGACCTGGACGAGCCCGCTGCGATCGCGCAGGTCCAGGAAGGCGACCCCGCCGTGGTCGCGCCGGGTGTCGACCCAGCCGGCGAGCTCGACGGTCTGCTCGGCGTGTTCGGCGCGCAAGGTGCCGGCGCCGTGGCTACGCAGGGCGCCGAAGGTGCTGATGGTCACGGGGGCTCCGTCGGTTCCGGGTCGTTCGGGCAGCGCCCGCCAGGGGGGCGGGCGGGAAGGTCATCGCGGCAGCAGCTCGCCGAGGGCGGCTTCGAGGGCATCGATGCCGACGGTGCGCTGCTCGCCGGTCGTGAGCGATTTCAGGGTGACCGTAGCGTCGGCGCGCTCCGTCGAACCGCGGATGACCGCGACCCGGACGCCCCGACGGTCGGCGTACTTCAACTGTTTCGCGAGCTTGAGGCGCCCACCCCCGGTGTAGAGCTCTGCGTTCAGCCCGGTCGCACGCACCCGTCCTGCCAGTGCGAGGGCGTCGGCCGCACCATCCTCGTCCATGACGGTCACGAGGACGTCGGGCCCGGCGAGGCCCGCTCCGCTCGCACGTTCCTGCAGGAGGAGCAGGATCCGCTCCATCCCGAGCGAACCACCGGTCGCGGGCACGTCCTGGGACTGGAACATCCCGATGAGACCGTCGTAGCGGCCACCGGCCGCGATGGTGGCATCGAGCCCCTCGTGCACGACCTCGAAGACCGGCCCGGTGTAGTAGGACAGTCCCCGGGCCAGGACCGGGGCGTAGACGACGGGTGCGTCGTCCCCGACCAACTCCAGGACCCGATCCACCTCGGCGAGCCCGGCCATGCCGACCTCGGAGCTGGCCAGGCGCGCCCGGACCGCACCCGCAGGATCACCAGCGGAGAGGTCGCCTGCGAGCGCCTCGATCGCGGCGACGGCGACGCCACGGTCGGCCAGCTCGCGGGCGACCCCGTCGACACCGATCTTGTCGAGCTTGTCCAGCGCGGTGAGCGCGTCGGACTCGGCAGCGGCGGGGACCCCGTAGGCCTCGACGAGCCCCCGGAGCGCCTTCCGCGAGTTGAGCTGCACCCGGAAGCCGGACAGGCCGAGCGCATCCAGGGTGTCGGTCACGGCGACGAGGGTCGCCGCGTCCGCCGTGAGGGAATCCGACCCCAACGTGTCCACGTCGCACTGGAAGAACTCCCGGTAGCGCCCCTTGCCCGGACGGTCGGCACGCCACACCGGTGCGATCTGGTAGCGCTTGAAGGGGGTCGGCAGCTGCGAGCCGTAGCGAGCCGCGACCCGCGCCAACGGCACCGTGAGGTCGTATCGCAGTGCCAGATCGGTGTCTCCGGACGCCTCGTGCTCCCCCCGCCGGAGGATCTTGAAGATCAGCTGGTCACCCTCCTCGCCGTACTTGCCGGTCAGCACCTCCAGCCGCTCGAACGCAGGCGTGTCCAGCGGATCGAAGCCGTGCGCAGCGAAGCTCGCCCGGATCGTCGCGAACGCCTGCTCGCGACGCGTGACCTCCTCCGGGAGGAAGTCGCGGGTGCCGGAAGCCGGGTTGGGGTCGATGGTGGCCATCGTGTGGGGACCTCGGATCGCTCGGGCGGTCAGGCTGGTCGACCGTGGACGTCGAACGCCTGGCGCAGGAAGGGGTTGGCCTCCCGCTCATAGCCGGCCGTGGTGTCGGGACCGTGGCCGGAGAGGACCAGGGTCTCGTCGTCCAGTGGCGCGACCGTGGCCACCAGCGAGCGCAGCATGTCGTCCATCGAACCACGGGGGAAGTCGGTCCGCCCGATCGAGCCGGCGAACAGCAGGTCGCCAGAGAACAGCACCTCGTCGCTGGCGATCTCGGCATCGCCGAGCGGGAAGGTGACCGTCGCCTCGGCGAGCCCGCGGCCGAGGTAGGTCACATGGCCCGGTGTGTGGCCGGGGTTGTGCCGCACGTCGAACCGGACGCCCGCCAGGGACAGGCGCTCGCCGTCGGTGACCTCTCTGAGATGCTCGGTCGGTGGGTCCCACACGAATCCGAACTCCTGCTCGAGGAGTTCCCTCGGCAGCCCGAGACCGGCCGCAGGGTCGTCCCACAGCCAGCGGTCGCCGGGGTGGAGGAGGACGGGGACGTCCAGGCTCCGCACGAGCTCCGGCACGGCCCACAGGTGGTCGAGGTGTCCGTGCGTGAGGAGGATCGCCTCACAGGTGGCGTCGACGGCGGCGAGCATCTCGAGCGCCTGCGCCTCGGCCGTCTCCCCCGGATCGACGATGACCGCCCGACCGAGCCCACGATCGCCGATCGCGTAACAGTTCGCCTGCCACCGGCCGAGCGGCGCACCGAGGATGAAGGGATCGGACACGGGGATCTCCAAGCCGGGCGCGGCGGGACGCAGCATCAGGTGAGCACGGCCGCCGAGGCTAGCGCCCGTGGGTCAACGTGCCCCCTGCGGGACCGCCCGGTAGGCGTCGTACACGCCGGTCACCCGACGGATCGAGCGCAGCGCCTCCTCGAGGTGCGAGGGGTCCCCGAGCTCGAAGGTGAACCTGAGCCGGGCGACCCGATCCTTGGCGGTGCCGACCTGTGCGGAGGCGATGTTGATGTGCAGGTCGCCGAGGACGGAGGTGATGTCCCGGAGCAGATGTTTGCGGTCGAGCGCCTCCACCTCGATCTGGACGAGGAACGACGAGGTGGTGTCCCCCGACCAGTCGACCGGAACGAACCGCTCCGGGTCCCGTTCGAGGTCGGCGACGTTGGAGCAGTCCGCGCGATGGACCGAGACCCCCCGGCCCCTCGTGACGAAACCGACGATCTGATCACCGGGGACCGGCGTGCAGCAGCGGGCCAGCTTGACCAGCATGCCGCTGTCACCCTCCACCTCGATGTCGTCACCGCCGGTGGGACCGATCCGGATCGGCGAGCCGTAGGGCTCCGCTGCTTCCTCGGGCTCCTTCTCGACCTCGTCGGTGAGTTCGTTCAGGACGTGCTGGGCGACGGTGGCGGCCGCGATGTGGCCTTCGCCGACCGCGCGGAACAGCGTCTCCTCGTCCTTGTGGTTGAGGACGTTCGCGACGTCCGCGAGATCACCCGAGGCCATCGCGCGCGCGTAGGCGATGCCCTTGCGGCGCAACGCCCGCGAGATCGCGTCACGGCCGCGGACGATGGCGTCCTCACGCCGCTCCCGGTTGAAGTAGGCGCGGATCTTGGACTTCGCGCGCTGCGAGACGACCAGTTGCAGCCAGTCCCGGCTCGGGCCGGCGTCCTCGGCCTTCGACGTCAGGATCTCCACGCTGTCGCCGTTGGTCAGCCGATGATCGAGCGGTACCAGACGCCCGTTGACACGGGCACCGATGCACCGATGACCGACATCGGTGTGGACCGCGTACGCGAAGTCGATCGGGGTCGCCTTGGCCGGCAGGCCCATGACATCACCCTGCGGCGTGAAGACGAACACCTCGTCCTGGTACAGGTCGATCTTCAGCGACTCGAGGTAGTCACCCGGTTCGTCGACATCCGTCTGCCACTCGAGCAACTGATCGAGCCAGGAGAGCTCCTCCCCGCTCGGCTCGTCACCGCTGCCTCGCGCGCCGCTCTTGTACTTCCAGTGGGCGGCGACACCGAACTCCGCGGTCCGGTGCATCGCCTCCGTGCGGATCTGGATCTCCAGCGGCCGACCACGGGGTCCGATCACCGAGGTGTGCAGCGACTGGTAGAGGTTGACCTTCGGCATCGCGATGT
>JBBDSW010000119.1:0-22011 GCA_040904745.1 Nitriliruptoraceae bacterium
CGTCGTCGTTCTCGTCCTCGTCCGGTTCCGGGTCCTCGAGCACCTCGACGCAGCGCCGCCCCTGGAAGTCGACCGGCTCATCGAGGACGTCGGGTGTGCGGCCGAACTCGTCCGGTCCGTCGGGCTCCTCGCCGTAGGCGTAGCCCTCCGGGCACGGTTCGAGCTCCGGCTTGATCTCCACGCACGGACGCCCCTCGTCGTCCTGGATGTCGAGCAGGATGTCGGGGAAGAACCCGTCCTCATCCGCCTCGGACGGTGGGTCGGCGTACTCGTAGCCCTGCGGGCAGTCCTCCACATCAGGCTCGCCGCCCTCGAGCTCGAGGGACGGTTCCGTGAAGCCCTGGACCTCCAGCCCCTCCGTGGCGCGCAGCATGTAGGTCCGCCACACGGGGGCGGCCAGGCCGCCCCCCGTCGCGTTGTCGGCCTCGATCGGGGTGTTGTCGAGGTTGCCCAGCCACACGGTGGTGGCCAGCTGTGGCACGTAGCCGGCGAACCAGACGTCGCGTCCCTCGTTGGTCGTCCCGGTCTTCCCGGCGGCCGGCCGATCGTCCAGGGCCGCGGCGGTGCCGCTCCCGCTGGAGACCACCTGGGCCAGCACGTCGGTGACGGCGCGTGCGACCTGGACGTCCACCGCCTGGTCCTCGCGGGGGCCGGGCGTGAAGATCGCGCGGCCGTCGGTGTCCTCGACCCGGACGACCAGGCGCGGGCGGGCATGGAAGCCCTCGGCCGCGTACGTGCCGTAGGCGCTGGTCAGCTCCAGCGGGGTGAACGCGGACTGACCGAGGGTCAGCCCCGCCAGCGGGTTCATCGTCGGGCCGTCCTCCCGCTCGGTGGGGAAGACCTCCTCGGCGCGCTCCCGTGGCAGTCCGGCTCGACGGGCCGCATCGATGACCGCTTCACGGCCGACCTCCTCCTGCATCTGCACGTAGACCGTGTTGGTCGAGGACGCCGTCGCCTGACGGACGGTCTGCTCCCCGAAACTGGAGCCGGCGAAGTTGCGGATCGGTTCCTGTGCGTCGTCGATCTCGATCTCGGCCGGCGCCGCGAAGCGGGTCTCGGGGGAGCGTCCTGCCTCGATGAACGCCTGCAGGGTGAAGGGCTTGAACGTCGACCCGACCTGCCGGATCGAGCGCACGGCGGTGTTGAACGGCTGCTGGTCGATGTCGGGCCCGCCGACCAGGGCCCGGACCCCACCGGTCTGCGGATCGATCGAGACGATCGCGCCGGTGTCGCTGGGCCCGTCCGCGATGGCGGTCGCGATCGTCTCCTGGGCGGCCACCTGCATGGACTGATCGAGCTCGGTGTAGATGCGCAGACCTCGGAAGAGCTCACCCTGCGCGAACTCCGGTCGGGCGGCGAGCTCGCGCCGGACCGCATCGACGTAGTAGGCGTTCGGCCCGCGGTCCAGCCCCCGCTGCTCCGTCACCTCCGGGAGCCCCTCGTCGATGAGCTGGTCTGCCTCCGCGCGGGAGAGCGCTCCGGTCTCGACCATGCCGTTCAGCACGAACCGTCGTCGCTCGTCGGCGCGGGCGGGGTTCTCGAGCGGGTCGAAGGCCTCGGGGGCCGCCACGATCCCGGCCAGCGTGGCGGCCTGGTTGACGCTCAGCTCCGATGCCGAGACGCCGAAGAAGGTCCTGGCGCTGGCCTCGATGCCGTAGGTCCCGCGTCCCCAGTAGATCGTGTTGAGGTAGAACCCGAGGATCTCGTCCTTCTCGTAGGCCTGCTCCAGCTTGATGGCGAGCGCGGCCTCCTCGACCTTGCGCTGGTAGGTCTGCTCCGGCCGCTGGGTCGCGTTCTTGATGTACTGCTGGGTGATGGTGGAGCCACCCTGCTGGACCTCACCGGCGCGCACGTTGGTGAACAGCGCCCGCGCGATACCGGTCACCGAGATCCCGCGATGGTCGTAGAAACCGCGGTCCTCGGCGGCCAGGACAGCGTCGGGGACGTGGCTGGGGAGCTCGGCGAGGTCGACGTCCTCGCGGCCCGTCTCGCTCGCCAGCCCACCGACCTCCTCGCCATCGATGTCGAAGACGATGGACGAGCGCGCGTCGATGTCCCCGGGCAGCGGCACGCTCGAGGAGACGAGGTAGAAGCCGAGCAGGCCGGCGGCGGCGAGTAGGACCGCCGGGATGACCAGCAGCGCCAGCCACCACCGGCGACGGCGCGGAGCGCCGGCCTTCGCCGATGTGGCGGAGCTGTTACCGCGGCCGCGGGGTCGTGTCGGACTGGCCATCGCGCTGCTCTCCAGGGGTGTGACCCCCGGCGCTGACGCGCGCCGCAGGGCGACCGGTCACGGTACCGGTCCGGCGCCCTCGACCCATGGTGACGTGTGGCCGTTCGATCAGAACGCGTCCTCCGGGACGGCCATCAGGCTCCCGTCCTCCTCGGCAGCGCCCTGGGCACGGGCCGACACCTTGGGCAGGACCGCCCGGGCGAAGTAGCGCGCGGAGGCGATCTTGCCGTGGTAGAAGGCCTGGTCGCGGTCCCCGGCGACACCCGCTTCGAGCGCGTCGTGTGCCACCTCGGCGTGACGGAGCAACAGCCAGCCGATCATGACCTCCGAGAGGGAGGTGAGGAAGGCGGTGGCCTGCAGGCCGGTCTTGTACACCTCCGTGCGCTGGGACTCGTCCATCGACGCCATGGCGTGCTGGAGCAGCACGCCGAGGTGTGACTGGGCCGCCTCGAGCGCCGTGTGCAGTCGCTCGCGCTCGGCGGTGAACGGGTCACCCTCGACGCCGCCCTTGACGAAGCTCCGGATCTGGTCGGCGAACCAGGTGAGCGTCGCGCCCTGGTCGCGCACGATCTTGCGGAACAGCAGGTCGAGGGCCTGGATCGCGGTCGTGCCCTCGTAGAGGGTGTCGATCTTCGCATCCCGGATGTACTGCTCGATCGGGTAGTCCTGGGTGTAGCCGGACCCGCCGAAGGTCTGCAGGCTGGAGGAGCCGAGCAGCTCGTATGCCTTCTCCGAGCAGTAGCCCTTGACGAGCGGCAGGAGCAGGTCCTCGCGGGCGATCCAGCGGTCGTGCTCGTCGTGGTCGGCACCCTCGCCGGTCTCCGGGTGGGTGGCCAACTGCGCCTGGTCCTGGACCCAGCCGGCGTAGTAGACGAGCGCGCGCATGCCCTCGGCGTGGGCCTTCTGCTCCATGAGCATCCGGCGGACGTCCGGGTGGTTGATGATCTCGACCTTCGGGGCCGACTTGTCGGACGCGCGGGTCATGTCGGCGCCCTGGACGCGCACCTTGGCGTACTCCAGTGCGTTGAGGTAGCCGGTCGACAGCGTCGACATGGCCTTGGTGCCGACCATCATGCGGGCGTACTCGATCACGAGGAACATCTGCTTGATGCCCTCGTGCACGTTGCCCGCCAGGTAGCCGACGCACGGCTCCCCGTCCTGCCCGAGCGAGAGCTCGCAGGTGGCCGAGCCCTTGATCCCCATCTTCTTCTCGAGGTTGGAGACGCGCACGCCGTTGCGCTCCCCGATGTCACCGCCGGCACCGATGTGCCGCTTGGGAACGAGGAACAGGCTGAGGCCCTTGGTCCCCGGACCAGCGCCCTCGGGCCGCGCCAGCACCAGGTGGACGGTGTTGGGGTGCGTCTGGGCATCGGCGGACGTGATGAAGCGCTTGATGCCCTCGAGGTGGTAGACGTCGCCGAGGTCGTCGTCGCCGCTGGCCTCCTTGAAGGTGGCCTTGGTCACGCCGGCCCCGACGTCGGAGCCCGCGTCCGGCTCCGTCAGCACCATGGTGCCGCCCCAGCGGTCCTCGACCAGGGGGCGGGCGAACGCGGCCTTCTGGCCCTCGGTGCCGATCTCGTCGATGATGCCCGCCATGAGCGAGCCGATCGGCCACAGGCTGGCGGTCGCGTTCCCCCCGGCGAGCAGCTCCGTGCCGGCCCAACGGATCGTCGGCGGTGCGCCGAAGCCGCCGAGGTGGGTCGGCAGCGGCATCAGGTGCCAGCCGGCGTCGTAGAAGGCGTGCAGTGCCTCGTCGAGCATCGCCGGGATGCGCACGTCACCCTCCTCGGAGAGCTCGAGTGGCTCCCGGTCGGCCGGCGCGAACGACTCGGCCCAGATCGACTCCCGACTGAAGCGGTCCAGTTCCTCCAGCAGCATGCGCGCCTGGTCGCCATCCACCTCGGCGAACGGGCCGGTACCGAGGTAGCCGTCGGCGCCGAGCACCTCGAAGAGGTTGAACTCGATGTCGCGGAGGTTGCTCTTGTAGTGGCTCATGGCGTGTCCCTCATCGGTCACCGACCCGTGGTCCTGTCCTGCTCGTGCGACGCCCTACCTGCAGCAACGCCGAAGTTGGAGGTCTTGTTCCATCTTTGAGTGTCTGCTACATCTTGGAGTGTCCGCTCCAGTTCTGCAAGCTGGCGCGAACAGCGCCTGGTGCCGTGGGGATCGCATCCCGGCTAGGTTCCGGCCGCCGCGGGGTCGTCGGGGTCCCTGAGCCCGCGAAGGGCCACGTGGGTGACCGGACCGGGGCGTCCAGCAGGCCAGCAGGAAGGAGCCGGGGCATGGCGCGCTACCGCGTTGGGCTCGAGACCCGCGAGCGGATCCTGTCGGCGACCCGCCGGCTCCTCGCGGAGGTCGGGATCGAAGGCGTCACGCTGAAGGCGATCACGGCGAACGCGCGTGTGGGGGCCGGGAGCTTCTACAACCTGTTCGACTCCAAGGACGACGCGGTCTTCGAGGTGGTTCGCGAGGCGATCGAGGCGGTGGATCCCGATCCCGCCGGGGCGGGCACCGACAGCCTCGAGGACCTCGTGGATGCGTTCGTCGCGTTCATGACCGGCTCGTCGCCGATCGCGCGCATCTACCTGCAGTTGGCCGGTCGCGGACTGACCGACCCGGCCATCGCCTCGCGGGTGCTGCGCAGCCACCGGCGGCGCGTCGAGCGGTTCGCCGATGCCTGCCGCCGCGAGGATCCCTCCCTCGGCGAGGGTGAGGCCATCTCCCGTGCCGAGGTCATCCTCGGTGCCTTGACCGGTCTCGGGATGACCGCGCTCGTCGATCCCGGGTTCGACATGCGCTACCACGCGCGGCTCCTCCTGCCCGCAGCGGCCGGTGCCGGTCACCCCACCCGGACGGGGTGAGGGGGCCGGAGCAGGCCCGCCGAGGCGCCAGCTAGGCTCCGCGGCGTGGACGAACCAGCCGGTCGACATCGCCCCGTCCCCGCCGCCGCGTGACCGGCTGGTGGGGGCTCCTGCTCGCCGCGGTGCTCATCGCCGCCAACGGGCTGTTCGTGGCTGCCGAGTTCGCGCTCGTGTCGCTGCGCCGGCCCAACGTCGAACACCTCGCATCCGAGGGTGACCGACGCGCCCGCCTGGTCGTCCGTGAGCTCTCCGAGGTGTCCTTCGCCCTGTCCTCGGCGCAGTTCGGCATCACGGCGACCTCGCTGTTGCTCGGCTACGTCGCGGAGCGGGCGGTCGGCGACACCCTGATCCGGCCGCTCCTCGGCGCGTTCTCCCTCCCCGAGGAGAGCGCGCTGGTGGTGACCGTGGGCGCGGCGTTCGTGCTCTCGACCGGCCTGCAGATGCTCCTCGGTGAGCTGTTCCCCAAGAACCTCGCGATCGCCCTGCCGCAGCCCGTGGCGCTGGCCGTCGTGCCACTGACCCGCCCCTTCGGGATCGTGCTCGGCCCGATCATCCGGGTCTTCGACCGCTCAGCGCAGGCGATCACCGAGCGGATCTTCCGCGTCGAGGTCGCCAACGAGCTCGAGGGGGGACACAGCCTGGACGAGTTCGCTCGGATCATCGCGGCCTCCGGTCGTGAGGGCACGTTGAGCCCGGCCCAGACCCAGCTGCTGCGACGCGCGGTCGAGCTCGGGGACCGTCGCGTCGGTGAGGTGATGGTGCCGCGGCCCGACGTCGTGTGGCTGCCCGCGACGGCGAGTCTGGCCGATCTCCGGGCGCTGGCCGAGACGACGGGCTACAGCCGGTTCCCGATCCACGGAGAGCACGAGGACGACGTCCTCGGCAGCGTCCACGTCAAGGACCTGTTGACGGTCCCAGCCGACGAGCATGCGACCACGCCGGTCGTCGACGTGGCCGTCCCGCTCCTGGCCATGCCCGAGTCCGGGCCGTTGCGCCGGCTCCTGGCCGACCTCAGGCGGCAACACCGCACGGCTGCGCTGGTGGTCGACGAGCATGGCGGCACGGCCGGCATCGTCACGCTCGAGGACGTCCTGGAAGCCCTGGTCGGCGAGATCGAGGACGAGTTCGACGAGACGGATCCAGAGCTGCGGCATCTGGGCACCGGTCGCGTCGTCGTCGACGCGCGGTTGCGGCTCGACCGGGTCGGGGAACTGTTCGGCGAACAGCTCCCCGAGGGTGAGTACGAGACCCTCGCCGGCTTCGTCCTCGACCAGCTCGGGCACATCCCCGAAGCCGGCGAGGTCGTGGCCTATGGCCGCCTGAAGATCACCGTCGCGGGCGTCGAGGGCACCCGGATCACCCACCTCTACGTCCGGGAGATCGACGACGGCGGAGGTGGCGCATGATGCTCGCCGTCTCCGCCGCCGACGCCGCCGGTGCGAGCTTCTCCTGGGGTGCCGTTGCGCTCGGTCTCGCGCTGCTGGTGGCCAACGGGTTCTTCGTCGCCGTCGAGATCGGGTTGCTGGCGGCACGCCGCACGCGGATCGAGGACGCCGCCGAGTCGGGGGACCGGCGGGCCGGCCGGGCGCTCAAGGCAATGACCGAGCTGTCGGTGACCTTCTCCGGGGCACAGCTCGGCATCACGATGTGCTCGCTCGGGCTCGGTGCCGTGGCTGAACCTGCGCTCGCGGCGCTGTTCGCCGGGTGGCTCGGGGACACCGCACTGCCGCCGGGGCTCGCTCCCGGGATCGCGGTGTTCCTGGCCCTGTCGATCGTCGTCTTCCTCCACATGGTCGTGGGCGAGATGGCGCCGAAGAACCTCGCCATCGCCCGGGCCGAGCGGGTCGCACTCGCCCTCGCCCGCCCCTTCAGCTGGTTCGTCGCCGTCTTCCGCCCGATCATCATCGCGCTCAACGGCGCGGCCAACCTGCTGGTGCGAGCCGTACGTGTCCAGCCGCTCGACGAGCACGAGCTCGTCCACAGCCCCGCTGAACTCGCGCTCGTGCTGGCCGAGTCGACCTCGCTCGGCACGATCGCCGACGCGGACGCCCGCGTCATGAGGGCGGCCCTGCAGCTGGCCGAGATCGACGCGGAGGCGGCGATGACCCCGCGTGTCGACCTGGATGCACTGCCGGACACCGCCACCGCTGACGAGGTGCTCGAGCTCGCACGGGCGACCGGCCACAGCCGGTTCCCGGTGTACCGCGACGACGTCGACCATGTCGTCGGGATCGTCCACCTCAAGGACCTGCTGACCCGGGACGAGGCCGAGTTGGCGGCCACCTCGGTGTCCGCCCTGGTCCGCCCGATCGCCGCCGTCCCGGAGTCCCGCGACCTCGAGCACCTCCTCCATGACATGCTCAAGGATCGGTCCCACGCCGTCCTCGTGGTGGACGAGTTCGGGGGGACGGCGGGATTGCTCACGCTCGAGGACGTGCTCGAGGAGCTCGTGGGGGAGATCGCGGACGAGTTCGACGACGAGCAGGATCTCGAGCCCCGGGGGGAACGGCGCTGGACGGTGCCCGGCACCCTGCGTCGTGACGAGGTCGAGCGGATCGCCGGCGTGACGCTCAGTGACGGTGAGGCCGAGACCGTCTCCGGTTGGATCGTCGAACGGCTCGGCCGGCTCGCGGAGGTGGGTGACCGGGTGTCGACCTCGGACGGCTGGGCGTTGACGGTCCTCACCCTGGAGGGCCGTCGTGCGGGTGAGGTCGAGGTGCGAGGACCGGACGGCGTGCCGGACTGAGCGGTCCGTGCACGCCGCAGGTGCCGCATCACCCGATGATCGGCAACCCGCCCTCCGGTCCACCGCGCTTGGGATCGGCTTCGGCGAAGATGTCCCCGGCCGCGGGGAGCGCATCGACCGCATGCTGGAGGGGATGGAGGAACGGCAGGGCCGTCGGGTCCAGCTGCTCCGCGGGGACGAACGCCTCCAACCCCCCGTCCTCGGTGAAGCGTGACGCGGTCACCTCTGGCGCATGGCGGCGGGCGCCGTAGACGACGATGACGGCGTCCTCGCCGGAGACGTCGGCCTCCGCCACGAAACCCCAGCACGGCACGCCGTCCCCCGTGATCCGGTCATGCGCGAGCTGGGCGAGGACGGTGTGACGGGCCTCATCGTCCTCGGGGAGCTCGGGCAGGGTCACGAGCTCGGTCCGCTCCGCGCCGGGGAGCACGACCGTGGGTGGCAGCGGGCGGCCACGGGTGCTGGCCAGATCGGCCGCCGCCTCCTGGCACACGAACCGCAGCTCGTCGAACTGCACGTGGTCCTCGTCCTCGGTGGCGTGATCGCGGTGAGGAGGCTACCTGCGGCCGCCGCGACGCTCAGATGCCGGTCGTGGCTCCGAGCGAGGCCGAGCTCACGTTGCGGGCGTACTTCGCCAGCACGCCCCGGGTGTAGCGCGGAGCGAGCGGTTGCCAGCCCTCACGGCGTCGCGCGAGCTCGTCCTCGTCGACCAGCAGATCCATGGTCCGTGACGGCACGTCGATCCGGATGCGGTCATCGTCGCGCGCGAACGCGATCGGCCCGCCATCGGTCGCCTCGGGTGCGACGTGTCCGATCGAGAACCCGTGGGTCGCCCCGGAGAACCGGCCGTCGGTCAAGAGCGCGACCGTGCCACCGAGCCCGGCACCCTTGACCGCCGAGGTGACGGCCAGCATCTCGCGCATCCCCGGGCCGCCCTTGGGACCCTCGTAGCGGATCACGATGACGTCGCCGTCGACGATCTGGCCGGTGAGGACGGCCTCCATCGCCCCCTGCTCGCCATCGAACACGCGAGCCGGCCCCTCGAAGACCTGCTGCTCCTCGGTCAGGCCGGCGATCTTGACCACCGCGCCGTCCGGAGCGAGCGACCCTCTGAGGATGGCCAGGCCGCCTTCGGCGTGGATCGGCTCGGCGAGGCGGTGCACCACCTCGCCATCGGGAGCGGGGATGTCCATCGCCGTGAGCTCCTCGGCCATCGTGCGGCCGGTCACGGTGAGCGCATCGCCGTGCAGCAGGCCGGCGTCGAGCAGTTCCTTGAGCACGACCGGGACGCCACCGACGCGGTCGAGGTCGGTCATGACGTAGCGACCGCCCGGCTTGGTGTCGGCGATGTGGGGGACCCGTCGGCCGATCCGGTCGAAGTCCTCGAGGTGGAGCTCCACCTCGGCCTCGCGGGCGATCGCCATCAGGTGCAGCACCGCGTTGGTGGAGCCACCGACGGCCATCACCACCGCGATGGCGTTCTCCAACGCCTGGCGGGTGACGATGTCCCGTGCCGTGATGCCCTCGTCCAACAGGCGGACCACGGCTGCCCCGGAGCGTCGTGCGAACTCGTCGCGGCGCGGGTCGATGGCGGGTGCGGACGAGGAGCCGGGCAGTGCCAGCCCCAGCGCCTCGATCGCCGAGGCCATCGTGTTGGCGGTGAACATCCCGCCGCAGGCGCCCTCCGTCGGGCACGCGGCCCGCTCGATCGCGGTCAACTCGGCATCGTCGATGGTGTCGCGACCACGCGCGCCGACCGCCTCGAAGACGTCCTGGATCGTGATGTCGTGGCCGTCATGGTGCCCGGGGAGGATCGAGCCGCCGTACAGGAAGACGTTGGCCACGTCGAGCCGGACGGCCGCCATCACCATGCCCGGCAGCGACTTGTCGCAGCCGGCGAAGGTGACCATGCCATCGAGTCGCTCGGCATGCATCACGGTCTCGACCGAGTCGGCGATGACCTCGCGGGAGACCAACGAGGCCCGCATACCCTCGTGGCCCATGGCGATGCCATCGGAGACGGCGATCGTGTTGAACTCGATCGGGAAGCCGCCGGCATCCCGGACCCCCTGCTTGGCCTGCTTGGCGAGGCGGTCGAGCGGCAGGTTGCACGGGGTGACCTCGTTCCACGAGGAGGCGATCCCGATCTGTGGTTTGGACCAGTCGTCGTCGCCCATCCCGATCGCCCGCAGCATCGCGCGGGCCGGGGCGCGCTCGTAGCCGTCGGTGACGTCGCGGCTGTGTGGCTTGACGTCGTGGGTGCGCTCGGGCATGGGGACGCTCCTGGCGGGGGCGGCATCGGGGCTGTCATCAGGGCCGTCGTCGGCCGGTCAGGCTGCTATCACACCATACGGCTCGCCGACACGTCGAACCGAGGGGCGCGGGGTGAGGCCCGGGTGAGACACCTCGCCGACTACCGTTCCCGTGAGCGCGGGTGCGGGGGCCCGCGGGGACCTCCAGGACAGGAGCGGTTGTGGCAGCAGCACCGGCCGGTGATGGCGCGATGGCGTTGTTCGCTCGCCTCCAGGCCGGCGAGACGGTGGCGGCCGCCGATCTCGACGGCTTCCTCGACCTCGCGCGGGACCGCTTCGGGACGCACACGCTCGGCCTGGTCTGGGACCAGGCCGCCCTGGGGGAGGTGCGCGCCCACCTCGACGTCGACGACCGGCACCGCCAGCCCTACGGGATCGTGCACGGCGGGGTGTGGTGCGCCGTGGTGGAGTCGCTGGCCTCGGTCGCCGGTGCGCTCCACGTGGGTGCCGACGGTCGGTTCGTCGTCGGGGTCAGCAACACCACCGACTTCCTGCGCAGTCACCGCGAGGGGCGCATCGAGGCGGTGGCCACCCCCGTGCACGTCGGCCGCAGCCAGCAGCTCTGGCAGGTGGTGCTCACCCGCGCTGACGACGACAAGGTCGTCGCGCGGGGACAGGTCCGGCTCAGCAACATCGACCCCGATCAGGTCGGTGGCTGAGCTCGCATCCGTGGGGCGACCACCAGGAGGGACGACCATGAAGCTCGACGAGATGACCTACGGCCATCCGCTGGCCCGGATCGGTGACGAGGTCGCCGCGGCGCGTGAGCGGGGCTACGACGCCTGGCTCGTCTCGGAGACCGTCCACGACCCGTTCCTGGCCGCAGCGGTCGCGGGGCAGGTGTCCGGCGAGATGCAGGTGGGCACCGCCATCGCCGTGGCCTTCCCGCGCAGCCCGATGCACGTGGCCTACGCGGCCCATGACCTCCAGGCCCTGACCGGTGGGCGGTTCGTGCTGGGGCTCGGCTCGCAGATCAAGCCGCACATCGAGAAGCGGTTCTCCACCGAGTGGTCCCATCCGGCCCCGCGGATGCGTGAGTACGTGCAGGCGCTCCGGGCGATCTGGGAGGCCTGGCGCACCGGCGAGCGGCTGCAGTTCCGTGGGGAGTTCTACCGCCACACCCTGATGACCCCGTTCTTCACCCCCGATGACCACGGCCACGGCGATCCGGATGTCTGGCTCGCAGCGGTCGGTCCGCTGATGACCAAGGTGACGGGCGAGGTGGCGGACGGGATGTTGGCCCACGTGTTCACCACGGCCGACTACCTCGCCGAGGTGACCCTGCCGAACCTGGCCGCCGGCGCCGAGGCGGCCGGACGGGACCGGGCCGACATCGAGGTGGCGCTGCCCGTGCTCGTCATCACGGGCGACGACGAGGCGGCCCGCGCCGAGAGCGAGGCGATGGTCCGCGGGCAGCTCGCCTTCTACGGCTCGACGCCGGCCTACCGGCCGGTGCTGGACCTCCACGGCTGGGGTGCGCTGCACGAGGAGCTCCATGCGGCCTCGGTCGAGGATCGCTGGGCGGAGATGCCGGGGATGATCCCGGACGAGGTGGTCGCGGCCTTCGCGCTCCGTGTCGACCCGGACGAGGTGGGCACGGCGGTCCGGGAGCGCTACGGGGGACTGGTCGATCGGGTCAGCATCTCCAGCGCACGGCTCGACGACACGACGCTGGCCCGGGTGCGTACCGATCTCGAGGGCACGTAGGATCGCTGGACCTGACGACGGGAGACAGCCGTGCCAACCGCCGGGCTGGATCTGGGCGGCACCAACATCTACGCGGTCATCCTGGACGGCGAGGAGGTCCGCGGTACCGCCAAGCGGGCGACCCCGACCGAGGGTGGTGACGCCGAACTGATCAAGGCGCTGCGGAAGGTCGCGGCGAAGGCGGCCGATGACGCGGGGTTGGAGCTCGGGGACCTCGACGCCGTCGGGGTCGGCGCCCCCGGGATCGTCACCGACGGCTCGATCGACGGGGGACCGAACGTCGGCGGGGTGAGCGAGCGCTTCCCGTTGGCCGAGGCGCTCGGCGAGGACGTCGGCGTCCCCGTGGCGGTGATCAACGACGTCACAGCGGCGGGGATCGGTGAACACCGGCTCGGGGCGGCACAGGGAGCCGACAACGTCCTGACCGTGTTCGCCGGCACGGGCGTCGGTGGCGGGCTGATCCTCGGAGGTCAGCCCTTCGAGGGCAGCCACGGCGGAGCCGGCGAGTTCGGGCACCTCATCGTGCGTCAGGGCGGAGCCGTCTGCGGCTGTGGGCGGCGGGGATGTCTCGAGGCCTACGCCGGCCGCCGGTCGATGGAGCTGGCCGCCGAGGTCGCCCACGGTGGGGGCCGACCCACGCGCCTGTTCGAGCTCGCGGCGGAGAAGGGGAAGGACCGGGTCACCTCGGGGGTGTTCAAGGCCGCGCTGGCCGAGGGTGACGCGGTGGTCACCGGCCTGCTGCGCGACGCGGTGGATGCCCTGGCTGCCGGGATCGCGAGCGTGGTCAACCTGCTCGACCTCGACGTGGTGGTGCTCGGGGGTGGCCTGGCCGACAAGCTCGGCGAGCGGTTCCGTGACGATGTGGAAGCCGCGATGACGCCGCTGCTGTTCCTGCAGCCCCCGGAGGTCCGGCTCGTCCGGGCAGCGCTCGGGGACGAAGGCGGGGCGATCGGCGCGGCCGTCATCGCCCGCGAGCGGGCCTGATAGGTGCTCCACCTCGACGGCCTCGAGCGGCGCTTCGGCTCCGTGATCGCGCTGGCGGGGCTCGACCTCACGATCGAGCCCGGCGAGCTGTGCGGCTTCGTGGGGCCCAACGGGGCCGGCAAGACGACCGCGATGCGGTGTGCGGTCGGCATCAGCGAGCCGGACGCCGGGCAGGTGCGCTGGCGGGGCGGCCCCATCGACCTCGACGTCCGCCGGCGTATCGGCTACATGCCGGAGGAGCGGGGCCTCTACCCGAAGATGCGGGTCCACGAGCAGCTCGTCTACCTGGCACGGCTCCACGGGCTGGCACGTCGGGCGGCCGAGGACGGCGCCCGGCGCTGGATCGACCGGCTCGGCCTGGCCGAACGCCGTGACAGCGCGGTGGAGGAGCTCTCCCTCGGCAACCAACAGCGGGTGCAGCTGGCTGCCGCGCTGGTCCACGATCCCGAGCTGCTGGTCCTGGACGAGCCGTTCTCGGGCCTCGACCCGCTCGCGGTGGACGTGATGAGCGACGTGCTGCGCGAGCGGGCCGACGCCGGGGTCGCGGTCGTGTTCTCCAGCCACCAGCTCGACCTCGTCGAGGACCTCTGCCGGACGGTCGCCGTCGTCTCGTCCGGACGCGTCGTGCTGCGTGGCCCGGTGCGCGAGCTCAAGCGGGCAGGGGAGCGACGTCTGCGGCTGGAGACCACGGGAGGGGTCAGGTGGACCGAACGGCTCCCTGCCGGGGTCACCATCAGGGGACGTCGTGGGAACGAGGTGACCGTGAGCCTCGCGCCCGGGGTCGAGCCGGGCTCGGTGCTCGATCTGGTCCGTGGTGACGGGTCGCTGGTGGGCGTGCGCCTCGAGGAGCCACGGCTCTCCGAGCTCTTCCGCGACGCGCTCGAGGCGGGGGTGGAGGCATGAACGCCCTGGCCACCGTCTGGCTGATCGCCGAGCGGGAGGTGCGCCAGCGTCTGCGCTCCAAGCTCTTCGTCGGGACCACGGTGGTGCTCGCCGTCGTCCTGACCGTGCTCGCGTCGCTGCCCGCGTTCCTGGGCGCGTTCGCGCCGTCGGACGGCCGCGACGTTCCATCGGACGACGACGAGCGCTCGGCGCTCAGGGTCGGCGTCCTCGGCACGCTGACGGACGACGAGGTGGCCTCCCTCGAGGCGGCGTTCGGTCCGATCGAGCAGGTGCCGGTGGCGGATGCGGTTGCGGCCGAGGAGGTGTTGCAGGACGGCCAGGAGGGGCTCGCCTTCGTCGTGGAGCCGGGTGAGCGGGTCCTGGTCGCCCCGGGTGGGAACCTGCTGCAGGTCGGCTCGGCGGCCGCCGCACGTGCCGCGGAGGCCCTGGCGCTGGAACGGGTGTTCCCGGGCGAGGCCGAGCGCATCGGCGAGGTGCTCGCCCGACCGTCGCTGCCCGTCGTGCAGATCGGTGACACCGACCCGGCGGAGGCGGCGGCCCGGCTCGTGGTCGCCAACGTGGGCGTCGTCTTCCTCTTCGCCGTGCTCATCATGTACGCGTCCATGATCATCAACGGCGTCATCGAGGAGAAGGGCAGCCGGGTCGTCGAGCTGCTGGTCGAGGCCGTACCGGTCCGGCGGCTGATGACCGGCAAGCTCCTCGGCCTCGGCCTCGTGGGGCTCGCACAGACCCTCGTCCTGTTCGGCCCCCCGCTGGCGGTGCTGGTGCTGACCGCCGGGGAGCTGATCCCGTCCGCGGTCGGGGGGCTCGCGTTGGCGATCACCGGATGGTTCATCGTCGGCTACGCCCTGTACGCGGTGATCGCGGCCGGTCTCGGGTCCCTGGTGTCGCGTCCCGAGGAGGCGCAGGCGGTGCTGACGCCCGCCAACGTCCTGATGGTCGCCGGCTACCTCGTCGGCTTCGCCGCGATCAACGCGCCGACCTCCCGGTTGGCGGTGATCGCGTCGTTCGTCCCCTTCAGCGCCCCGTACGCGATGCTCGCCCGCCAGGCGCTGGCCTCCCCGGCGTGGTGGGAGGTCGCGTTGGCTGCCGGCTCGACGCTCGCGACCGCGGCCGTGCTCACCGTGGTCGCCGCGAGGATCTACGAGGGCGGCATCCTGCGTGTGGGGGCCCGCGTCAAGCTGCGCGAGGCGTGGAGCAGGCGCTGAGGTGGCGACCGATCAGCGTCCCGGGAACCGGGGGGGTCGCTTCTCCCTCGCCGCGCGGAGCCCTTCGGCGAGGTCTTCGGTGCCGTAGCTGGTGGCCTGGGCGGCCGCCTCGGTCTCCAGGGCCGTGGGCAGATCGACCGCACCGCTGGTGGCCAGGGTGCGCTTCAGTTGGCGGACGACGACCGGGGAGGAGGCCGCGATCTCCCCGGCGAGGTCGAGGGTGCGGGCGAGCACCGCGTCGGCCGGGACGGCCTCCAGCGCCAGTCCGTGCGCTGCGGCGGTGGCGCCGTCGAACAGTGCGCCGGTGTAGAGCCAGGCGGCCGCGCGTTCCGCTCCGAGGAGGCGGGGGAGGAACCAGGTCGCCCCCATCCCGGGATGGAGGCCGAGTCGGGCGAAGTTGAGGCCGACCTTCGCTTCGGACGCGACGATGCGCAGATCGGCGGCCAGGGCGACGCACAGCCCGGCCCCGATCGCATGGCCGTTCACGGCGGCCAGGACCGGTACCGGGAGGTCGCGCAGGGCGAGGAACCCGCCGTAGAAGGCACGCATGGTCTGCGCGGCATCGAATCCTTCCTCGCGGGTACGACGGGCGAGGTCCTCGAGCATGTCGCGGTCGCCGCCGGCGGAGAAGGCCGGCGGGGATCCGGTGACCACGACCACCCGGAGCGCCGGGTCGCGGCTGAGCGCCTCGGCCCGGGTGGTGAGCTCCTCGCCCATCGCCGCGGTCATCGCGTTCCGACGCGCCGGGTCATGGATGGTCAGAACGGCGGTCCCGTCGTCACGGCGGTCGAGTAGCACGGTCATGGTTCGCTCCAGAGGCCGGATGCCGAGGTGGCAGCGTAGGTCGCGGCCTGGGCACAGCCGTCGCCGGCGATCGACGGCATGCGCGGCAACCTCCAGATCCGCCCGGTACCGTGCGCCCCGAGCAACGGCGCTCGCCGATCCCCGGATCCGTGGGCGCCGTTCCGTGCGTCCCGGCCGGGTCCGACCACCGGTCGCGCCACCGCTCGTGGGCGCGGCCTCGATCCGCCGGAGGTCCCTGTGACCGAGCACCCCCGCTCCCTGGACGACACCCGCGCTGCCGCCTCGATCCCGCCTGCCCGGGGTCCCGGCTTCGACCTCGACGCCGAACGGGACGCCTGCGGGATCGGCTTCGTCGCCCACGTCGACGGTGTGCCGCGCCGCAGCATCGTGGCGCTGGCGCTCCAGGGGCTGGCCGGGGTCAAGCACCGCGGCGCGGTGGCCGCCGATGCCCGCTCCGGTGACGGCGCCGGCATCCTGACCCAGATCCCGCGCGAGCTGGCCGCCGCCTGGGCGCAGGAGCTCTCCGGGCGAGAGGTCGACCCCGCCCGCACCGGGCTGGCCATGCTGTTCCTCGCGTCCGGGACCGGGGCTGAGGGCGACGCCGCCCGTGAGGAGGCGCAGCGCGGTTTCGAGGAGGCCTGTGCAGCCGAAGGGGTGGAACTGCTCGGGTTCCGCGAGGTGCCGACCGATCCGGACGTGGTCGGGGAGATCGCCCGGCGTTCCCAACCGGCGCTCTCGCAGGCGGTCTTCCTCCGTCCGGAGGGCGTGGGGGATCGTGAGGCGGAGCGGATCGCCTACCGGATCCGTCGTCGGGCACGGAAGGCGGCCGAGGAGGCTCAGGTGCGCTTCTATGCCGCGAGCTGCTCCTTCCTGACGGTCACCTACAAGGCGATGGCGGACGCGGATCAGCTGGACGCGTTCTACACCGATCTGCGCGACGAGCGGTTCACCGCGGCGCTCGCGGTCTTCCACTCCCGGTTCTCGACCAACACCGCGCCGTCCTGGGAGCGGGCGCAGCCGTTCCGCACGCTGTGCCACAACGGTGAGATCAACACGATCGACGGCAACCTCAACCTCATGCGGGCACGTGAAGGCCAGTTCGTGTCCGGGGAGATGTCGGTCGACGGGGTCGACTGGGCGACCGCGGATCTGCTCCAGCCGGTCATCGACAGCGACCAGTCCGACTCGGCCAAGCTCGATGCGGCACTGGAGCTCCTGGTGCTGGGTGGACGGGACATCCGCCACGCCCAGGCCATGCTCGTCCCGCAGGTCTGGGAAGGCGCGCGTGACCTGGAGCCGGCCGTGCGTGACTTCTACCGCTACCACGCGAGCCTGGTCGAACCGTGGGACGGTCCGGCGGGGCTGATCGTCACCGACGGCATCCGGGTCGGCGCTGGCCTCGACCGCAACGGCCTGCGTCCGCTGCGCTACCACGTCTGCGAGGACGGTCTGGTCGTCGCCTCCTCCGAGGTGGGCGCCGTCACCACCTCCCTGCCGACCGATGCGGCCGACCACCACGGCTCGGTGCGACGTGAGCGGCTCGGCCCGGGTCAGGTCCTGTGCGTCGATCCGACCGAGGGCGGGCTCCAGGAGGACCGTGAGATCAAGCTCGACCTCGGCGCCCGCGCCCCCTACGGCCAGTGGCTGGCCGAGCACCTGACCTCCCTGCCCGCCGGCCGGCCGGTGGAGGGCGTGCCCACCGACCTCCTGCAGCGGCAGCTGTCCTTCGGCATCACCAAGGAGGAGATCATCTCCATCCTGCGCCCGATGGCGACGCAGGGCAAGGAGACGACCTCCTCGATGGGGGATGACACGCCGATCGAGGCGCTGAGCCACGTACGTCGGCCCGTGTCGCACTTCCTCAAGCAGCGCTTCGCGCAGGTCACCAACCCACCGATCGACCACTACCGGGAATCCGAGGTGATGAGCCTGCGGACCCTGCTCGGTCCGCGGTCCTCGATCCTCACCGAGCGACCGGAGGCCGCCCAACTGGTCGAGCTCGGCTCGTTCTTCCTCTACCCGGAGGGATTGCAGCGCATCGTGATGTCGCCGGCCCTGCCGTTCGCGGTGCAGGCGGTCGACGCGACCTTCCCGGTCGCCGAGGGGGCGGCGGGCTTGCCGGCGGCCCTCGCTCGGCTCGGTGACGAGGCGGTCACCCACGTCCGCGCCGGCGCCGGGGTCGTGGTCGTCTCCGACGTGGGGGTCGACGAGGAGCGCGTGCGGGTCCCGATCCTGCTCGCGATCGGTGCGGTCCATCAGCGGCTGCTGCGGGAGAACCTGCGCACCGCGACCTCGCTCGTCGCCGAGACCGACGAAGCCCGCGAGACCCACGATGCCGCCACGCTGCTCGGCTACGGGGCCGACGCGATCGTGCCGCGGCTCGTGCTCCAGACGATCGCCCACCTCGCGGACGAGGGTCGGATCGGCGGTGACAACCCCACCGCGTCCGTGGCCCAGGAGCGCTACCGCAACGCCCTGGAGGACGGCGTCCTCAAGATCATGTCCAAGATGGGCATCAGCGTCCTGGACAGCTACCGCAGCGCCCAGATCTTCGAGGCGCTGGGCCTCGGCCCGGACGTGATCGAGACCTGTTTCGCCGGGACCACCTCCACGCTCGGTGGCCTCACGCTGGAGGACCTGGCCACCGAACTCCTCGAACAGCACGCGATCGCGTTCCCCGCCGCCGGTGAGGACGGGGCGGTCGAGCTGCCGGTGCTCCCGAGCCCGGGGATCATCAAGTGGCGCAAGGACGGCGAGTTCCACGACATGTCCAAGCCCGTGGTCGATGCGCTGCACGACACCTTGGGTCTGGGGCGCAGTGCCACCACCGAGCCGTTCCGCCTGGATGGCGCGACCGCCACCACGGAGGTGGATGGGACGACCGCCGCCCTGCTGCGCACGGCGGCCAGCCAGGGCCGGACCGACCTCTACGAGCATTTCAGCAGGACCGTGCGTTCGCGGCCCCCGTCGTATCCGCGTGACTTCCTCACCCCGACCGCGACCGGGGGGGCGATCCCGCTCGAGGAGGTCGAACCGGTCGCGCAGATCACCCGTCGGTTCTCCACGGGCGCGATGTCTCACGGGGCGCTGTCCGCCGAGGCGCACGAGACGCTGGCGGCTGCCCTGAACATGATCGGCGGCCGGGCGAACTCGGGGGAGGGTGGCGAGGATCCGGCACGGTTCCGCACGCGGGGGACCGCGCTCGATCTCGACTGTCGGATCAAGCAGGTGGCCTCGGGCCGCTTCGGGGTGACCCCGGAGTACCTGGCCAACGCGCACCTGCTGCAGATCAAGATCGCCCAGGGCTCCAAGCCCGGCGAAGGTGGCCAGATCCCAGGACACAAGGTCACCGACGAGATCGCCCGGCTGCGACACACGACCCCCGGGGTCACGCTGATCAGCCCCCCGCCGCACCATGACATCTACTCGATCGAGGATCTTGCCCAGCTGATCTTCGATCTCAAGCAGGTCAACCCCGAGTCACTGGTCGATGTCAAGCTGGTGGCAGAGGCGGGGATCGGCACGGTGGCTGCGGGGGTCGTCAAGGCGCTCGCCGACTCGATCCACATCTCCGGCAACGATGGGGGGACCGGGGCCTCGCCGCTGTCCTCGATCCAACACGCCGGTCTGCCGTGGGAGCTCGGGCTGGCCGAGGTCCAGCAGGTGCTCAGAGCCAACGGGCTCCGTGGACGGGTCAAGCTCCGCGTGGACGGCGGGTTCAAGACCGGTCACGACATCCTGCTGGCGGCCCTGCTGGGCGCCGATGAGTACTCGTTCGGTACCGCTGCGCTCTTCGCCGAGGGCTGCATCATGGCGCGTGCCTGCCACCGGGATACCTGCCCGGTCGGGATCACCACGCAGCGCCGGGACCTGCGCGACAAGTTCGCCGGAACACCGGAGATGGTCGCTGCCTACCTGACGATGGTCGCCGAGGAGGTGCGCCGACTGCTGGCCGAGCTCGGGCTGCGATCGCTGGATGAGTGCATCGGCCGGGTCGACCTGCTCGAGCGCAGGACCGGCCTCGAAGGCAAGGCCACCCGGATCGATGTCTCCCCGTTGCTGCACGACCCTGAGCGAGGTGAGCGGCGGTTCACCGGTCGGGTGGCGATCCAGGACCCCCGCAGCGCCCTCGGCGACCGTGTCTTCGAGGATGCGCTCGAGACGATCTTCCTCGGTGGCATCACGGAGTTCACCTACCAGATCACCAACGCGGACCGGACCGTCGGTGCCAGGATCGGCGGCGCGGTCGGGCTCGAGTTCGGGGAGGAGGACCCGCCCGGGCTCGCCCGGCTGCGGTTCTCCGGCGAGGCCGGTCAGTCCTTCGGTGCTTTCACGACCCGCGGGCTGGAGCTGGTCCTCGACGGGGAGGCGAACGACTACGTCGGCAAGGGGCTCGGCGGTGGCCGCATCGTCATCCGTCCCCCCGCGGATGACGTCGGCGATCCGGTCCTGGTCGGCAACACCGTCCTCTACGGGGCGACGGCGGGGCAGTTGTTCGTCGCCGGTCGCGCCGGTGAACGCTTCGCGGTGCGGAACTCCGGTGCCAGCGCCGTCGTCGAAGGCACCGGGGACCACGCCTGCGAGTACATGACCGGCGGCACGGTCGTCGTGCTGGGTCCGACCGGGCACAACATCGGGGCGGGGATGAGCGGCGGCGAGTGCTACGTGTACGACCCGCGTGGTGAGGTGTTGGCTCGGGTCAACCGGCAACTCGTCGAGGCCCGGCGCCCCGATGGGATGCAGCTGGCTCGGATCCGGGCGCTGGTCGAGGAGCACGCCACGGTGACCGGCTCTCAGCGTGCGCGAGGGCTGCTGTCCTCCTGGGATGAGGCCGCCGACGCGTTCTGGCGCATCGGGCCGAAGACGGAGATGGATCGGGTCGCCTCGGCCGAGTCCGCGGGAGCGAAGACCGACTGAGGTGCTGTTGTGCGCGCCCCGCACCGCGGACAGTGGCCGGTCGATGCCGCAGGGGATCGAAGCGTGGGCATGGCGGGGGAGTGCCGACCGGTAGCATCGGCACCCGTCCGTTCCCACTCGCCTGCTCTCCGAGGTCGCTGTGTTGCTGCGCCACCTCGCCGTGTCCGGGCGGCACCTGCTCGCTGCCGGCCTGGCCGCTCTGCTCGTGGTGGGGGTGGGCGCGACCGGCGCTGCGCAAGGGCGCGACCTCGACGAGATCGAGCGGGACCTGCGTGGGGCCCAGGACGAGCGCGCCGAGGTCGAGGGACGGATCGAGGAGGCGGCTAAGGCGTACGAGGAGACGGTCCAGCGCATCGCCCGTCTCGAGACCGAAGGTGAGGATCTCGAGCGCGAGGTCGCGGGACTCCGGGCGGGGCTCGAGGAGCTGGACGAGGCGATGACCGAGCGGCTGCGGGTCGTGTTCAAGCACGGCACGACCGTCGACCCGCTGTCGGTCTTCCTGGCCAGCGACGATCCGAACGCGGCCCTCCAGCGCGCCGAGGCGGTGCAGCGCGCGATCGCCTCCGACCAGGTGGAGTCCGAGGACCTCTCGGCGAACCGGGCTCGCCTCGACGCGGCGGAGGATCGGCTGGTCGAGCAGCGCGACGCGCTCGCCGCGGTACGTGAGGAGCAGGCACGGATCACCTCGTCCCTGGAGGAGGACTACGCCGAGCTGGAGACGCTGGTCGCCGAGTTGGAGGATGAGCACGAGACCGAGGAGGCACGGATCGAGCGCGAGCGCCAAGAGCAGCTCGCTGAACAGCGTCGCCAACGTGCCGCCCAGCAGCGCGCAACCGACACGTCCGGCTCGGGCGGTGGCGCGGCCGCAGCAACCTCCTCGGGCGGGATGGCGTGCCCCCTCGACCAGCCGAGGAACTTCATCGATTCGTGGGGCTACGCGCGCTCAGGCGGCCGCTCCCATCGCGGTACCGACATCATGGGCCCGCTCGGCACACCCGTACGGGCGATCACCGACGGGGTGTGGGACATCCAATCGCACGGTCGCAGCGCGGGATTGTGGGCGATCCTGCGTGGGAGCAACGGCGACCACTACTGGTACCTGCACCTCGACAGTCACACGGTCTCCGACGGTGCACGGGTCAGTGCCGGACAGCAGGTCGGGACCAACGGCTCGACCGGCAACGCGGTCGCCGGCGCCGAGCACGTCCACTTCGAGTTGCACCCCGGTGGCGGTCGCGCGATCAACCCCTACTCCCTGCTGCGTTCGGTGTGCGGGTGAGGGTGCACGCACAGCGTTCCCGCGAGTGGGCTCGGTGGCGCTGTGCCAGGTAGCTTC
>JBBDSW010000119.1:22111-30649 GCA_040904745.1 Nitriliruptoraceae bacterium
GGTCGGAACACGTGACGGAGCGGCAGGGGCGGCGATGAGCGACACGGTCAGCACCACGGAGAAGATCCAGCTCTCCAGCGCGGTCGTCCGGTTCGCCGGCGACTCCGGTGACGGGATGCAGCTGGCCGGGGACCGGTTCACGACCCAGACCGCGTTCGCCGGCAACGACCTGGCGACCTTGCCGGACTTCCCGGCGGAGATCCGTGCACCTGCCGGCACCTTGGCAGGAGTGAGCTCGTTCCAGCTCCACTTCTCCGACCAGGACATCCACACCCCGGGGGACGCCCCAGATGTCCTGGTGGCGATGAACCCGGCGGCGCTGCAGAAGCATCTCGGTGCCCTCAAGCCGGGCGGGATCGTCATCGTGAACACCGACGCTTTCACCGACCGCAACCTGCAGAAGGCCGGCTACGAGTCCTCGCCGCTCGAGGGCGGCACGCTGACCGACTACCAGCTCCATGAGGTGCCGGTCACGAGCCTGACGCTGCGCGCGCTCGAGGAGCCCATCGAGCGTGGCGATCTCAACAAGAAGGAAGCCGAGCGCTGCAAGAACATGACGGCTCTCGGTCTCGTGTCGTGGATGTACTCGCGCCCCGTCGAGGACACCGAGTCCTGGCTGAAGAGCAAGTTCCAGTCGAGCCCCGCCATCGCCGACGCCAACGTGACGGCGCTCAGGGCCGGGTGGAACTACGGGGAGACGACCGAGGCGTTCGCGTTCACCTACGAGGTGAAGGCGGCCAAGCTGACCCCTGGCCGCTACCGCAACATCACCGGGAACCAGGCGCTGGCCTACGGCCTGGTGGCCGCGAGCGTCCGGAGCGGTCTGCCGCTGTTCTACGGCTCGTATCCGATCACCCCGGCCTCGGACATCCTCCATGAGCTCGCCAAGCTGAAGAACTTCGGCGTCTCCACCTTCCAGGCCGAGGACGAGATCGCGGCCATCGGCTCGGTGATCGGTGCGGCGTTCGGCGGCTCGCTGGCGGTCACCGCATCGTCCGGGCCGGGCATCGCGCTCAAGACCGAGGCGATGGGGCTCGCGATGATGACCGAGCTGCCCCTGGTCGTGGTCAACGTCCAGCGCGGGGGCCCATCGACCGGGCTGCCGACCAAGACCGAGCAGTCCGACCTCCTGCAGGCGCTGTTCGGCCGCAACGGCGAGGCCCCGATCCCCGTCGTGGCCGCATCGTCACCGGCGGACTGCTTCGACGCGGCGCTCGAAGCCGCGAGGATCGCGCTGACCTACCGCACCCCGGTGGCGCTGCTCTCCGACGGCTACCTCGCCAACTCCGCCGAGCCGTGGCGCCTGCCGGTGATCGAGGACCTGCCGGACCTCACCGAGACCTTCGCGTTCGCGACCGAACCCAACCTCGAGGACGGGACGTTCGCGCCCTACAAGCGTGATGAAGAGACCCTGGCGCGCCCCTGGGCCTTGCCGGGCACCGCCGGGATGGAACACCGGATCGGAGGCCTGGAGAAGGACGACGGCTCCGGGAACATCTCCTACGACCCGACGAACCACCAGGCCATGACCGAGCTGCGCCACGCGCGGATCGCGCGGATCGGGGAGCAGTTGCCCCCACTCGAGGTCGAGGACCCCTCCGGTGCCGCGGACGTGCTCGTGGTCGGGTGGGGCTCGACGGAGGGCCCGATCCAGGCGGCCTGCCATGAGCTGCGGACGCAGGGACGGGACGTGGCCCGGGTCCAGCTGCGCCACCTGTCCCCGATCCATCCGGATCTGGCGGACCTGCTCGGTCGCTACCGCGTCGTGGTCTGTCCGGAGAACAACATGGGGCAACTGGTGATGCTGCTCCGCGCCAAGACGCTGGTGGATGTGAAGCCGTACAACCGAGTGAGCGGACAGCCGTTCGCGGCGTCCGAGTTGGCCGAAGCCATCGAAGGGTTCGGCTGGGGAGAGCAGGCGTGACGACCAACGAGACCAAGCTGACCAAGAAGGACTTCACCTCGGACCGCGAGGTGCGCTGGTGCCCCGGCTGCGGGGACTACGCCATCCTCGCGACGGTCCAGTCGTTGCTCGCCGAGGTGGGCGCACGGCCGGAGTCCACGGTGTTCATCTCCGGGATCGGCTGTTCCTCACGCTTCCCGTACTACATGGACACCTACGGGATCCACTCGATCCACGGGCGCGCCCCGGCGCTGGCGACCGGGCTCGCGATCGCCCGCCCCGATCTGGACGTATGGGTGATCACCGGCGACGGCGATGGGCTGTCGATCGGCGGCAACCACCTGATGCACGCGTTGCGCCGCAACGTCAACCTCAACATCCTCCTGTTCAACAACGAGATCTACGGTCTGACCAAGGGGCAGTACTCCCCGACGTCGCCGCTCGGTTCGATCCACAAGTCGACGCCGATGGGTTCGCTCGACCGTCCGATCAACCCGGTCTCGCTCGCTCTCGGGGTGGAGGCCACCTACGTGGCGCGGTCCATCGACACCGATCGCAAGCACCTCACCGAGGTGTTGCGTGGGGCCTACGAGCACCGCGGTTCCTCGTTCGTCGAGATCTACCAGAACTGCAACATCTTCAACGATGGGGCGTTCGCGGCGATCAAGGAGCCCGGCCAGAAGGAGCACAACCAGATCCGCCTCAACGCGGGCCAGCCGATCACGTTCGGCCCCGAGGGTGAGCGCGCGGTCGTGGCCGAGGCCGATGGCTCGATGTCGATCGTCTCGACCGAGGAGGCCGGGGACCGCGTCGTCATCCACGACCCGGCACGCGAGGAGCCGACCACCGCGTTCGCGCTCTCGCGACTCGCGTTGAACCCGACCGGGCCGACGCCGATCGGGATCTTCCGCGACGTCGCACGGCCGGTCTACGACGATGACCTGCGTTCGCAGATCGAGCAGGCGCGGAAGGACCAGGGGGAAGGCGAACTCGCCGCCCTGCTCGATTCCGGCAACGTCTGGGACGTGCTGTGAGCGACTGACCGTGGCCCAACGGTCACCGGCAGCCGGTCGCGGTGGCCGCTAAGGCAGTGAGGCGGGGGCCGGGTCGTCCGGCTGCCGGCGCCCTTCCTCGGGCACGAGGAGCGCAGCGACGTAGACGATCTGGGCGGCCAGGGCGGCGAACCCGGCCAGGGCCAGGCCGACCGATGCGGGCAGCGGCACGGCGGTCGGCACGATCGCTCCGAGCACCCAGGCGACCGCGAACACCGTCTCCGAACGGGTGAACGCGGCACCGCGGCGGTTCGCCGGCACGGTGGCCTGCAGCAGCCCGTCGAAGGCCAGCTTGGCCACGCCCCATGCCATGCCGGCGACCCCGGCGAGTGCGGCGGCGGCCACCAGACCGAACCACTGACCGGCGGAGAACGCCGCACCGGCGGTGATCGCCAGGGCCGCGACCACCATCGGCTCCTCGCGGACACGTCGCTCCAGTGCCGGGACGAGTCGTGAGGCGATCGCGAACCCGACCCCGGCGGAGGCCAGCAGCGCCCCGAAATCGAGGAGGCCCGCATCGGCCTGCTGGAGCTCGAAGGCGAGGAGGAGCAGCAGGAACCCGTTGAAGACCCGGACACCTGCGGTGGCCAGTTGGGCGAGCCGGACCTCCCGTGGCAGCTGCAGCCGGACCCGCCCGCGCGTCCGGCCACCCGTCTGTCGTGACGAGGCTCCGTCCGGCTCGGGGAGGCGCCGACCGAAGAAGGCCGCCCCGAGCGCGGCGATCGCGGACAGCGCGATCGGGCCGTTGCTCCCGAACAGGCCCAGGACGGCCAGGCCCGTGGCCGCCGCGACCCCACCGGCCAGGACGCCGATCCACGCGAGCCGGGCGTTGGCGGCGACCAGCGCACGCGGAGCATCGAGTGCCAGTGGCAGCAGGGAGTTACGGGTGATCCCGTGCACACGCGAGAGCACGAGGAGGCCGAAGGCGGCGGGGAACAGCCAGAGGCTGTCGAGGCGTCCGAGCGCAGCGAAGCCGAGCACCGCCCGGCCGATGGCGGCGGCGACCAGCATCCGCCGCGTGGCGATCGGGGTGCGGTCCAGGAGCCGTCCGAGGACCGGGCCGATCACGGCGAACGGCGCGACCGTGAGCAGCAGGTAGAGCGCCACGTTGCCGCGTGCCTCGGCGGTCGGGACGGAGAAGAACAACGTGCCGGCCAGGCCGATGGCCACGAGCGTGTCGGACGCGGTGCTGAACACCTGCGTGAGCGCGAGGTTCCGGAACCCGCGACCGCCGGCGTCGAAGAGCGACCGGACGCTTCCGGTCAGCTTGCGTGCGCTGGCCTTGGAGGCACGCGCGATGGCGGAGGTGGTCGGGACTTCGGGCGTCGGTTCGTCATCGGCGGCTGCCCATGCGGCCACGCCATGTAGACGGCGGCCACGGCCGCCGCGTCGTCCTGGGGACCCGGATCTGTCGTCGCTCACGGTGCGACGCTATCGCGCGAGGGCCACTCGCCTGCCACGCGCCGCGGACCCCGGCTTGGCCGTCGCAGCCCCTCTCTGCCAGGCTGCGGCGTGCGTGGAGGACATCCCCCCGGCCCGGGAAGGCCCGACGTGGACGGTGTGCGAGCACCAACGGACGACCCGGAGCCGCCGGCTGGACTCGATCTCGAGGCGATCACGGACTGGCTCGCCTCACGCACGGCACTCGCTCCGCCCCTGCGCGCCGAGCGGGCGACCGGTGGGCGCTCGAACCTGACCTACATCGTGACCGATGCGAACGACCGGCGGGTCGTCGTCCGGCGGCCGCCACTGCATGGCGTGCTCTCCTCCGCTCATGACGTCGCCCGCGAGCATCGGATCCTCAGCGCCCTGGGACCTACCGATGTCCCCGTCCCGAGCTGCCTCGGAGTGGAGGACGATCCGGCGATCATCGGGGCGCCGTTCTACGCCATGGAGTACGTGGGCGGCATCATCGCTCGGGATCAGGCGTCGGCTCGCCGTTTACCTCCGGACCAGCGGCGCACCAGCAGCGGATCGTTGGTCGATGTGTTGGCCCGGTTGCACGCGGTCGATATCGATGCGGTCGGACTCGGCGACCTCGCGCGGCGCGAGGATTACCTGGCGCGCCAACTCCACCGGTGGCACACGCAGTTGGAACAGGGCCGGACCCGGGACACCTCGGCACTCGAGGACGTACACCACCGCCTTGCCGCCGAGATCCCCGAGCAGGGCCCGGCGACCATCGTCCACGGGGACTACCGGCTCGACAACCTGGTCCTCGATCCGTCCTCGGGTGAGGTCAGCGCCGTCCTCGACTGGGAGCTGACCACCCTCGGCGATCCGCTGGCCGACCTCGGGCTCCTGCTCGTCTACTGGGTCGAGGCCGCCGACCTCTCGATCGCGCTTCCGGACCCGCCGACGCTGGTTCCCGGCTTCGCGACCCGCGAGCAACTGGTCGCGCGGTACGCGGCGGCCACGGGGCGCGACCTGTCCGACATCGGCTACTACGTCGCGTTCGGGTACTGGAAGCTCGCGTGCATCCTGGAAGGCGTGCACGGACGGTACGTCTCGGGGGCCTACGGGCCCGACGCGGAGGGTTTCGCGGAGCTCGGCGACCTGGTGTCCGTCCTCGCCGAGCGGGCGGCCACAGCCGCCGCCGAGGTCGGCCGGTGAGCACGTCCCGTCCACCGGCCAGCGGACCGCGAGCTCTCCTGCTCGACTACGGCGGCGTGTTGACCGCACCGGTCGAGCGTTCCTTCGCCCGGTTCGAGGAGGAGCTCGGGATGCCGCCGGGACGCAGTTTCGCGCTGCTGGTCCGCGCGTCGCGAACCCGTGGCGGGGGCCCGATCGGCGCGCTGGAGCGCGGGGAGCTGAGCGTCGAGGGCTTCGACGCGGAACTGCGGCGCCTGCTCGCCGAGGACGGCTACGAGGTCCCGGCGGAGCGCAGCCTGCTCGACGGGCTCCTCGCCGCGATGGAGCCGTCGGGTCGCCTGTGGGAGCTCCCTGCGGCGGCGCGGCGCGCGGGCGTGCGCACCGGGCTGCTGTCGAACTCCTGGGGTCTGTCCGCCTACCCGTTCGACCTCCTCCGCACGCACTTCGACGATCTCGTGATCTCCGGTGAGGTCGGGCTGCGCAAGCCCGATCCGGAGATCTACCGGTTGGCAGCCGACCGGCTCTCGGTGGAGCCGTCGGCGTGCGTGTTCGTCGACGATCTGGAGCGCAACGTCGAGGTGGCACGCGAGCTCGGGATGGTCGGTGTCATCCATCGCGGAGACGAGGAGGCGACCCTGGCGGCGGTCAGCACGGCGGTCGGCCTCGACCGGTGATCCTCGGAGCGGCCCAGCCAGGCCACGGGCGAGGTCACCTGCCCATCACCTTGGCCGGGTCGTCCAGCGCCCGGATGTCCGGTTCCCTGGCCCGCACGAGGATGCCGACCACGACGGATCCGAGGAGGAGGGCCGCGCCGAGCCCGTAGGCGGCCGACACGCCGGCGAGGTCGGCAATCGATGCCAGCGCGAGCGATCCGACGCCATCGGCCAGGGCGAGCCCGGCCACCATCGCACCGGTGATCTGTGCCATCCGCACCGCGGGAGCGAGCTGGAGGAACAGCAGTTGTGCGCCGACGACCCATGCGGTTCCGGCCCCGATCAACAGGTTGGCGACCGCCACCTCGGCTGTCGACCGTGCCACGGCTGCCAGGAGGAGGGCGACGGTCAGGCCGGCGAGGTGGAACAGGAGCACACGGGGTCGGCGGACCATCCGGGTCCGCCCGAGGACCGTCATGGCGACCACCTGGCCGGCTGGGGCGGCAGCCAGGACGAACGGCCGCAGCGGGTCGTTTGGACCGGCGACCGTCGGTGCCAGGACCTCGGGCAGGGAGCCGACCAGCCCGGTCAGGATGGCGAGGACCGCGAGCAGTCGCAGGACCGGGTGCGCGAGGATGGCCCGGATGCCACCCGTGACCGGTGCCGGCGCCGGCCGCTGCTCCGGTTCCGGGAGTGGCAGCGTGAGCAGCAGCACGGCCGCGATCACGAACGTGCCGGCATCCAGCAGGAGCGCGGCGTCCGCGCCCAGGGCGACGTAGAGGCCCGCACCGGTCAGGTAGCCGACGACCTGGGCACCCTGATCGGTCGAGGTGAGCAACGCCACCAACGGTCCGCGGTGGGCGTCGTCCAGGCCTTCGGCCATCGCCCCCGAGCGCACCGCGACGGTGGCGACCCGGACCGCCGCCAGCCCGGCCGCGGTCACGAAGACGACCGCGACGCCCTCGAACAGCACCGGCAGCGTCACGATCAGGCCGCCGCAGATCTGGAGCGCGGCCAGGAGGCGAGCGCGATGGAACTGGTCCAGCCAACGTCCGGCGATCACGCCGGTGAGGACGGAGGGGATGACACCGACGGCGACCACGATGGCTGCCCCGATGGTCAGACCCGTGCGGTCGGCGGCCAGGAACAGCAGGGCGCCGAGCGCGACGTAGTCACCGATCGTCGACGTGAGACCGGCCAACCACAGACGGCGGACCAACGGTTGGGCGAGGGCTTCGCGGTAGCTTTCCGGCCGTCCCTTGGTCAAGCCTGACCCCCCGGACAGAGACCTCCACAGCCCGGACCGGGCGGGGTCCAGAGCCTAGACATCGGTAGGCCGATCGGGGTTCGGCTGTGCGGATGTGCGCGCCTGGTGGAGTAGGGTCGCGCCCATGGCTACCAGTGATGCATCAGAAGAGCGACTCGCGCTGTACGTCGACCACGAGAACGTGGCGATCGGTGCCCGCGACATCGGCTACCGCTTCGACCCCAAGCCCCTCCTCGAGGCGCTTGCGGAACGGGGGCGGCTGATCACGCGTCGCGCCTACGCGGACTGGAACCTGTTCAAGGAGGACCGCCGCGGGATGGTCGACGCCAACGTCGAACTGATCGAGATCCCGCAGCGCTCCGACTCCGTCCGCAAGAACGCCGCGGATATCCAGATGGCGGTGGACGCCATGGAGCTCGCGCTGACCCGCGACTTCGTCTCCACGTTCGTGATCGTCTCCGGCGACTCCGATTTCACGCCCCTGGTCAGCAAGCTGCGCGAGCTCAATAAGCGCGTGATCGGGGTGGGGTTGAAGGGCTCGACCTCGGCCATGCTGCCCCCGGCCTGCGACGAGTTCCTGTTCTACGACCGCCTCGAGGGCATCCCGCTCCGCGAGTCCCGGGGCGGCGGCCCCTCACAGGGACGATCGAAGAAGAAGTCGTCGTCCGGTGGGAAGGCGTCGACTGGGAGCAAGCAGAGCGAGGCCGCCGCGGCAACCCCCGCCAAGGCGGAGAGCGGCTCCTCCTCGTCGCAGAAGCAGGATCTGCGCAAGCTCGAGCGGCTCATCACCCGCACGCTGGCCGGCGTCCAGTCCTCCTCGGCCGGCGCCGTGCAGGCCTCCAACCTGAAACGTGCGCTGCTGCGCAAGGACCCCACGTTCAACGAGGGGGACTTCGGCTTCCGCGGCTTCCGCGAGCTGCTGCGCCACCTCGCCGAGCACAAGGTGATCACGCTGAACGACGGACCGGCACCGGGTGATCCCGAGGTGGACTTCCCCTCGGCCCCGCGCGACGAGGACGCGGCGTTCAAGCTGCTCCGCGACACCGTCAAGGAGCTGATGGTCGAGCTCGG
>JBBDSW010000120.1:0-30305 GCA_040904745.1 Nitriliruptoraceae bacterium
CGGGTTCGACGGGCGCTGCGGCGGGTGCGGGCTCCCGATGTTCCCGCGTAGCGGGAAGATCCGGCAGTCCCGCGGCTACCGTGCGGGCCTGGGTGCTTCCCCCGGGTGGTCGTTCACGCGTGGACGGTGGCACCCTGTGCACCCGACCGGCCGCGTCCGCCCTACGGAGGGGACGCGCCCGCCCACGCGAACGGTGCTCGTGCGGTGTCCGACCGCATGCCGGCTCCCCGCCAGAGATCGAGGCTTGCCCACGTGAACGCCCCTGCCGCCGTGCTCGGGATCGTGCTCGCGTCCACCGCGGTCGGCAGCTCCGTGCTGCTGTGGTTCGCGCCGACCTTCGGCAAGGTCCGTCGTGGCTACGACCTGCTGACGGGTGGAACGATCATCCTGTTGGCGTGGGGGGCGTGGGCGTCCTTCAGCGTCCCCGTCTCGACGTTGGAGGGGACCCCGCTGGCCGAGACCGGAGGTCTGGCTCGCACGTTGCTGTTGGCGTTGGCCGCCGGGACCATCCTGGCGGTGGTGGCCAAGGTTCTGCGGGCCCCGGATCCGTTGGTACGGATCCTCGGAGGAGTGGCGACGCTGGCCGGGCTCGGTTCCTTCGTCCCGCTCGCCACGATCCGCGCGGAGCGGGGCGGGGCCGGTGGCCTGCTGCAGGGGGTCGCGGAGCTCGGGCTCGGCGCGTTCCTGATGGGTGCGATCTGGGTCGGGCTGATCCTCGGCCACTGGTACCTCGTCGAACGCCGGCTCTCGAACCGTTACATGGTGTGGCTCGCGTGGACGAACGTGGTCGCGATCGGCGCGGGGCTGGCCTCGGTGCTGCTCTCCGCCCGGAACCCCGTGCCGTGCGAGGGGCTCCCGGCCGGCGGCGAGTTCGAGCGCTGCCAGGTGATGTTCGCTCCCGTGTTGCGCATCGACTCCATGAGCGTCGTGCTCGGTCTCGGGGTCCTGGCGTTGCTCGCGCTCATCTCCGGGTTCAACGTGAAGCTCGCGAAGGAGGGCGGCCGCTCCATCCAGGCCTCGACCGGCATGTTCTACCTCGCGGTCATCCTGGCCCCTGCGGTGGAGTTCGCGGCCAAGGTCCGATTCTTCTGAGGTGACCCCGAGCTCGGGTCGTGCTCAGACGTCGGCCGCATCCTCGAGGCGGGTCGCGAGCACGAGCCCGTCATCGACCGGCAGCACCGTGGCGGTGAAGGCGGCATCGTCGGCCAGGGCCTGCAGGAACCGGGCGAGGACCTCGGCGTGCTCCCCATGGCGCAGGGCACCGCGAACCAGCAGTACCCCGCCGGGTCGCAGCAGTCGGCGCACGTGGGTGAGGAGGGCGGTCGTGGCGGCCGGCTGCGACTGCAGGATCGCGAGGTCGTAGGCGCCGTCGGACAGCCGATCGAGCACGGTGAGCGGGTCCCCGAGGATCGAGCGGACGCGGGAGGATGCCGCGATGCTGGCGACCGCATCGGTCGCCAGCGCATGTGCATGGGGGTCCGGCTCGATCGAGGTGAGTACCCCGCGCTCCGGGAGCTCCGGGACGAGCCACAACGCCGAGACGCCGCCCGCCGCCCCTACCTCGACGATGCCGCGGGCGGACACGGTCCGCGCCGCCCATCGCAGCAGGGCTCCGATCTCCGGCTCCGGGGGAGAGGTGGCCTCGGCTCGCTGCCGAGCCGCGGTCGTCGGTTCGGGCTCCGCCGCCAGCAACCGGCGAACCTCGTCTCGCACCGTCTCATCCACGTCTGCTCTCCGCATCGTCACCGTCGGTCCAGGTCGACGCTAGCCGAGGGCGTCACGGACGGATCGGGCTCGTGGACCGATGTGGGTGGCCTGCTGACGCAGCGCAGAGCATCCGGATGGTTACGCTACGTGCACCACGGGGAGCAGCCGAGCAGGAGGGTGGGGTGTCGCATGCCGCGCGACCCGGTCCGCTCTCGGACGCCCTGAACGCCTCCCGTCCCTCTGGATCGGTGGCAGCGACCCCGCTGCCCGTGGGCCCTGCCGACCCCGGTGCGCTGGACGGGCGCGGCCAGGGGCTCCCTACGGCGCCGACCTACAGGGCGGCGCTGGTCGTGGCAGACCCCGCCCCGTCCTGGGAGGAGATCGCGGAGCGGTACGGCGACACCGTCTACACGATGGCGCTCCGCTTGACCGGGGATCGTGACGAGGCCCGCGATCTCGCCCAGGACGTGTTCGTACGCGTCTACCGCAACCTCGATAGATACCGCCCCGGCACCTTCGAGGGGTGGCTGTTCCGTATCACCAAGAACCTCTTCCTCGACCGGCTCCGACGACGGGCACGCGTCCGGATGGAGCCGCTCCCCGACGAGGAGTGGTGCCAGCCGGCGGATGGTGGCCCGGGGCCGGCGGAGCGGATGGAGGAGGACGTCCTCTCCGGCGACCTCGAGGTGGCGCTCCAGCACCTGCCGACGACCTTCAGGACCGCGGTCGTGCTGTGCGACGTGCAGGGACTGACCTACGAGGAGATCGTGGCGGCGACCGGGTGGCCGATGGGCACCGTGCGCTCGCGGATCCACCGGGGACGCAGGGCGTTGCGGCAGTTGCTCGCATCCCCCGGTGGTCTCGTCGATGGTTGAGCGGCACATCTCCGGGACGCGCCTGTCGGTCTTCCTCGATGACGAGCTGGACGACGACGAGGCGCTGACCATCACGCGCCACCTCGATCGCTGCACGCGCTGCCTGGGGGAGCTCGACGGCATCCGTGCCGCTCGGGATGCGTTGCGTGCGCTGCCGAGCCTGCAGGCGCCTGTCCTCCTCCGTGGCGCGCCGGCACGGCAGGCGCGTCGCCGCCGGGGCCACCGCAGGCGTGTGGGCCTGGTGATGGCCGTCGTGATCGTCCCGCTGGCGGCGGGCGGAGCGCTCTACCTCGCTGGTGCGGAGCGGGGCGACGTGGCACCGCAGACCGAGCTGTTCCTCGTGGAGCACGTCACCCGCACCGGTGGTGGCCCGCTCCCGGTGCCGATCGCGGGCGACGGCCGGTGATCCGTGGCCGCGTCGGTGTCATCGTCGCGCTGGGGGTCGCCCTCGGTGCGACGGTGCCGGGTGGCACCGGCGCGGTCGCCACGGCCGAGGACGCGGCCCCTGCGCAGGAGCAGACGGTCGACGACGTCCTGGCGCGCGCGACGGCCGCCAACGAGGAGCTCCACTACGCGGCCAGCGTGACCGTCGTCAGCCTCGCCGTCACGGGGCCGAGCATGGCGAGCTTCGAGGTGCAGCGTGGGGACGACGGTGTGCGGGTCCGTCGCGGAGCGGTGGAGGTCGGGCGTGGGGGCGGCCAGGGATACCTCCGATCGCCCACGCGGCTGCTGAAGGTCACGGGGGTGGAGCCCCTGCCCGCCCAGCTGGATCGTCTGCGGAGCAAGTACGCCACGAACCTGGGGGAGGCGGTGCGCTTGGACACCGGGCCGGCTCTACCGGTGACGCTGACCGAACATCGCCACGACCAGCGGCGTGAGGTCCTCTACGCGGATGCCGCCACCGGGCTGATCGTGCGCCGTGAGACCTTCGATCAGCACGGTGAGCCCGTGCGTCTGGTCGCCTTCACCACGTTGCGGCCGGAACCTCGTGAGGGTGTCGGGATCGAGATGCCACCAGGGCAGGGCCGCGAGGTCACGGAACACACCACCGAGCACGGCGAGGTGGCAGGTCTCCGCGGTGCCGGGTTCCTCATCCCGGAGACGCTGCCGCGGGGCTACGGGCTCCTGGGTGCCGTCGAGGTTCCCGGCGAGCGGTGGCCGACCCTCCACCTGCTCTACGGGGACGGTCTCTACACGCTCTCGGTGTTCCAACAGCGTGGTCGGCTCGATCAGGATGAGGTGGCAGGAGCCAGGTCGGTGACCACCGCGGCCGGAGGCACCGTCTGGCGGTGGCCGGGTTCGGAGCCGCGACGCCTGGTCTGGGGCGGTGGGGACGTGACCTTCACGGCGCTGAGTGATGCGCCGCTGGACGAGCTGTTGGTCGTGCTCGAGGACCTCCCGGTCGATCCCGCACCAGGCGTGTGGGATCGCATCGTCCGTGGTCTCGAACGGATGGGGTCGCTGCTGTGGCCGTGGTGACCCGCCGGGAACGACCTCGCCCCCTTGGCGGGCGCTGTGCGCACGCGTGCGGGCCTCTCGGCACACGCGCGGGGGTGGCGTTGGTCCCCGATGGACCCACCTGGTCTGCTCGCGGTGTCGAACCCCGCCTGGCGATGCGGCACCATCGCTACCCGGCGACCCAGATGGAGGCCCCCTGTGGGCTATGACCGTGATGAGTGGCGACGACCCTGGCGGACGTCCGACGATGCCCCTGTCGGCGCGGCCACCGTGGCCGGCTCCGAACGGGTCATCGCCCGCTTCCCGCAGCCGCCGCCCACCGGATGGAGCGACCGCGCCGCCGGGCCCGGCTCGCCGGCCGGGTCCGTGCGACCGCCGGACACCGTCGGCACCGTCGAGGCGCCGGCCTCCCCCCGACGTCGACGACCGGTCGGTCTCGTGCTCGGCACGGTCCTGGGCGCGGCGTTCGGCACCCTCGGCACGCTGTGGGTGACCGGCGTGCTCCCCGAGGCCGAGGAGGACACCGCCGCGGTCGGCGAGGCCGAGGATGCCGCCGAGACCGTCAACGCGCCCGTGATCGAGCCGTTGACGCAGGGATCGATCGTGCCGGCCGTGGCCGAGGCGGTGACGCCGTCGGTCGTCCGGATCGACGTACGCGCGCGCGGTGAGGACGGCGAGGACGGGAGCGGCCCCGGGGGGCAGTCCGGGCTCGGCTCGGGCGTCATCTACCGCTCGGACGGCTACATCATCACCAACCACCACGTGGTCGAGCGAGGCGGGACCGTCGAGGTGCGCCTGGCCAGTGGGGACGTGCTGCCCGCGGAGATCGTCGGCTCCGATGAACTCAACGACATCGCGGTCGTCAGGATCGACGCGGACGATCTGCCCGCCATCAACATCCGTGCGCAGGACGAACCGCTGATCGTCGGGGAGACCGTCATCGCGATCGGCTCCCCGTTCGGGCTCGATGCCTCCGTCACGGCCGGGGTCATCTCGGCGCTCAACCGTGAGCTCCGCCTCGATGAGCAGAACCCTGGGGAGGGGGTCCTGACGATCCCGTCCATCGTCCAGACGGACGCGGCGATCAACCCCGGGAACTCCGGCGGCGCGCTGGTGGATGCGCAGGGACGACTGGTCGGGATCAACACCGCCATCCTCAGTGGCACCGGGGCCAACCAGGGGGTCGGGTTCGCCGTCCCCGCCGCGCAGGCCGTCGAGTCGGCGGATCAACTGATCGAGCAGGGGTTCGTACGCCACGCCCTGCTCGGGATCGCCGGACGGGACATCTCCGCGGAGGACGCCGAGTCGCTCGGTCTACCGGACAGCCGGGGGGCGATCATCGAGACGGTCCAGGAGGGAACGGGCGCGGCCGAGGTCGGCCTGCGACCCGGGGATGTGATCATGAGCGTCGACGGGGAACCGCTGGCCACGATGTCGGAGTTGGTCGCCGCGGTCCGTGACCGGTCACCGGGCGACATCGTCGAACTGGAGGTGTTCCGGGACGGGGAGGAGTTCGACCTCGAGGTGGAGCTCTCCGAACGGCCCCGGTGAGCGGCGCGGGTAGGCTCGGACCATCGCCCGAGGTGAGGGGCGCCGCCGCCGCGTGACCGGGGAGGGTGCACCGTGCCGGGAGGGCAGGAGCTGCTGGTCATCGCCGTCATCGCGCTGCTGGTCTTCGGTCCGGAGCGTCTGCCGGAACTCGCCCGTGACGCGGGCAAGCTCCTGGCGCGTCTGCGGAGCGAGACCCAGCGCAACGTCGGCGAACTGAAGCGTGTCGGGGAGATCCAGCAACTGCAGGCGGAGCTCAAGGATCTGCGCCGTGACCTCCATGGGGCACGCGAGGACGTGCGGCAGGGGGTCAAGGATCTGACCAGCTTCGACACCGACGACAAGAAGCCTTCGGAACGCGGTGCGGCGGCCACCGATACCTCGACGCGACGTCGCGACAGCGCGCCACCGAAGCCTCTGCGTGCCGACGACGACCCGCCACCGTTCGATCCGGAGGCCACGTGAGCCTCTCCCGCACGGGGAGAGCCTGCCGCATCGGTGCGGTGAGCGTCGCCGCGGCAGCCGTCGCCGGTTCCTACGTGGCGGTGCGGACCGGGCTGGCACGGACCGTCGATCCGGTGGCCTCTCGCCTGCTCGCCGCCCGCGGGCCGCGGGCGCTCGACCGGACCGTCGCGATCGTCTCCGACCTCGGTTCCAGCTTCGCGGTGGCGGGGGTGGGTTCCGTGCTGGCGGCGACCGGGCGGCGGCGGGCGGCGCTACGGGTCGCCGGCACCGGCGCGCTGGCCTTCGGACTCGCCCAGGCCGTCAAGCCCGCGCTGCCGCGAGCACGACCGTACGAGTCCGGCTCCGCAGCACGCTTGGTGTCCCCTCCGGCCGGAGGCGCCTGGCCATCCGGCCATGCCGCGGTCGCCGCCGGCATGGCCCGCGCGCTGGGACTGGCCGGCGGCCCACCGATCGGCGCGATCGCGGCGGGCGGTGCCGCTGTCGTCGGAGCCTCACGCGTGACGGTGGGCGTGCATCACCTCACCGATGTCGTCGCCGGCCTCGGGATCGGGGTGCTCTCCGCCGAGGCCGTGGACGTCCTGCTCGGCGGCCACCGTCGGAAGGCGCCTACGAGACGCTGAGTGGGAGGTTGCGGCCCACCAGCGAACGGGCGCGCTTCGCGAGTCCTTCGGCGACCTGGGTGATCGCCTGTGACGCCGGCACGTCGGGGTGTGAGACCACCAGCGGCACGCCCGCGTCGCCGCCCTCGGTCAGCCGGGGGTCGATCGGGATGCGGCCGAGCAGTTCGGTCCCGAGCGCGTCGGCGAGCTCCTCGCCACCACCGGTCCCGAAGATGTCGTGGGTCTCGCCGCTGGTCGGGTCGGTGAAGCCCGCCATGTTCTCGACGACGCCGATCACCTTCATGCCGGTCTGTTCGGTGGCCTTGCCGGCCCGCAGCGCGACCTTCTGCGCCGCCTGCTGAGGGGTCGTGACCACGAGCATGTCCGCGTTCGGCAGCATCTGTGCGAGCGAGATGGCGATGTCACCGGTACCCGGCGGCAGGTCGCACAAGAGGACGTCGATGTCGCCCCAGTGAACGTCGGAGAGGAACTGTTGCAGGGCGCGGTGGAGCATCGGACCGCGCCAGATCACGGAGCGGTCCGGATCGGTGAAGAAGCCGATCGAGATGACCTTGCAGCCGTGGGCCTGCAACGGCATGACCATGCCGTCGAAGGCGACGGGCTTGCCGGAGACACCGAACATCCGCGGGATCGAGTACCCCCAGATGTCCGCGTCCATCACGCCGACCCGCAGCCCCTGCTTCGCCAACGATGCGGCCAGGTTGACCGTGACCGTGGACTTGCCGACCCCGCCCTTCCCGGACGCCACGGCGATCACCTTGGTCTGCGAGTCCGCCTGCGCGAAGGGGATCTCCATCTCCGGGTTGGCGGCGCCGCGCTCGGCCCGCAGGTCCGAGGACAGTTGCTGGCGTTCATCGTCACTCATCGACCCGAACGCGACCTGGACGTCGTCGACGCCCTCGAGCTGGGAGACCGCGGCCGTCACGTCGTTCGTGATGCGGTCCTTCAGCGGACATCCGGGGATCGTCAGCTTGATCCTGACCCCGACCCGCGAACCCTCGATGGCGACGTCCTCCACCATCCCGAGCTCGGTGATCGGCTTGTTGATCTCCGGGTCCTCGATCGTGGCGAGGACCTCCATGACCTGTTCGGTGGTCGGCACGAGCGCACTTTCGGGGGGAGACATCCGGACCACCGAGGGTAGCGAGGTGCCCTCAGCCCACATCGCCCTCAGCTCACATCCGGGGTGACCCGCACCGCCTCAGCGGCGGTGATCACCCCGCTGCGGGCCAGGGTGGCCGCCTCCTCACGGAGCGAGACCAACCCGTCCGCCCGTGCCTGGTGCGACAGCGTGCGCTCGGCGGCGCGCTCGACCACGAGCTCCCGCAGCGAGGGGCTGACCACCAGGGACTCGGTGATGGCGACCCGGCCGAGCGTTCCCGCACCCTCGCAGCGGCCACACCCCTCGCCGCGACGGAAGAGAGGGTGCTCGTTCTCGGCCGCATCCCTCTCCCCGGCGTCCCTCTCCCCGGTGTCCCTGCCGAGCCCGAGCCGCTCCAGCAGCGTCTCGTCGGGGTGCTCGGGGACCGCACAGTGGTCGCAGACCTTGCGCGCCAGCCGCTGGGCGAGGACCAGCTGCAGCGAGGAGGCGATCAGGAACGCATCCGCGCCGAGATCCACCAGGCGGGCGACGGCGGAGGCCACGTCGTTGGTGCGGAGGGTCGCGAGCACGAGGTGGCCCGTGAAGGAGGCCTCGACCGCCAGCTGTGCGGTCTCCTGGTCGCGGATCTCGCCGACCAGGACGACGTCGGGGTCCTGGCGGAGCACGTGACGCAGCCCCCGTGCGAAGGTCAGGCCGATCCGGGTCTCCACCTGCGTCTGGTTGACGCCGGGGAGTTGCACCTCGACGGGATCCTCGAGCGTGAGGACGTTGCGGGTCGGGTCGGAGACCTCGGCCAGTCCCGCGTAGAGCGTCGTCGTCTTGCCCGACCCGGTCGGTCCGGTCACCAGGACCAGTCCTTGGGGGCGTTCCAGCGCATCGGTGAGCTGCTGGCGCGTGGTCGCCGGGAGCCCGAGGTCGGTGAGCGACAGGAGCGTCGCACCCTGGGGGAGGAGACGGAGCACCACGGTCTCGCCGTGCAGGGTGGGCATGGTCGAGACCCGGAGATCGATGGTCTGCCCATCGACGCGGGCCGCCGCGCGACCGTCCTGGGGGAGCCGTCGCTCGGCGATGTCGAGCGAGCCCATGATCTTCAACCGGGAGGTGACCTGCCGACCCAGGCCGCGGGGGAGGTGCATAGTCTCACGCAGGAGCCCGTCGACGCGGAGTCGTACGCCGACCCCGTTGGCACGGGGCTCGACGTGGATGTCGCTGGCGCGCGCGGCGACGGCCTCAGAGATCAGTGAACTGACCAGGCGGATGATCGGCTGGTCATCGCCGAGACCGTCGTCGTCGCTCTCCTCGTCGGGTGGCGCCGCCTCCTCGATGGATTCCTGCTGGGCGTCGGCGCGGTAGGCGCGGCGCCGGGCCCGATCCACCTCGGAGTCGACGCCGACGACCCGGTGGACCGACCGCACCCCGGCGGCGACCCGGACATCGTCCAGGGCCACCAGGTTGGAGGGGTCGGCCATCACGATCGTGAGGACATCGTCCTCGAGCCGCAGCGGCAGGAGCGCGTGCCGTTCCGCCAGACGAGCCGGGATCCTGTCGATCGCCAGCGGGTCGGGGGTGACGCCGTTGAGGTCGGTCACCTCGAGGCCGAGCTGGGTGCCCAGCGCCTGCGCGATCTGGTGCTCGTCGGCGAGTCCGAGCCGCTGCAGGGTGTCGCCGATGCGCTCGCTGGTCAGTGACTCCTCGAGTGCGCCGTCGAGCTGGGCCTGGGTCACGACGCCGGCGTCGACCAGCAACTCCCCGAGCCGTCGCCGTCGTCCGCCGCCCGGGGGAGGAGGCGGTGTCGATGCGGCAGGGCCGATCACGGACGTGTCGTGGTGCTCGGGCACGCTGATCCTTTGCCGTCTGGCCGGGTTGGTCGGGTCGGTAGCCTCCGTGGCCCCTGGACGCCTCGAGACTCCCATCACGACAACCTTACATCGCCACGTCCCGCGCTTGCGTGCGCTGCTGCTCGCGGTGCTCGCGCTGCTGCTCGCCGGGTGCCGTCTCGATGTCATCGCCCCGTTCGAGGTGCGTGCCGATGGCACCGGTCGGGCTGGGCTGACGATGCGCTTCGATCCGGAGCTCCTGGCCGAGTTGGACCGGCTCGGGGTGGACCCGACCGCGGAGCTCGGTGCCGCGGTCACCGCCGATCAGACCTGGGAGTGGACCCGGACCCGGGAGGACGGCGGGGCGCTGCTCGTCGAGGTGCACCGCGAGGTCGAGGACGCCACGGACCTCCCCGCGATCTATGAGCGACTCGTCGCCGGCCTGGCCGATGATGATCCCGCGCTCGTGCTGGACCTCGACCTCGCGCTCGATGACGACGGCGGGACGACGCTCGTCGGGACGGCGTCCCTGCGGCCGCCGGTCACCTCGGGGCTCTCCTTGGACGGCGAGCTCCTCGGACCGGATGCTGAGGAGCTCGCGGCACTGGTCGCCGAGAGCGTCACGGCCGCCGTCGAGGTGTCACTGCCCGGCGACATCATCGAACTGGAGGGCGGCGAGGTCGACGGCGAGGTGGTGCGGATCCCGGTGCCCGTCGGGGAGACCACCTCGTTCCGCGTGGTCGCCGCCGGTGCTCCGTGGTGGGCCACGGTGCCGGGCGGTCTGCCGGTCCTGCTGGCCGGGTTCGGCGGCATCGCGCTCCTGATCGGGGGGCTGCTCGTGTGGCAGGGTCGTCGCGCTCGCCACGACCAGGGCTGACCTCAGGCCCGCGGTGAGAGCTCGACGAGCGTGCAGGTGTCCTTCCAGCGCTGGAGCGCGTCCTGCCCGTCCCTGAGGTTCAGGCGCGTCCCCATCCCCATCGTGGCGATCCGCTCGAACTCCTGGTCGTCGGTCACGACCCTGACCGCGGCGGGCATCGTGCCGATGGTGGCCTTGACGTCCTTGGATTTGATCGTGAGCGTGACCTCACGCGCGTGCTCGAGACCCGGCAGTTCCTGTTCCTTCGGACCCTTCAACACGAACAGGTTCTGCCCCTGTTGGACGTACCAGGCCGGCCGTGACAGCTCGCCGCCGTCCTCCTGCGGGATCGTCAGCCAGCACAGGGACCCCTTCCTGAGCGCCGTCTCGGCGGCCTCCATGAGGACCCCGGCCGCCTGGACGGACTCCGGTGCGTCGATGAAGACCGGGACCCGGGCGACCAACTGCCCGTCGAGGTAGAAGACGAGCGTGTGCTCCTGCAGGCTCGTGATCTCCACCCGGTCGCGGACGACCCGGTTGAAGAGGTCCTCGAACATCTCGCCGCGGAGCTCGATCAGGCGCGGCCTGGACTCCCAGAGCACCTCACCGTCCGGGTCGGCGAGGACGACCGCCTCCTCGTACTGGCCCTGGGCGCCCTTGTAGACGCTGTGGATGGCGAACGGCTGGGATCCGGCGGGCAGCTCACCGAGGACGCGGATGACCGGATCGGCCACACCGCTGGACTCGTGGGTATCGAGGTCGTACGCCATCCCCGACAGGAGTTTGACCCGGGCCATGCAACGCGTCCTTCGTCCGACGTCCACGCTTCGCTGCGCATGCGGGAGGAGCGTAGCCGCGAGTGGCAGGTCGATCCGGGTCCGGGCGCTAGGTTCAACGACGTGTGGCGGCGGAGCGAGGGGAACAGCATGGAACCCGGCGAGTTGCAGGCGCTGCGTGAGAGCGTCCGGGCCTTCTGCGATGCGCACGTCCGCCCCACGGTCCGAGAGCGCGATCGAGCGGAGTCCTTCCCCGATCGACTGTTGCCCGGTCTGGCGGAGATCGGCGTGCTCGGGGCCGTGATCCCGGAGGCCTACGGTGGTTCCGGGCTCGATGACGCCGGGTACCGGGTCGTGATCGAGGAGCTGGGGGCGGCTGACTCCTCGCTCCGCTCGTTGGTCTCGGTCAACCTCGGCCTCGTCGGTACGTCGATCCTGCGTTGGGGGACGGATGCCCAGCGCTCGCGGTGGCTACCGGGACTCGCACGCGGTGAGCTCGGGGCGTTCGGTCTGACCGAGGCCGCGGCCGGCTCGAACCCCTCACAACTGCAGAGCCGGGCGGTCCGTGGACCCGACGGCTGGACCCTGGATGGGACCAAGATCTTCATCACCAACGGCTCCCTCGGGGCCGTCACGATGATCTTCGCCCGGGCCATCGTGGACGGGGAGGACCGGGGGATCACCTGCTACCTCGTCCCGCAGGATGCGCCGGGCTACACCGGAACGCAGATCCACGGCAAGCTCGGCCTGCGTTCCGGCGACACCGCCGAGTTGGTCCTCGGCGGTGTCGTGGTCGGTGAGGACGCCGTGCTCGGCGAGGTGGGCGGCGGCATGAAGGTGGCGCTCTCCGCGCTGGACGCCGGTCGCTTCTCGCTCGCTGCCGGGGCGGTCGGCCTCGCGCGGGAGGCGCTCGAGGTCAGCCTGCGCTACGCCGCCGAACGCGAGCAGTGGGGTGGGCCGATCGCGGGGAAGCAACTGGTCCAGGAACTGCTGGCCGGCATGCACGTCGACATCCAGGCTGCGAGCGGGCTCGTCGACGCGGTGGTCGCCAAGCGCCTGGCCGGCCAGCGCTCCACGCTGGAGGCGTCCACCGCCAAGCTGTTCGCCACCGAAGCGTCGGTGCGCTGCGCCGATCGGGCCGTCCAGGTGCACGGCGGCTACGGCTACATCGACGAGTACCCGGTCCAACGGCTCCTGCGCGACGCCCGGGTCACCACGCTGTACGAGGGCACCAGCCAGGTCCAACACCTGATCATCGGCCGGCTGCTCACCGGGGAGAACGCGTTCTGATCGTCGTCGCGCGAGGGGGAGCGGATGTCCGGCTACGACCTGCACACGCACTCGACCTACTCCGACGGCGCCACCTCGATCGAGGCCAACATCCGCGAGGCGGCTCAGCTCGGGCTCGAAGGGATCGGTGTCACCGACCACGACACGACCGGGCCGTTCGAGGTGGCGCGGGCCGCCGCGGACGAGGCCGGGATCGACGCGGTGCTCGGCACGGAGTTCTCGGCCGAGGAGGACGGCAGGAGCGTCCACGTGCTCGGCTACTGGATCGATCCGGGCTTCGCGCCGCTGGCCGCGGAGCTCGACCGGTTGCGCGACGAGCGGACCGACCGGGCCCGACGGATCGTGACGCGCTTCAACGACCTCGGGATCCAGATCACCTTCGAACGGGTCAGGGAGCTCGCCGGGGGTGCGCCGATCGGTCGCCCCCACCTCGCCGCGGCCGTCGTCGAGACCGGTGCGGCAACCTCGACACGTGAGGTGTTCGACCGCTACCTCGCCGATGGTGGCCCGGCCTACGTCTCCAAGCATGCGGTCTCCCCCGAACGCGCCGTCGAGCTGCTCGTCGCCGCGTGTGGCGTGCCGGTCCTGGCTCATCCCGGCCTCTTCGGGGATCGGACCGGTGACGAAGGCATCCCCGACGAGCTCGTGGAGCGGATGGTGGCCAGCGGGCTTGCCGGCATCGAAGCCGACCATCCGGACCACAGCGACGAGCACCGCCGGCGCTACCGCGACCTGGCACGGGCGCATGCGCTGGAGGTCACCGCCGGCTCCGATCACCATGGCAAGGGTGAGGAGGATCGGCTGGGGCGGGCGACCACGAGCCGGGGGACGGTCGAGCGGCTGCGCACCTGGCGTGTCGCCTGAGATCGGTGCTGCCGTCGTCACGGCACCCACCCGCGGCCGGCCGGGTTCGGCTCGCGGCCGCCGCGACCGGTGAGCAGGCGGGCTTCCCTCGCGGGCGACGACGTGCCACCCTGTCCGAACGGTGGGTGTCCGTTCGGCCATCCGACCGGCCGGTCGCTGAGGTGCAGGCGATGCCGCCACTCGGGGATACTGCCCCGCGGCACGCACCGGACGTCCGCACCGATCCGAAGGAGGAACCGTGGCTGACGCCGAGGTCCAGAAGGCGCAGAAGATCGTGCCTGTGCCGACGATCCATTTCAGTGAGGGCTCGTTGGCGGGTCGTGTGGTGCGTATCGACCGCGACCTCGGCACGCTCGGACGGCGTGAGGACAACCCGTACGTGATCCCCGATCCGCGTGTCTCGCGTGTCCACGCGGAGATCCGTCGGGAAGCGTCCGCCGTGATCATCACCGACCTCGGTTCCGCCGCCGGAACCAAGGTCAACGACGAGGCACTCGAGGGCCCCCGCGTGATCCGGCACGGGGACAAGCTGAGCTTCGGCCCGGTCACGGCCACCTTCGAGGACCCCGCGGCGGCGTCGCAGGCGGAGGACGCGACCATGGTCTTCGATGCCCCGAAGGTCGAGACCGGGCCGCACCTGTCCCCGCGCCAGCAGCAGGTGCTCGAGCTCATGGCCGAGGGCATGACGAACTCGGAGATCGGTGAGCAGCTCGGTGTCACCGAGCGGACCGTCAAGGCCTACGCCCAGGAGCTCTACGACAAGCTCGGCGTGCGCAACCGTGCCGGCGCGGTCGCCGAGGCGGCCAAGCTCGGCCTGCTCTAGCCCTCGCAGCCCCGGCCATCGGTCGCAGCTGCCGGCGAGGGTCGCTGGTCGGCGCGAGCTACGCTCGCAGGCCAGGACCTGCCTGGCCCGAGGGGGCTCTCGTGACCGCGACCGTCTACGCCGTGGCGAACCAGAAGGGCGGCGTGGGGAAGACGACGACCACCCTCAACGTCGCTGCGGCGATGGCGGAGCTGGGTGCTGCCGTCCTGGTCGTCGATCTCGATCCGCAGGGCTGCCTGACCTTCTCGCTCGGCTACGACCCCGACGGGATCGAGCCGTCGCTCAACGACACGGTGGTCGGTCGTGTTCCGCTCGCGGAGACGATCATCCAGCAGGACGATCTCGACGTGGTGCCCGCGAACATCGACCTGGCCGGCGCGGAGGTCACGCTGTTGTCACGCACCGGGCGGGAGTACCTGCTGCGTGGCGAGCTCGAGGAGCTCAAGGACAGCTACGACGTCGTGCTGATCGACTGCGCGCCTTCGCTCGGGGTGCTCACGATCAACGGATTGACCGCCGCGGACCAGGTCCTGATCCCGGTCCAGTGCGAGACCCTGTCGCATCGGGGTGTCAGCCAGCTGCTCGAGACGATCTACGACGTCCAGCGGCTGACCAACCGTGCGCTCGAGGTCCGCGGGCTGATCGCGACCATGTTCGACGGGCGTGCCCGTCACACGCGCGAGGTGCTTCGCGATCTGCTGGCCCGCTACGAGTTGCCGCTCATCGGCCCGCCGGTCCGCAAGTCGATCCGGTTCGCGGAGTCGCCGGCGGCCGGGACGACGCTCGTCGGTGCCGGCCGGCAGGTACCCGGTACCGCGGCGTACCGGGCGATCGGGCGGGAACTCCTCGACCTCGAGCCCGATCCCGCTCTGGACGAGGCGGCCGGGTGGACCGCTGCGCAGCGTGCCAGCATCCTCGGCTTGGACGAGGCCGGTGAGACCGCATGAGCGAGCCTCCACGCCGTGCGGGCACCTCGGAGGCCTTCGACCGGATCTCGCGTCCTCGGCCGGGAGCTCGTGGCGTGCGCGACGGTCTCGGGAAGGAAGCCCTCTACTCGACGGCGCCGAGCGCGGCGCCGACGATGCAGGTGGAGCTTCGCTGTCGGCGCTGTGACGTGCGGTTCGGCCGGTCAGTGTTCGGGCTCGCCAAGCTGCTCGTACCGCCGTTCCTGATCGATCCGATCCGCCGACGGTTGTGGACGCGCTGCCCTGCCTGCGACCGCCTCGCCTGGCTCGAAGTGCGTCCGGGTCAGGCGCTGCGTGTCCTGCTGGATCGGCGCACCTGACACCCGGGGAGCCTCAGGGGAGGTGCTCGACGCGGATCCGGCGTGCCCGCTGCGGCTGGCCCTCTCCGCGAGCCTCCTCGCCCCGGGCCGCGACCGCCGGGGTGCTCTCGCGGCTCGGGTGTTCGCGACCGGATGAGCGCTGATCGCGGTCCCCTCGGCCCTGGTCGTCACGGTTGCCGCCGCTGCGGCCCTGACCGCCACGGCTCCGGCGCTGACGGTCGCCGCTGCCTCCGGAACGTTTGCCCTCCCGGGAGCTGCCACCACCCCCGGACCGGTCACCACCGCTGCTCTCGGCGCGGTCCGTCTCGGTGGCCTCCCGCGACGGCGTGTCGTCACCGCGTGACTGCCCACGGGAGCGGCTGTCCGCGCCCCCACGGCTGCGCGCGCGTGCCCGGGTGCGACCGCTGCTCGCCGAGCCCTGGTCCGGATCCTTGGGCTGGGCGGTGTCCTCGCGCTGGGCGCCGCTCGTGCCCTGCGCGGAGCCTTCGCTGCCGGATCCCTTCTGCCGGGCGCGGTCCTGCTTGGCCCGGTCCTGCTCGGCCCGGTCCTGCTGGGTGCGCTCGCGCGTCCGGGTACGTGTGCGCGTCGCGCCGCCGCCGCTGCGGGTGCTGGTGGTGTCCTTGCGCTCGCTGGAGCGATCCCCGGTGTCCGCGGAGCGCTCCTGTGCCTCGCGCGGCCGCCGGTCCCGTGAGGCGTCACGGTCACCCCCGCGTCCTTCACTGGAGCGCCCGCTCTTGGGGCGGCCGTCGGAGCGGCCCTCGCGCCGACGTCCACCGCTGCGGTCCGCTTCGGCCGGACGATCCGGAGCGCGCTCGGTCTTGGGTTCGGTCTTGTGTTCGGTCTTGTGTTCGGTCTTGGGTTCGGTCGCGCCTTCGGTCGTGGGCTCGGCCTCGGTGGCCTTCGCCCCGCCACCCCCGCCGGGCGTGGTCCGCTTGCGGTCTCCCGCACGCGGCGTTGCCGTGTCCCGCGACGATCCGCTCTTCCGGCCGTTGCCGCTGCGGCGACTGGCGCTCCGGTCGGCCTCGCGCTCCTGGGCTTCGGTGGTGAGGTGGTCCCACGGACGGATCTCGGGCAGGCGGAACCGCTCCGCGAGGAGCGGCGAGGTGGAGAACGCCTGGACCACCTCGGTGTCCAGCGCTCCGACCTTCTTGCGGATCACGTTCAGGCGGTCCACCTCGTTGAACTCGGCGAAGGTGATCGCCTTGCCTGACTCCCCGGCGCGAGCGGTGCGCCCGATGCGGTGGAGGTACATCTTCTCGTCGTCGGGACAGTCGTAGTTGACGACGTGGGTGACCCCGTGGACGTCGAGCCCCCGGGCGGCCACCTCCGTGGCGACGAGCACCGTCGCCTTGCCCTCCCGGAACCGGTCCAGGTTCTTCTCCCGGGTCGACTGGCGCAGGTCCCCGTGGATCGCGATCGAGGGTGTCTGGAGATCCTCGAGCTCGTTGACCAGCCGGTCCGCCATGTGCTTGGTACGGACGAAGACGTAGACCCCCCCGCGGTCCTGGTCCTGCAGGATGCGCGCCAACAGGCGTGGCTTGTCCATGCGGTGGACCTGGAAGAAGTGTTGCTCGACCGTGGGCACCGTGTCGAGCTCGTGGCTGTCGTCGGCGCGGGTGAACGTCGGATGGTCCATGTAGCGACGGGCGAGCTTGACGATCGGGGTCGGCATCGTGGCGGAGAACAGCATGGTGTGACGGTTCTCGCCCTGGCAGGACTCGACGAGCCGCTCCACGTCCGGGAGGAAGCCCATGTCGAGCATCTCGTCGGCCTCGTCCAGCACCAGCTGGGTGACGTTGCTGAGGTCGAGGTTGCCCCGGTTCAGGTGATCGAGGAGGCGCCCCGGTGTGCCCACGACGATGTGGACGCCGGTGGTCAGCGCGTCGATCTGCTCGTCGTAGCCGACGCCGCCGTAGACGCTGATGGAGGTCAGTCCCATCGTGGCGCCGATCTTCAGGTCCTCATAGACCTGCAGGCACAACTCCCGGGTCGGCACGATCACCAGCGCCTGGGTGGCCTTGGTGGACGGGTCGAGCCGCTGCAGCAGCGGCAGACCGAAGGCCAGCGTCTTCCCGGTCCCGGTCCGGGCCTGGCCGATCAGGTCGTGCCCCTCGAGCGCGAGGGGCAGGGTGAGCTCCTGGATCGGGAACGGTGTGCTGATGCCCTTGGCCTCGAGTGCGTCGCACAGGGCCGGATGGACAGCGAGGTCGCGGAAGGTCTTCGTCACAGGGATCTCTCGTCCGGGCGACCCCCGGCGAGGTAGGTGTGCGCACGCCTGGCGATCGCAGCTCTACGCCGTCACGTCGTCGCGACGGTTGCGGCCCTGAAGGCCACGTGGGTGCGGTGTCGCGGGTGCGGACGACCGCGATCGAGACACCACCGCGGGCCGGCGCGTCGAGCGCACGGGCAGCGGCTTCGAAGGGTCGCGGTCCGGGTGTGGCACGCGGCCACGGACGATGACTCCCTCGGGGTGCTTCGATCGCGACCAGCGTAGCTGACGTGGCACGCCCAGCCTGGTGGTGGCACGCGGACGACGCGCCGGACGCGTGGCTACTACCGTCGTCGTGTTCCACAGAGGAGGGAGGGCGTTGCCGGTGGACGAGCCGCATCGACGGGCCGATCTGCTCGTGTCGCGCTACCTCGACCACGTCGCCACCTATGAGCCGGTGGAGGCGACCAGGATCGGCCTGGAGGGCTGTGACGGCGAACTTCCGGACCTCGATCCGTCCGCCCTGGCCGCGCGCAGTCGCGACCTCTCCGTGCTCGCAACCGAGGTGTCCGCGGCAACCGAGGATCTCGCGGGGGAGACGGGAAACGTGGCGCGTGAGGCCCGCGGGGACCTGCGGTTGCTGGCCGAGGAGCTCGAGTTCCGCCGGTTCCTCCTGGACGTCCGCCCGCGCTTCCTCCTCGATCCGCTGGCGGCACTGGACACCATCGCGGCCGGGATCCACGAGCTGTTGGCCTGGGACGACGGCACGCCCGGTGACGGGTGTCGACGCCTGGAGGCGGCCGCGCAACGGGCGCGACGCGTCCCGGTCCTGTTGGAACAGGCGAGCGGTCTGTTGGCCTCGGCGCCGGGACCCCACCTCGAGGTCGCATCCCAGCGGTTGTCCGGGATCCTGTCGTTGATGCGGGAGGTGCTCCCGCGTCGGGCCGAGAGCCTCGGTGTCGACGTCTCGCCGGCGCGTGATGCCGGGGAGGTGGCCGCCGAGGGGCTCGAGGCCTACGGCGCGCTCCTCGACGAGCTCGCCGAGGATCCACCCGGCGACTGGCGTGTCGGCCCGGAGCAGCACGCGATGACGTTGCGGACGGCGCTCGGGACCGTGATGTGGCCGACACAGATCGAGGACCGGGCACGCACCTGGATCGCGCAGGTCCGGGAGGAGATGGCGGAGCTCGCGGGTGCCGGCTGGTCCCGCTGGGCTCCGGGGGAGGCCATGCCAGACGATGGGGACACGCGCATCCGCCGCGTCCTGGAAGCCATCGCCAGGACGGCGATCCCTCGGGATGCCTTCGTCGCCGAGGCTTCCCGCGCCATCGATGAGGCACACGCGTTCGCGGTCGCCTCCGGGTTGACCGACGTCCCGCCCGCGGACCGTCTGCGCGTCCGCGAGGTGCCCGCGCACCTGAGCGGACTCGCGGTCGCGTTCGTGACCCAGCCCCCGCCCCTGCGGCCCGAGACGGGGTGTACGTACTACATCTCACCCGTCCCGGAGAGCTGGAGCGACGAGCAGGCGAGGTCCTATCTCCGGGAGTACACGCCGGCGGCGTTGCGCTCGCTGGCGATCCATGAGGGCTATCCCGGTCATGTCGTCCAGCTCGAGCATGCGGCCCAGCACCCTCGTCGCGCTCGGCGGCTGTTCGCCCGGCCGGTGTTCGCCGAGGGATGGGCCGTCTACATCGAACGCCAGGTCGCGGAGGCCGGTTTCGGGACGGACGGTCGCTCGGCCGTGGCTGCGGAGGACTACCGGATGGCGCAGCTGCGCTACGAACTCCGCATCGCCACCAGTGCGTTGATCGACGTGGGACTCCACGCCGGGGAGTTCGTCGATGACGAGGCGCTCGACCTGCTGGCCGGTGCGGCGTTCCAGGGACGCGCTGAGGCGCGTGGTCAGGTGCTCCGGGCCAAGGTGACCTCCGGGCAGCTCAGCGCCTACTTCGTTGGCGGAGAGGAGCTGACCGATCTCAGGGCAGACGTCGCGGGGCGGGAGGGACCCGGCTTCGATCCACGGGACTTCCACCAGCGTGTGCTGTCACATGGCACGCCGACCGTGCCCCTGATCGCCGAGGCCCTGGCGCACGAGGCGCCGATCCATCGCCCGTTCGCAGCCACGGCCTGAGATGCCGCCACCACGGGCGGTCACCCGCAGGTCAGAGGGAGGGTTCCTCGCTCCGACTCGGGTCCGCCGGGGGCGCGGGTGGCAGGGACGTGGGCCGTACCAACGGCGGTGGAGGCGGTGAGACGTCGGTGCGCCAGCCCCCGTCGGCGCCTTCCCGAACCAGGCGGAGCGCCGCGGACGGCGTGAGCTGTTGCGGTGGTGCGGGGTCGGCGATCACCGACTCGTTGACGACCACCTCGGGCCGGGATGCGTCGGCACCACCGATCGCGCTGCGTGGTTCCTCACGTGCGCCTTCCGCGCGGGGAGTGACTCCCTGCGGTTGTTCATACACCGATCGTGGCTCCCGTCTCGCGGTGTAGAGGCCGTGGGATGTACGGTGATCATCCTCGTGATCGGCCTGCACCTCGGGTCCACCGCGTCGCCGCAACGGCCACCAGGGCCACCGGCGCCGTACCGACGAGGGGACGGCCACCCGGGCGCGTGCGTCTCGGGAGTGACGGTCCGGCACTCGAGCACCTCGGCGGTCGGGTTCGCCCGACCTGGCGGGGGCGACCGCCGGACCGGTCCGAGCAAGGATAGAGCGTCATTGGGGGGCAACGATGGACGCGAGGGGGACGAGCGATGGCGAGTGATCTCCTCGATCTCGATCGCGGGGATCCGGCCGCGGATCCGCCGAGCGCGGACGAACTCGAGCGCGCGATCCGATCCGTTCCCGGGGTTTCCGAGGTCTCCGTCGACCGCACCCCGTCCACGGGGCGGACGCGGCTGCGGTTGCGTCTGCGCGCCGGTGAAGATGCCGGACGCGTCTCGTGGGCGGTGGCGGCGACCCTGCGTGAGCGTTTCTCGATCGCCCTGGATCCGGAGGCGATCCGGCCCGTGATCCAGGATGGGCCGATCCCACCACCACCCCCTGCGGCCGTGACGGGTCGAGCGGGCGGCGAGCAGGTCGCCGATCCCGTGGCGATCGCCGGCGAGGATCTACCTGACACCGAGGACAGCACCGAGGACGGCGCGGAGCCCGGGGAGGACCCCATCCGGCTCATCGAGGAACAGCCGGCCAGCCAGGTCGAGGCTGCCGTCGCGGAGCCCCAGGCCTACCGTGAGAACGTCCACCGAGCCGTCATCCGCCAGCTCGACACCCAGCGCGACGAGCATGACGTCCGGGTCACCGTGAGTCTGGAACAGGCCGGACGTGTCGCCCAGGGGACCGCCCTGGCCATCCCGACCTCACGCGGTGTCTTGCGTGCCGTCGCCGAGGCCACCGTGTCCGCGCTCGTCGAGCTCAGCAGCACGCGGATCCTGGTCGGCATCGACCGGGTCGAGATCACCCCCGTCGGAGATCCGCCGACGGCCACGGTCGTGCTGTCGCTGATCGCCGATCGCGGCGAGGAGACCCTGCTCGGGGCCTCGCTCGTGCGGGGCGGCGACACCGAGCACGCGGTCATGCGCGCGACGCTGGACGCGTTGAACCGTCGCTTCGAGCCCCTGCTGGTCGCTGCCGTCGTCGGCTGACCGTTAGCACGTAGCACGCCGCGCGCGTGGGCCAGGAGCGCTCAGCTCGGCAGCGCCTCGTCGCGCGCCAGGGCGGCGTCGTCGCCGAGATGCTCACCGGGTACCTCGAGCAGATCGATCCCCTGCCCTGCGAACCGCCGCGCGACCGCGAAGCCACGGCCATCGCCGTAGGTGTCGAGGTCGTGTTGTGCCTGCGCGGCGAGCAGCGCTGCCTGCAGGGCGCGTGCCAGGGTCAGCGCGAAGCGGCGGGCACCGTGCTCGACCCCCTCGACACCCTGGGACACGGCCTGCTGGAGCCACGCCGCGGCGTGGTCGCCCGCATCCAGCGCCTGCTTCCCGATCGTCGCCAGTTCCTGCTGGCTGGTCTGGACGGCCGCCTTCCGGAGCTCCTCCAGCAGGGCGGGGAGGGTCTCCTCACGCTTGATCGCCCGCAACACGTCGAGGGAGAGGACGTTGGTGGTGCCCTCCCAGATCGGGAGCACCTGGGCGTCGCGTAGCAGGACGGGCAGGTGGGTGTCCTCGATGTAGCCAGCCCCGCCGAAGGCCTCCAGTGCTTCGCTCGCACCTGCGACCGCCTGCTTGCCCGTGGCCAGCTTGGTGATCGGCAGGAGCATCCTGAGCGCCGCCCGCTCCTGGTCGCTGGCCACGCCCGCCTCCTCGCGGCCACGGAGTTCGACCGTGCGGAAGACGAGCTGAAGCGCGGCCTCGTGCTCGACCCGCAGCCACGCCAGCGTCGCCTGGTGCAGCGGATGGTCGATGATGGTCCGGCCGAACGCGTCACGCCTGGTCGCGTAGTCGCGGGCGAGCGCGAGCCCGCGGCGCAGGCCGCTGGCGGCGATCACCGAGTTCCACAGGCGGGTGACCGCGAGCATGGGTGTGATCGCACGGGTCCCGTCGGAGGGTGCGCCGACGAGCCGTGCACGCGTGCCGTCCAGCGCGAGCTCCGCGGTGGGCATCTGGCGGGTCCCCAGTTTGTCCTTCAGCCGCAGGACGCGGATGTCGTTGAGCTGGCCGTGCTCGTCGCGGACCTCGACGTAGAACATGGCCAGTCCGCGCCCGCCGGGACCGCCTCCCTCCGGGCGCGCCAGGGTGAGCGCGACCTCGGCGGTCACTGCCGAGGTGAACCACTTGGTACCGGTCAGCCGCCAGTCAGCCCCGTCCTGCACCGCGACGGTCTCCGACAGACCGACGTCGGACCCGCCTGCCCGCTCCGTCATCCACTGGCCGGAGGTCCACGCCTGGTCCGGATCGCGGCTGGTGAGGCGAGGCAGTGCGTGGTCGATCAACTCACGGTCACCGTGGGCGAGCAGCGTGGCCGCCGCGCCATCGGTCATCGCGAAGGGGCACGAGTACAGGGCGCTGGACGGACCGAACAGGTAGGCGAGTGCCATCTGGTGCACGCGTGAGTGCTCGCCGTGGTGGCGCTCGTAGGCGGTCGCGACGACACCGTGGCGCTTCCCGACGTCGCCGAGCTGCTCCCAGAGCGCGGACACCTCGACGTCGTCGATCCGGCGGCCCCAGGCGTCGAAGGGGACCAACCGGGGTTCGTGCGGCGCGGTGTCGAGCTGATCGGAGAGCTCCTTCAGCTCACCAGCCGCCAGACGGCCCATCTCGGCGAGGCTCGGCGTCACCTCCGCGAGCACCTCGGGAGGGAGCACGCGCGCCAGGTAGCGCTGGAGCGCGAGGTCGTCGGCCCACTCGTCGCGGAGCCGTGGTGGATCCTGGAAGGTGCCGGTCTGCTCCACGGTCGTCATGTCACGCTCCCGTCTCGCCAGGTCTCCCGGGTGCTCCGCGCCCGCCGTGAGCCCGTCGACCGACGCCCGGGACTCGCGGAACGGAACTGGGGAAATCGTACCGCTCGCCGCGCCGTGCACCACCCTCCGCGCGGACACCGGGGCCCGCTCAGCGGCCCGCGTACAGCGCGATGGCGACCGCGGTCGCCAGGTTCAGGCTCGAGACCCCGGTGCGCATCTCGATCGCCCGTCGCTCGTCGGCGCGTGCCCGCAGTTCCGGGTCGAGGCCGCCACGCTCCGTGCCGACGAGCAGCACGGCGTCGTCGGGAAGCGGGCGTTGGTGCAGCGCCTCGCCCGCCGGGTCGAGGGCGACGACCGGGCGGTCGAGCGCTGGCAGGGCGTCCATGCGCGCGGTCGGCAACGCGAACTGCAGCCCGGCCGCCGCCCGTACGGCGGTCTGATGCCACGGGTCGGCCTCGCCGACGACCAGGACCCCGCCGGCGCCGGCTGCGGCCGCCACCCGGATGCAGGCACCGAGGTTGCCGAGGTGTCGGGGTCGGTCGAGCACCAGCAGACGACCGGGGGCGGCCAGTACGGCCGCGGGCGAAGGATGCGGATGGCGGGCGACCGACAGCGCTGGTGACGGCAGGGGCCGCGGCGCGATCCTCTGCCACCCGACCTCGTCGAAGACGACGGCCAGCGACTCGACCCGGGAACGCACGTCCGGTGCCAGTTGCTCCAGCAGTGCGGTGAGCCCCAGGGGATCGTCGGTGGCCACCACCTCGACGTCCGCTCCGAACCTGAGCGCGTGTTTGAGCGCATGGACACCCTCGAGCAGGACCCGGTCGGGATCGCGCCGGGCACCGACCACCCGTTCGGCCACCGCGGCCGTCTCGGCGGCGCCGTGGTGTGCGTATCCTGGGGGCATGCCCGCGCTCCTCGTCCTCATGTTCGTCCTGGTCCCCCTGGCGGAGATCTTCGTGATCCTCCAGGTGGGTGCGGTCATCGGTGGATGGTGGACCGCGGGGCTGCTCATCGCTGACAGTCTGCTCGGCGCGTGGTTGCTACGGGTCGAGGGCCGCCGCGCCTGGCGTGAGTTCCGAGGTGCGCTCGAGGAGGGCCGTTGGCCCGGTGACGAGGTCGCACAGGGTGCCCTGGTCATCGTCGGCGGGACCCTGCTGTTGACCCCTGGCTTCCTGACCGACGTGCTCGGGTTCCTGTTCCTGTTGGGGCCGACCCGGCGGGTGGTCGCCGGTCGGCTCCGGGCGCGCGTCTCACGCGGCACGATCGGTGGTACGGGTCGGGTCGGTGGTGCGGGTCGGGTCGGTGGTGCGGGTCGCGCCAGCGGTGGCGGGGCCGTCGATGGTTCCGGTCGCGCCAGCGGTGGCGGGGCCGGGGCTGCTCGGCGTTCCGCGCATGGTCAAGAGCTCGACCTGGACATCGAGGTGGTCGAGGTCCACCGCGAGCAACGGCATCTCGGGGCTCCGGACACCAGCTCGGACCCGGGCTCGGACGCCGGTCCGGACGCGGACTCGGGTTCGGACTCCGGCTCGGCCGCCGACGACGAGGACGGCCGCACCCACTGATCCCGAAGGTCCGGGCCCGTCCGACGGGGACCCCGGCGGGCTCAGCTGGGCTCAGCGCCCGTTCGGTGGAAGGGATCGACGTTGTGGACGTCGATCCCTTCCACCGAACCCGTCTGTTCAGCCCACGCATGCGCGGGCCGCTCACGGGCGGCCTTTCCGTGCGGAAGGCGTTCAGGTTGCGGAAACCGCTCAGACCGCGCAGAGCACGCAGCTGCGCACCACAGCCGTGCAGGCGAGCACGGCCGCACGAGCCCCGGCTCAGCGGCGCATCAGCAGTTGCAGCACGTACCAGAACAGCAGCGCGATCGAGGAGAACAGGTTCACCGCCGCAGCGGTCTCCGTGCCCAGCGGGTAGCTGTGGTAGATCTTCTGCGTGTCGTAGAGGATCGCCGCACCCGCGAAGCCGATCATGGCGATCGGGAACCAGATCCCGAGTCCGATGCTGAAGACCACCGACCCCACGATCAACAGCAGCGCCAGAACGCCACCCCACATGAGGATCCCGCGGAGGAAGCTGAAGTCCTTGCTGGTGCGGATCGCGATGACCGACAACGCGACGAAGGCGACCGCCGACAGTTGCGCGGCGAGCTCGATCGTGCCCTCCGGTCCGAACTCCCGGGCGAGGACCAGCGGCGTGGCGAAGAGCAGCACGTTGGCGATGACCACCGCGGCGTACGCCGCGTACTGCGCCCCGGCGGAGCGGGCGCGGTACAGCATCGAGGTGGACATCCACGACACGATCATGAAGCCACCGAGGATCAGCAGCCAGCTGGTCCCGATCACGAACTCGGCGATGGCGTAGGCGAGCTCGGTGGCGAACAGGTACCACGATCCGAGTACGAAGCCGCCGATGCCGAAGAGCAGCCGGACGTAGACGCGGGTCATGTAGGCCGAGCGAGCTTCGGCGGGAGCCTGTGCGACGGGGATGCCGGGAGCGAGCTGTGACACGGGTGGGGCCTCCTTGGGAAGCCCTCAAGGTACCGGTGTCTGAGCCGACAGCGTCGAGGTGGCCGACTGCCCAGGCGCTGTCGCGGTCACGAGCCCTCTGGTACCGTCCCGGGCCAGCGCGCCGTCCTCGCGGCGCGTGCTGTCGTCGGACGGCTCCAGCCCGCACCGCGCGAGCGGCCGCCTCTGCGGACCGCGGCGTTACCCGGCCGCTGCCTCCCGCCACCGACCCCGCGGTTCCCGACCGCCCGGAGGACGATCACCATGAAGCAGGGCATCCACCCCGAGTACATGCTCGCCACCGTCACGTGCTCGTGCGGCAACACCTTCGAGACCCGGGCGACCGTCGACAAGATGTCGGTCGAGCTGTGCAACCAGTGTCACCCGTTCTACACCGGGAAGCAGAAGCTGGTCGACACCGGTGGTCGCGTCGATCGCTTCAAGCGCCGGATGGAGAAGGCCGGGAAGTAGCTCCGACCGCTTCCGACGCTTCCACGCCCAGCGCGTCCGGCCCGAAGAGATGCAGCTCGAGCACCGGGACCAGCCGCGTGACGAGTTCCTCGGTCGGGGCCGATGCCAGGGGCTCGACCCGGACGATGTAGCGCAGCATCGCGACCCCCACCATCTGGGCTGCGGCCAGCGGTAGCCGGTTGTGGGGGTCCTCGACCTCGAGGACCTCGGCGATCGGGCCGAGGAGTTCCCGCGCCACGAAGGTGCGGAGCAGGGCGGCGGCATCCTCGTGCGTCATGGCCGAACGCAGGACCGACAGCAGCTGCTGTCGGCCAGCGTCGTCCTCCCAGACGTGGAAGAAGAACCTCACGAACGCGGTGACGCGTTCGGTGCGCGTGCCCTCAGCGAGGACCGAGGCGAGCTGGCCGGGATCCGCAGGGAACGCGGCCGCAGCGCGGAAGAGCGCCTGTTTCGTCCCGAAGTAGTGGTGGACGAGCGCCGGGTCGACCCCGGCCTCCGCGGCGATCGCCCGGATGGTCGCGCCCTCGTAGCCGTCCTGGGCGAACCGGTGTCGCGCGGCAGCGAGCACCGCCCCGCGGGTGTCCGGGTTCCCGGGTCGGCGTCCGGTCCGCTGTGGTCCGCTCATGTCTGCCGGGCCAGACCCACGAACACCTCGTCGAAGGTGGCGGGGGCGGTGTCGAGTTCCGCGGCGAGGTCGCCGAGGGCGGTGGCGACCGTCGCCAGAGGAGCGCCCGGGACCCGGATGTCATGGCCGGCCAACGACACCGCGGGGAACGCGGTGTCCAGGCGCCTGAGCGCTGTGGTCCGGTCCGCGGCCCGGACCACGGTGGCATGGTGCCCAGTGCGCAGGTCCTCGATCGTCCCTGCGGCCGCCACCTGGCCCGCGAGCAGGATGATGACCCGGTCACACTGCTCAGCCTCGCTGAGGTGGTGGGTGGTGACGAGCAGCCCCGCGCCGGCGTCGCGGGCCTCCGCGATCCGGTCCCACAGTTCGCTGCGCTCCAGGGGTCCGACGCCGGAGGTGGGCTCGTCCAGGATGAGGAGGCGGGGGGCGTGGCACAGCGCAGCCTCGAAGGCCAGCCGTCGGCGCTGACCCAGTGGCAGATCGGCCACGGCCACGCGCGCCGATCCGGCGAGGGAGGCGGGCAGGCGCGGCTCCGCGACCCCGAACGCGGCCGCCACGAACGCGAGGTTCTGCGCGACCGTGAGGTCCTGCCACAACCCGAGCGACTGGGGGACGTAGCCGACGGCCCGTCGGCGCTGGTGCGCGGGTAGGTCCCCGAGCAGGTCGACATCGCCACTGGTCGCCCGTTCGATACCCAACGCGACGCGCAGCGTGGTGGTCTTCCCGGCGCCGTTCGCGCCGATCAGCCCGACGATCTCCCCGGGTGCGACGTCGAGCGAGACCCGGTCGACGGCCGTGGTGCTACCGAACCGCACGACGAGCTCCCGGATCGCGAGCAGGCTCATCGGAGCGGCTCCGGTAGCGAGGCCATCCTCGCGGCCAACGCCTTCACGATGACGGCGTCCTCGAGGTCGGGCTCCACTGCACGTGCCTCGCTCGGAGGTGGCCCCGTCGCGATCCAGGCGTGCCGCACCCGCCCGCGCCTCCAGCTCGGATGCTCGGGCGTGGCTCCTGGGAGGCTGACCACCTGACCGGGCAGGTCCCTGATCACCTGCGCCGGCGCATCGGAGACCAGCGTCCGTCCCCGGTCGAGGACCAGGACGTGATCGGCCCGTGCGGCCTCCTCGACGTAGGTGGTGGCGAACACGGCGGCGGTTCCGCTGCCGAGTGCGATCGAGACCAGCCGCCACAGCTCGGAGCGGCTCATGGGATCGAGACCGGTGGTCGGTTCGTCCATCACGAGCAGATCGGGGGCATGCAACATCGCGCAGGCGAACGCGAGCTTCTGCCGCATGCCACCGGAGAGGTTCCCGGCCAGCCGGTCGCGGGCGTCGGTGAGGCCGGTCGCCGCCAACAGCTCCCGGGTCCGCATGTCCCGGCCCTCCCCTCGTGACCCGAAGGCCGCGGCGGAGAAGCGCAGGTTCTCGGCGACGCTGAGATCGGGATAGACCCCCGAGCTTGCCGGTACGTAGCCGATGCGTTCGCGGGCGGGCGTCGTGATCTGGCCCGCGGACGGGGTGAGGGCCCCGACCAGGGTGCGCAGCAGGGTCGTCTTGCCGGCCCCATCGCCCCCGACGACGGCCGAGAGGGAACCCGCTCGACCGGCGAGGTCGACGTGGTCGAGGTCGGTGCGGGCGTGGCGGCGCACGACGACGGCCTCCAGTGAGAAGGTCATGGTGCGACCGCGTGGGGCTCGCGTTCCGGGCCGGGGTCCGGGCCGGGGTCCTTGCTGCGGGTACGTCGTCTGACTGGGACCAGATCTCGACGGGTGCGCAGGAGCGCCAGACCGAAGACGACCGTGCCGAGGACGGCTAGCAGCGCCAACGGCTGCGCGACAGCCTCGATGCTCGCGCCGCGGAGCATCACCGCCCGGGAGATGTCGACGAAGTAGGTCAGGGGGAGGATGTAGGCGAGCCAGCGGATCCCGGCGGCCATGGCCTCCAGCGGGAAGATCATCCCTGACAGGAGCACCTGGGGGAGCAGGGTCATCAGCGCCAGTTGGATCGCTTGGCCGCTGTTCTCCGACACGCTGGAGACCAGCAGCCCGATCCCCAGGGTGACCAGGAGGAACAGCGCCGAGCCGAGCGCCAGCAGCCAGGGCGAGCCGTTGAACGGCACGTCGAAGAGCAGCACCCCGACACCGATGACCACCAGCAGGTCCAGCGCGGCGATCGCGAAGTAGGGGGCGATCTTGCCCACCAGCACGTCCCGCGGTCGGAACGGCATGACCGACAGTTGCTCGAGGGTGCCGGCGGTCCGCTCGCGCACCATGCCGAGGCTCGTGATGACGGTCCCGATGAACACCAGGATCATCCCGGCGATGGCTGGGACCATCACCGCCGAGGTGTCCAGGTCGGGGTTGAACAGGATCTCGACCTGGAGGGCCGGTGCCTCGGCCGCGATCCCGTTCGCGACCGCTCGGGCGGAGAACAGTTGTGAGCCGTCGACGAGGACCCGTCCCTCTCCCGTCTTTGAGGTGACCACGACCGCGACGACGGCTCCGTCGACGAGCGCGTCGCGACCTTCCTCCTCCCCATCGGCCGGTACCACCTCCTCGACCGCGAGGGTGTCGGGTAGCTCGGATGCGACCTGCTCGGCCTGCGGACCGACCACCCGCACGGGAACGTCGGAGACGTCGAAGCTGGCGGCGTAGCCGAACACCACGAGCATGAGCAACGGCAGCACGATCATCATCGCCAGTGCCCGGTGATCCCGGCGCATCTGCCGGAACTCGTTCACCACCATCGCCCACATCGGCCGGCCTCGCGTCGAGGTGCATCAGTAACTCTACGCTCGTTGAGTTCCGTGTCAACGTCTCGACCGGGCACCGAGGTGGTCCGGCTGTGACCGGGCCGACTGGCCACGCAGCGAGGGGCCAGATGGACCGGGGGGAGGGGGGCCGGGCTGGCTAGGTTCGTCGTCGGGCCATGGTTAGAGCCACGACGACCGGCGGGGTGAAGGGAAGAAGCCTGATGCTGAGCGCGCTCTCGGGCATGAAGTGGGCCGCGATCTACCTCGCTGCGGTGGTCGCCCCGTTGTTCCTCATGTTGGTCGGCGACACACCCGCGGGCCGCGGTTGGTGGGCCGACCTGTCGATGGGCATCGGGTTCGTCGGCCTCGCCATGCTCGGGCTCCAGTTGGCCGTCACGGCGAGGTTCCACCCGGTCGACGCGCCCTTCGGGCTCGACGCGGTGCTGCGCTTCCACCGACAGATCTCGTTCGTCGCGTTCGCGTTCGTCCTGATCCACCCCCTCATGCTCTTCGTCCAGGATCCCAGCCTGTGGCGCCTGCTCAACCCGTTCGACTCCACCACCGCTGCGCTGTGGGGCCTCGCGTCGGTCGGGCTGCTCGTGGTGTTGATCGCGGCGTCGATCTGGCGGCGCCGGCTCCACCTGTCCTACGAGGTGTGGCGGGTCACCCACGGTCTGCTCGCGATCGGCGTGGTCGCGACGGCGCTGGTCCACGTCGAACGCGTCGGCTACTACGTCTCCGGCCCGCTCCAACGGACAGTGTGGTTCGCGATGACGTTCGGACTCATCGGCCTCCTGCTCTACGTCCGGGTGATCAAGCCCTGGCAGCTGGCGCGCCGGCCGTACCGGATCGAGAC
>JBBDSW010000121.1:0-5103 GCA_040904745.1 Nitriliruptoraceae bacterium
GGGATCCTCAACGGGACGACCAACTACATCCTGACCCGCATGACCGAGGAGGGGGCCGCCTACGACGAGGTGCTGGCCGATGCCCAGGCGCTCGGCTACGCCGAGGCCGATCCGAGCGCCGATGTCGGAGGAGCCGACGCCGCCGCGAAGTGCGCGATCCTCGCCTCGCTCGCGTTCGACACCGCCGTCCATGCCGACGACGTGTTCACCCAGGGGATCGAGGCGGTGACGGCCACCGACATCCGCGTGGCGGACCAGCTCGGCTACGTGATCAAGCTGCTCGGGATCGCCAGCGAGGTGGATGGTCGCGTGGGTGTTCGTGTGCACCCGACCTTCCTCCCGAAGGAGCACCCGCTGGCCAGCGTCCGGGGGTCGTTCAACGCGGTCTACGTGGACGCCGTCGCCGCCGGTGAGCTGATGTTCTACGGCCGCGGTGCCGGAGCGGAGCCGACCGGGTCGGCGGTCGTGGGTGACGTGATCGACGTCTCGCGCAACCTCCTGCAGACCGCCCGTGGTGCGACCGAGTCGCAGCACCGTCCCAAGGACCTGCGCAGCATCGACGAGCTCAGGACCCAGTACTACGTCCTGCTCGACGTCGAGGACCAGGCCGGGGTGCTCGCCGCGGTGGCCACCACCTTCGGTGATCACGGCGTCTCGATCGCGCAGGTGTGGCAGGAGGGGTCGGCGGACTCCGCCCAGCTCGTCCTGATCACCCACCGCGCCCAGGAGGCCGCGCTCAGAGCGACCGCCGAGGCGCTCGCCGAGGTGCCGGCGGTGCGCAGCGTCGCCAGCGTCATGCGCGTCGAAGCGGAGGTGTTCAGCTCATGAGCGCACCGGTCCGACCCGTCGCCGGCGCCGCCCACCTCTGGCGTGGCGTGATCGAGGAGTACCGGGCACGGATGCCGGTCTCGGACGACACGCCGATCGTCACCCTGCGCGAGGGCGGTACCCCACTGATCCACTCCGAGTACCTCTCGGCGCTGACCGGCTGCGAGGTCCACCTCAAGTTCGACGGCGGGAACCCCACCGGCTCCTTCAAGGACCGGGGGATGACCCTGGCCATCAGCAAGGCCAAGGAGGCCGGCGCGGAGGCCGTGATCTGCGCCTCCACCGGCAACACCTCGGCGTCAGCGGCTGCCTACGCCGCCAAGGCCGGCATGACCGCCGGGGTGATCGTCCCGAAGGGCAAGATCGCGCTCGGCAAGCTCGCCCAGGCGCTGGTGCATGGCGCGCAGGTACTGCAGATCGAGGGGAACTTCGACCAGGCGCTGACGATCTGCCGGGAGCTCGCCGAGGGATACCCCGTCGAACTGGTCAACTCGGTCAACCCCTACCGCATCGATGGGCAGCGCACGGGGGCCTGGGAGGTGGTCGACCAGCTCGGACGCGCGCCGGACGTCCACGTCATGCCGGTGGGCAACGCGGGCAACATCACCGCCTACTGGCAGGGCTACCGCGAGTACCACGAGGACGGGCTGATCGACCAGCTGCCGGTGATGCGCGGCTACCAGGCCGCCGGTGCGGCCCCGATCGTGCAGGGTGCGCCGGTCGACAAGCCGCAGACGATCGCCACGGCGATCCGGATCGGGAACCCCGCTTCCTGGGACCGGGCCGTGGAAGCCGCCTCCGCCTCCGGGGGGTCGATCCGTTCGGTGACCGACCGGCAGATCCTGGCCGGGTTCCGGCTGGTGGCGCGGCACGGCGTCTTCGCCGAGATGGCCTCGGCCGCGTCGATCGCCGGCCTCCTCGAGCTGCGCGAGAACGGCGACCTGGAGCCGGGGCAGACGGTCGTGTGCGTGCTGACCGGCCATGGGCTCAAGGACCCGGAGTGGGCCATCTCCGGGGCTGCGGAACCGGTCACGATCCCGACCGAGACCAGAGCGGCGGCGGCCGAGCTCGGGCTGGCCTAGGTTCGGCAGTCAGGTGTGATGGGATGTACACAACCTGACGTACTCGAATCCGACCCCGTCGCCGTGAGGTGGCGGGGTCGCGTCCGTCGCTCACGCAGCCGTCACAGGGACGGCCGCTGGATCGGTTGCGGCCTCGAACGACCCGCGCCCACCCGCACGATCGTGCTGTGCGGGTTCGGTCTCACCAGGTCTCGGCTCGCCGTTTCGCGTCTCCCCGCGTATCGAGGCGACGTCCTGCTCGTGCTGTTCGCGCATCAGGCGTTGGCCTTCGGCGCGGATGTTGCGTGCCGCGTTCACGTCCCGGTCCAGGACGAGACCGCAGCTGCTGCAGTCATAGACCCTCTGCCAGAGCGCGAGCTTGGTTCTCGCCCCACACTGTGAGCAGGTCTGCGAACTTGGGTAGAACCGGCCGACCCGCATCAGCGTCGCGGACCGGTCGGAGGTCTTGTAGTCGAGCTGACGGGCCAGCTCGCCCATCGACGCCTCCGCCACGCTGCGACCGTGGCGCAGCCCCTTGCGGCGGCCCATCCCGGCGACGTTGAGGTCCTCGACGCACACGACGTCGAACCCGCCCGCGAGCCGGCGTGACAGCTCGTGCAGGTAGAGCTTGCGGGTGGCGGTGACCTTGCCGTGCAGCTTGGCGCGGCGGCGCAGCAGCTTGGCTCGGTTCTTGCTGCCCTTGACGCAACGGGCGGTGGCCCGGTCGAGCCGCTGCAGCCGGGCCAGGTGCTGTTCGAGGATGCGCGGGTTGGGGACATGGCCGTGCTCGTCGGTCAGGCCGTCGACAGGCCGATCCAACGTCACGAGATGCTTGAGGCCGAGGTCGACGCCGATGGCCCCGCCATGATGCTTGACAGGCTCACCAGGGTTGCGTAGCCGGGTGCGGCCATCCAGCAGGCGCAGCCGGAACACTGCGACCCACCGGCCGCCTTCGAACTTGATGGTCAGCGCCTGGACCTTGGCCCGGCCGGACGCACACAGCGCCCCCACCTCGCGGACCGTGTCGGGCTGGAAAGTGTGCAGCCACGCCACCTCGGACCGCCGGTCACGACCTGGCGCCTGCTGCACGCGTGGCCGGGTGTGGCGGCGCTCCCAACTGTCATCTGCGGCCCGCTGCGGGAGCATCAGCCGGACATGTTCGCGCGTGTCCGGGTTGATCCAGTGCCGGTGGTCGACGCCGTCGGCGAGCTCGACGAACGTGACCGCCTGCCGGGAGTGACGGTTCTTGAACCGCGGGAACCCGACCCTCGCGCCGCGCCGTCTGCCGGACCGGGACCCGGAGAAGTTCTTGAGCGCCAACGCGGCGTTGTCCAACCCGGTGCGGAACGCATGGATGGACACGTCCCGATGCCACGGATGCACCTCGTCACGCGCCTCCCGCCAGAGCTTGGTGAGGCTGAACGCCGACCACGACAGAGCCGGCGTGAGTTCGTCCTCGGGGATGCCACATGCGCGTTCGTCGCGGCGGACTGACAGGTTCTCGCCAGTCTGCTCGAGCGCCCAGTTGTAGGCGGCCCGCATCGACCCGACGTACGACCGCAACCACCGCTCCTGCGACGGCGACGGATCGAGGACCACCTCGACCGCACGCGTGAGAGAACCGCGGTCAGCGGCCGCCTCCAGCACCCGGTCATGTTCCATACAGATCATGGTGCCGCACAGGTGCGACACGGCCACCATGTACATCCATCACACCCAACTGCCGAACACTGGCTGGCCTGAGTCCGGCCGCGGTACTCGCGGTCCCGATACTCCCCTGGGTGTCGTGCAGATTCGATGGAACGTTCCGACGCCCAGGGCGTCGGAACGTTCCATCGAACGCGGCTGCAACCGGATCCGGCTGGCCCCGCCCCCGACCGCGCTCACGGGGCGAAGAGGTCCAGGGTGACCGCGTCGATCGTGCCGGCGTCGTCGAGGTAGAGGTCGACGGTCCACCACTCCAGGCAGCTTCCGGTCGTCTCCGGATCGGGCTGGACGCTGAGACGCCGGTGGTCGGCGAAGCCCTCCGGTGCGGCCCGGGGTGGGGACGCGCAGTGCGGGTGCTGGCCGACCGACACGACCGTGTCGGCCGGACCGCTGCCCGCAGCCAGGTCGAGCGCGGAGAACGGTCCCACGTAGCCACGGAAGGCCTCCACATCCAACGACCAGGCCTCCGGGTCGGCGAGTTCGTCGGCACTCCGGGTGACGATGATCTCTTCCCCGAGGCCCAGACCGACCTGTCCGGCGAACGGAAGCGCACCCGCGTTGGCGTCGGTCGGCTCGGAGGCGAACCGCAGCAGGTCGCCGATGAGCGCCTCGTCCTCGGCGCTCGCGGGGGGACCCGCGGCCGTCCACTCGTCGAGGTCCCGTGCGCCGATGACCTCCCCGGCACGGAGGGCCTCCACGAGCACCGGGATCCGCCCGTCCAGCGGTAGCGCCCAGACGCCGAACGACAGTCGTCCACCGCTGGCCGTCGTCGCCGTACTCCGCTCCCCGCCGCGGAAGACGACCGCCACGTCGTCGGCGCGGTCATCGACGGTGCCGAACAGCAACTCGGCCTCCCCGTCCGTCTGGGACCGGACCGGCGAGAGCACCTCGTCCGCTCCACCGCCATCCGGGGCCGCGATCCCGGCGCAGGCCTCCCCGGCGGACCCCGCAGGGTCGGCTCCGCCCCGTCGTGCGGTGATACACCACCCGGCGTCTCCGTCCGGGCTCACCCGGACCGACCAGCCACCCTCCGCGAACATGGTCAGGACGGGCTGGCCGACCTCGGGTGCCTCGTCTGCGGAGTCCTCGTCGCCGGGTCCCTCATCGCCCGGCGGCGGATCAGCGACGTCCTGGTCGACCGGGTCGATCGGGAAGCTCCCCGAGCCCGGCCAGTCGATGGCGGTCAGCCCGACCACCGCCACCGCCACGGCCGCGACGCCCGCAGCGACGGCGCCGGCGCGCGTGCGACGCCGACGGCGGTCACCCTCCGCGAGCGCCGCGGTCACCTCACCGGGACGCTCGAGCAGGCGGTGGGTCGCATCGTCCTGGGTCCGGCGGAGCTGTTCCTCGACGTTCATCGGGTCACCTCGCGCATCTGTTCGAGCTTCCCGAGGGCGCGGTGGGTACGGCTGCGGACGGTTCCCGGGGCGACCCCGAGCGCCTCCGCGGCCTGCTCGACCGGCAGATCGAGGAGGAACCGGAGCACCACCACCGCCCGCAGCCCGTG
>JBBDSW010000122.1:0-5068 GCA_040904745.1 Nitriliruptoraceae bacterium
CCTCCTGGAGCCAGGAGACGTCGCGCGGCTCGATCTCACGATCGATGGGGCGGATGAGATCGATCCGGACCTGACCGCCACCAAGGGCGGCGGCTGTGCCCATCTCCGCGAGAAGGTCGTCGCGACGATGTCGGAGCGCTTCGTGATCATCGCGACGAGCGACAAGCAGGTGGAGCGGCTCGGCGACACGTTCCCCATCCCCATCGAGGTCGTGCCGTTCGCCCTCGAGCCGGTCCGACGCACCGTCACAGAGGAGGGTTTCCAGGTCGTCGCCCGCCGGAGACGGGATGGCGGGCTGGTGATCACGGACAACGGGAACCATCTGCTGGACGCCCGCCTCGCCGGCGGGATCGAGGATCCCGCCGTGGTCGACGTGTGGCTCGCGACGGTGCCCGGGGTCGTCACCTCGGGGCTGTTCGTCGACCTAGCGGAACGGGCGGTGCTCGGCAACGTCGACGGATCGGTGGTTACCGTCATGCGTCCGGCGGAGTGACCTCCGGTCGGTCCCCGAGCCCGGTCTCGTTCGGAGGAGCGACGCTTCGGCCACGGCTGCCCAGTCCATCGGCGATCACCGCCACGATCCGTTCGAGATCATCGACGGAGGTGAAGTCGATGGCGAGCTTACCCTTGCGCGCGCCCATGGAGATCCGTACCCGCGCTTCGAGGGCGTCGGAGAGATCCTCCTGGAGCTCCACCAGCCCGGGTGCGGTGGGTGTCCGGCGCGATCTGGAGCGTGTGGGTGGCTCGTCCAGCAGCTTGAGGCGGACGAGTTCCTCGGTCGCCCGCACCGAGAGTCCCTCCGCGACGATCCGATCGGCGAGACGGGACTGCAGGCTCACATCCTCGACGGCGAGGAGGGCCTTGGCATGGCCTGCGGACAGGACGCCAGCAGCGACCCGACGCTGCACCGCCGGGGGGAGTTGGAGGATCCTGATGGCGTTGGTGATCGCCGGACGCGATCGTCCGAGCCGAGCCGCCAGTTCCTCCTGGGTGACCCCGAACTCCTCGAGGAGTTGCTGGTAGGCGGCTCCTTCCTCCAGGGGGTTGAGTTGCACCCGGTGGATGTTCTCGACGAGCGCCTCCTTGAGGAGGTTCGCATCGTCGGTGTGTCGGACCAGGGCGGGCACGCTCGCCAACCCCGCCAACTTGGCGGCGCGCAGGCGGCGCTCTCCGGCGACGAGTTCGTAGCGTCCACCATCGAGCGGCCGGACCACCAGAGGCTGCAACATGCCGACGTCGCGCAGCGAGGTGGCGAGACCCTCGAGCTCCTCGGGGTCGAACACCTCGCGTGGTTGTAGATGGTTGGGTTCGATGATATCTGGCGATATCTCCGTATAGGTCGCAGGGACCGGCGTCGGGCTGTCCGAAACGGGCTCCTCACTCCGAGGTCCGCTCGTCCACGACCCGTCCGTACGCTCCAGCACCGGATCCGTTGGTACCTCCTCTGAGCGCGTGGGGAGATGGTCGGTGATCTCGGGATCGACGCCGGTCGGCTCCGGCGGCTCCGATCCCTGCTCGGGCTGCTCATCGGCGGGGCTCGTGGGGGGGATGAGGGCCGCGAGTCCGCGGCCGAGTCCCGATCGACGGCTCACGGTCGCTCCTCGTCGTGGTCATGGACGGGTTGGGTCGCTTGCTCTCCATCGCCTCCGGGCCGTAGGACACCATCGACGATGCGGTCCGGGCTCGCCCCCGCGGAGAAGCTGCCACCCAGCAGACGGTCCAGGGTGCTCTCTTCGGGCAGTTCGACCGACAGGCGGAGGCGGATCGCCACTTCACGTGCGAGGCGCATATAGGCCCGGGCACCGCGACTGCTCGGATCGAAGGTGGTGATGGGCTGCCCGAAGCTCGGAGCCTCTGACAGCCGGACCGTGCGCGGGATGACGGTGGAGAAGGTCCGATCACCGAAGTAGTCGCGCACCTCGTCGACGACCTGTTGGGCGAGGTTCGTCCGGCCGTCGTACATGGTCAGGACCACCCCACCGAGCTCCAACGCACGGTTCAGGTTCTCTCCCACGAGTTGCACGGTCCGCAGGAGCTGGCTGAGTCCCTCGAGCGCGTAGTACTCACACTGGATCGGGACCAGCACCTGATCCGCCGCTACCAGCGCGTTGATCGTGAGCAGTCCCAACGATGGTGGGCAGTCCACCAGGATGAGGTCGTACTCGGACGCGATCGGCTCGAGAGCGCGCTGCAGCCGGTGCTCCCGGGAGAACGCGGGCACCAGTTCGACCTCCGCACCGGCCAGATCGAGGGATGACGGCAGCAGATCCAGGTTCTCGACGTCGGTCGTGCACCTCGCCGACGCGATGGCATCGCCATCGACCAGGACCCCGTAGGTGGAGGGCTCGCCCTCTTCCACACGGATGCCCAGACCGGTACTGGCGTTGCCCTGAGGATCCAGGTCGATCACGAGGACCCGTGCACCGAGTGCCGCGATGGCCGCGGCGAGGGACACCGTCGTGGTCGTCTTGCCGACGCCGCCTTTCTGGTTCGCGACACAGACGGTCACGCCCCGCGAACCCGGGACCGCATCCTCGTTATCTGCCATGTCTTTCCATCCCTCTTCATACCTCATCTGCGTCGGTCAGGCGCGTCCTTGCCGACTATAACCACCCGAGGGGCCGTCGGGGTCGCCTGATCGATGTCATCGGGGGTTGCGACGACCCGGCCCTGCTCTCTGCGGAGCGCCGGGACGGCATCAGCCAGCTCCTCCTCCCAGCGTTCGCCCTTGACCGCGTAGAGCAGACCACCCACCTCCAGGAAGGGCAAGGTCCATCCCAGGAGGCGTGCCAGGGGTGCGACGGCGCGCGCCGTGACCACATGGAACGATGCTTGGAGGTCACCGTTCGCGAGGTCCTCTGCCCGGCCCGTGTGGACCTGCACCGCGATCCCGAGATCTGCGGCGGTCTCGCGCAGGAAGGCGGTCTTCTTCCCGCGAGAATCGAGGAGGTGCACCTCCAGGTCAGGTCGCTCGAGTGCGATCACGAGTCCTGGTAGCCCTCCGCCAGATCCGACGTCCAGCAGACGCGTGACCGGTGGACCGCTCGGCAGCATGTGGGCGAGTGCACGTGCCTCGGGGATGTGCCGGCTCTCGAGTTCCCTAGCGGCGCTTGCCGACACGAGGTTGTGGGGTGATCTGCGCACGAGCGATGCGAAACGGGCCAGCTGCTCGTCAGGATCGGTGGGAGGCATGCCGGCACACTAGCCGGCCGCAGCAGCGAGCCGTTCCACGTGGAACGGTCCCCGTTGCATGGAGCACCGGATCCGCCTGTGGTGGACCCCAGCTACCGATAGCTCGGGTTCGGTCCTCGGCGGACGCCCTTCGATCATCGAGACGGTCCACTCGCCACCAGGTTCCACGTGGAACGCTCGGTTGATCCAGCCTGGAGCGATGCAGGAAGACGGCTCCCCCCCCGGACCACCCTTCGACCAGGGCCACTACCGACGCCTTCACCAGGCGATGCTCGAGCAGGCCTCGCGGCCGCTCCCGAGGAGATCGCTGACAAGTGTCCGGCGACGCCGAACCGGCCCCCCCTATACCAGGGGCCGTGACGCCGCCCCACGACCATCTTCTTGTACGGGACGCCTCCCGTGCCACGGTTCCACGTGGAACGGGCCCGGATGGCAAGGCGGTGAAGGGCCCCAGGTCACCCGAGACGATAGGGACGAAGGATCGCCCCTCACGCTCCCGTCAGGGCCCGCGCCCCGAAGACCGGACAGGTGTGACGCGTTCAAGAGCGTCGATGCACCTGTACCCGGTTCCATCCATCGGTCCAACGTGGAGCGACCGTACCGGCACGTTGACCGCGGAGGACTCCTCCGACCCTACGACGGTCGGGGAGGACGCTCACACGTCGCGCCTCGTGATCGGCGCAACTCGTTCAGGTATCCTGCAACGGCGCACGCAAGCGCTATCCTTTCTAGCTTTCGTTCGCCATCACGTTCTGCATGCAACGTGCCCGGGCGGATGGCCCGGACACGTCTTGCCAACCGTCTCTCGTCGGGTGATCACTCCCGCTCGATGATCACCCGTCGAGCCGGTTCCCGGCCCTGGCTACGACTCAAGAGACCGTCGACCTCGGCGACCAGTTGGTGGATCGCCTTGCGTTCGAAGACGTCCATCGGCTCGAGGCGCTCGGGTTCTCCGCTGTCGAGCACCGCATCGATCGCCTCGTCAGCCTTCTCGATGAGCTTCTCCATCCGGCGCGCCCGGTAGCCCTCGGCGTCGATCTTGACACGTGCCCGGCGCTGGAACTGGCGCTGGAGCGAGCAGCGGGCGAGCTCCTGGATCGCTTCGAGGGTCTGGCCCCGGCGACCGATGAGCGCCCCACTACCGATATCGGTGACCTCGAGCTCGGCATGGTCGTCATGGAGCTTGATCCGCAGATCACCCGGCAGATCCATGGCGTCGAGCAGACCTTCGAGGAAGTCCGCGGCCGCGTCCGCTTCCTCGTCGAGCTCCTCGGGCGAGACCTCCTCCTCGGGCGCTCTCGGGGACACAGCAGCAGCCCCGCCACGAGGGGTGCGGGTCTCGTCCGCCTCCTCGGTGACCTGATCGTCCTCGGAGGCCGTCTGTGTGCCCGCCACTTCGAGATCGAACCGGACCCGTCCCGACCATGCAGCCAGATCGGCACCACGAACCTCGACGTCTACCGACCCGTCACGGGTCTCGAGTAGCTCGCTGATCGCCTCTGCGAGGGCGCCTTCAAGGCTTTCCCCCCGGGCCTGGACCGTTCGACTCATCTCTCGCTCCTCGTTGCTGGCTTCAGTCCCGCTTGCCACCCCGGCGCGGGAGGTGCTCAGGTCGTGCGCGATCACCCTTCTTGGAGGACCGCTCGGATCCGTCCTCGGATCCACGTTCGCCGTTGCCCGACGCGGTCACGTCCTTCGGACCGCTTCCGTTGGCGCCGCCAGCACCATCGGCTGCTGGAGGCACGTCACCGGCACCCGCCGACGGGCTCGAGCCCGGTTCCTCCGTGGGCTCCCCGTCAGCAGTGGGGTCCGACACGCCGTCCGTAGAACCCTTGCCCGTCGCGGAGCCGGGATCAGCGGCCCCAGAGCTCGCACC
>JBBDSW010000123.1:0-5015 GCA_040904745.1 Nitriliruptoraceae bacterium
CCTCCATACCGGCGTCACGCAGAGCCCGTGCGACCACCTTGGCGCCACGGTCGTGTCCGTCCAAGCCCGGCTTGGCCACGATCACGCGGATCGCCACGGTTCCACGCCTCCCGTCGGTGCGTCGGTCGCGGGGAGCCTAGCCGGAAGCTGCACGCGCCACGAAGAGCGTGCGGGAGCTCGGTCGCGCGCATGCCGAGCGAAGGCCGCCCATCGGTACCTTCGCGCCGGATGAGTGACAAACGCGACGAGGTGGACGGCCTCGAGTTCGGCCCCTCCGGCTATCTCCCGGAGCGGGCCTCCAAGCGTGCTCGCAAGATCGTGCTCCGCTCCCCGCTGGGACTCCAGTGGGTCGTCGCGTCGCTGGTCGCCGGACTCGTGGTGGTCGTGGCCGGCGTGCTGTTCCTGCAGCGCAGCGGCGCGCCCCCCGCAGAACCGTGGGTCCCGGCCGCCCGCCTGGCCGAGCTCGGCAGCGCACACGTCGTGGAGGACCTCGACGTCCTGCTCGTCCCGGGGGCCGGGCGTATCCGTGCGTTCGCGACCGCGGACGACATCTCCTACTGCGAGGCGAGCAACCGGCTGGAGTCACCGGACGGGGAGGTCTGGAGCCTGACCGGTCGCGGTCTGGGTGGCGCGCCGTCGCTGGACGAGCACCCGACACGCATCCAGGACGACACCGTCTACGTGGATCCGACCGTGCGTGCGCCGGGCCCCGATGCCTCGGATGAGCGGGCCGAGCCGGGCTGCGCGGGAACATGACCGTGGACGGCACCGCGCGGGGTCGCCGGCGACCGTGACCGTGGGCTCAGGCGATGTCTTCGTCCGCCTCGTGATCGGCGACCGTCCCGGTGAGGGCCAACTCCTCGAGGCGGACGAGGGTCCGGCGCATGGAGGCCAGGTTCCGCTTGGGATAGCCAGCGAGTTCGAGTGCGAGCTTGGCCTTGGCCCTGGACCAGTCGAAGGTCTCGGTCACCTCGGTACCCCCGTCGACGTCCCGGAAGGCGTAGCGCCACCGGTGACCGTGGAAGTGCCGCCACGCGATCCGCTCCCCCTCGACGAACTCCACCACCCGGTTGATGATCCGGTAACTGGTCCCGTGCTGCATGTCCATGCCGAAGGTGGCGTCGAGGTGGAGGCGTTCCGGAAGCCCCGGGAGGACCTTGGTCACCGTCCCGGAGCCGTCGATCACCGGGTGCTGACGGGGATCAGCGACGAGGTCGAACACCGCTTGCCGATCGGCGGGGATGATGCGGGTGGTCGAGACCTGGCGTTGCTTGGCCATGGGAGGCTCCTTCGGTTTCCTGGGCGATGGGGTCGTCCACCCACCCTTCGGCGCCGTGCTCCGGTCCGATGGCCGCGAGCGATCGATGGTGCGGCCTCGCAACGGCGATGGACGGACACCTCGCCTGGAGCGACCATGGACGCGTCGAGCGGCGCGCGTTCGCCGCACGCCTGGCCTGGCCGTCACCGATCCGGCGGGGTGACCCGATCCGCCTCGCCGATCGCGCGCAACGGCCGCGCTGGTGAACCCACCGCGACGACCCCGGCCGGCAGGTCCTTGGTCACGATCGACCCCGCCCCCACGACCGTGTCGTCTCCGATCGCCACACCGGGTAGCACGACGACGCCTCCTCCGAGCCACACGTTGTCACCGATGCTGATGGGTGCGCCCGACTCCCACCCGACGCGGCGGGTCACGGGATCGACCGGGTGGGTGGCGGTCAACAGCTGGACCCGGGTGGCGAGCTGGCAGGCGACACCGATGTGGACGTCGACGACATCGAGGATGATGCAGTCGTAGTTGATGAAGGTCCCGGCGCCGATGCTGATCGGGAAGCCGTAGTCGCACCGGAACGTCGGCTTGATCACGACGCCCTCGCCCACCGCCCCGAGCAGCTGCTGCATCAGGCCGGCACGGAGCGCCTCCTCCTCGTGCGATGAGGTGTTGAAGCGCGCGAGCAGGTCCTGTGCCCGACCCTGTGCGGCGAGCAGCTCGGGATCGTCGGCGAGGTAGAGCTCACCGCGCCGCATCCGCTCCATCATCGACATCTGCGCCCTCCAGGAGGAGGAACGTAGCGGCCCTCAACCACCCAGCCCCTGTGCCAACAGCAGCGCTCCGAAGACCAGGAAGGCGCCAGCGGCGACCACGCGCAGCGCCTTCTCCGGGAGCCGCGAGCCGATCACGGTGGCGAGTGCGATCGCGATGCCGCTGGCCGCGGTCATCCCGGCGCCGGCACCGAGCCACGTCGGTACCGCCGGTCGCGCGCTCGCGAGGGTGATCGTCGCCAGCATGGTCTTGTCTCCGAACTCGGCGACGAGGAACGCGAGCGTCACGCCGAGGAGCACCGAGCCACCCGCCGGCCGGCTCGTGTCCTCCTCGTCGTCATCGTCCTCGCCCCGGAGCGTGAGGAGACCGAACACGACGAACAGGACCCCACCGGCGATCGCCACGGCGTCCTCGGGCAGCGCCGCCCCGATCCCCGCGCCGACGAGCGTGGACACCCCCAGCATCGTGAACGCCGCGATCGCGATGCCCGACAGCACGGGAAGGGGCCGGAAGCGCGCGGCGAAGGCGATCGCGAGCAGCATCGACTTGTCGCCCAGTTCGGCCAGGAACACGAGCCCGAAGCTCGTCAGGAGTGGTTCGATCACCGTCACGGACCCGATCGCGTCGAGGTGTCAGCCGCGCCGCACGAGCGGGGCGTAGGCGAGCATCAGGTGTTTGCGCCCTTCGTCGACGAAGTCGACCTCCGCTTCGGCGCGCTCCCCCTCCCCGGACAGGGAGATGATGCATCCGTCGCCGAACTTGGGGTGGCTGACGTCGTCGCCGACGTGGAACTCGGCGCCGGCGACCTCCAGCACCTCGCGGTTGCGGGCCCGCCGCGCCGGGGACGAGCGCAACGTCGAGCCGCGTTCCTCCACGAGATCGACGGGAAGCTGGTCGAGGAACCGCGAGGGTGGGTTGGCGTTCGTCCCACCCCACAGGGTGCGGTGCTCGGCGTGGCTCAGGTGGAGGCGGTCCTGCGCCCGGGTCATCCCGACGTAGGCGAGGCGACGCTCCTCCTCGAGCTGCTCGGGCTCGGAGAGGGAGCGCACGTGCGGGAACACGCCGTCCTCCATCCCGACGAGGAACACGTGCGGGTACTCGAGCCCCTTGGCGGTGTGCAGGGTCATGAGGGTGACGCGGCCCTCGTCCACCGCGGGCTCGCTCGCCCCCGCGGCTGCCGCGTCGGTGGCGACACCCGCGGCCACGTCGGTGGCGACACCCGCGGCCACGTCGGTGGCGACACCCGCGGCTGCCGTCGTCGCGAGCTGGTCCTGGTCGCTGACCAGGGTCACCGACTCGAGGAAGGCGGCCAGGCCCTCGGGCCCGGACTCCTGCCCACCACGCTCGGCGACCTCCTGGGCGACCGAACGAAGCTCCTTCAGGTTCTCGACCCGACCGACGGCTTCCACGGTGCGCTCGGCCTCGAGCTCGGCGAGGTAGCCGGTGCGGTCCCAGATCAGCGCCAGCAGGTCCGCGATGGAGAGATCGTGCTCCAGCTCGGTCCGGAGCCCATCGAGCAGGTCGACGAAGGAGGTCACGGCCGCGACCGCACGCGCCGCCAGACCCTGGACCACCTCGGCGTCCCGGCAGGCAGCGAGGAAGGTCATGCCTTCCCGCCGGGCGTGCCAATCGAGCGCCTCGATGGTGCGGGCCCCGATACCTCGCCGCGGCAGGTTGATGATGCGCCGTGCCGCGACGTCATCGGCCGGGTTGACGAGCAGGCGTGCGTAGGCGAGGACGTCCTTGATCTCCTTGCGCTCGTAGAACCGCACACCGCCGATCACCCGGTAGGGCAGGCCGACGCGGATGAACACGTCCTCGAGCACCCGCGACTGCGCGTTGGTCCGGTAGAAGACGGCGATGTCGTCGAACGTTGCCCCCTCCGCCCGGAGCTTCTCGGCCTCCTCGGCGACGAAGGCGGCCTCGTCGTGCTCGTCGTCGGCGTGGTAGCGCACGACCGGTGCACCGATCCCGCGGTCGGTCCACAGCTCGGCGCGACGGCTGACGCTGCCCGGCGCGATCACGGCGTTGGCCGCATCCAGGATCGTCTGCGTGGAGCGGTAGTTGCGGTCGAGGACGATCACCTCGGCATCCGGGTGGTCGGTCTCGAAGTCGAGGATGTTCTGGATCGTCGCGCCGCGGAAGCTGTAGACGCCCTGCTGCGGGTCGCCGACGACCATCACGTTGTGGTGCGCCCCGGAGAGCAGCTCGACGAGGTGGTACTGGGCGCGGTTGGTGTCCTGGTACTCGTCCACCATCACGTGGCTGAACCGGCGCTGGTAGTGCTCGAGGACGGGATCGAACAGCTGCAGCAGCGTGACCGTCTTGCCGATGAGATCGTCGAAGTCCAGTGCGTTGGCCTTGAAGAGCCGATCCTCGTAGGCGCTGTACACCTCGGCGATCTGGATGTCCGGCCAACCGGTGGCCCGGGACCGGTAGGTCTCGTGGTCGACCAGTTCGTCCTTGGCGTTGGAGATGGCCGTCTGGATCGCGCGGGGGGTGAGCCGCTTGTCATCGACGCGGAGGTCCTTGGCGATCTGAGCGATCAGACGGTTGGAATCCTGGGCGTCGTAGATCGTGAACGAGCTCTTGTAGCCCAGCCGCGGGAGCTCCTTGCGCAGGATCCGCACGCACGCCTTGTGGAAGGTGGTGACCCACATCCGCTCGCCGAGGCGTTGGCCGAGCAGTCCCCCGACCCGCGCGGCCATCTCGCCGGCGGCCTTGTTGGTGAAGGTGATCGCCAGTACCTCGAAGGGACTCACGCCGTGGTCACCTACCAGGTGTGCCAGCCGATGGGTGAGGACCCGCGTCTTGCCGGATCCCGCGCCGGCGACCACCAGGACGGGGCCGTCGATGGCGGTGACGGCGGCGCGCTGAGCATCGTTCAGGCCGGCGAGGAGCGGCGAGTCGGCCACGGGTGGATCCTGTAGCGGGTCGGCGGTCGGTGCGGATGGCGCTGGCTGGTGCGGGG
>JBBDSW010000124.1:0-5013 GCA_040904745.1 Nitriliruptoraceae bacterium
CTACACGACGATCCAGAACTGGTCGAACAACGTCTACAACCTGGTGACCAAGCGCTCCGTGGCGGAGAAGAACGCGACCATGGAGTGGATCGACGGCAACATCGGCTCGAAGGTCACGATGAAGTACCCCGCCGTCTGGTTGACAGGCGAGGGCGCCAAGGGCGAGGTCCTCTCCGTCGCCTACGCCAACGACGGCCAGCACCAGGACGCCGGCGCCAAGATGGTGCACGCGGCGCCGTACACGACGTCGAACATCCTCTCGAAGTCGATCTCCAAGGGCACCGGTCGCACCAGCTACCGCGGCCTCGTGCAGATCAACCAGGGGGCCCACCACGCCCGCTCGGCGGTCAAGTGCGACGCACTGATGCTGGACGACACCTCCCGGACCGACACCTACCCCTACATGGAGATCGAGCAGGAGGACGCGACGATCGAGCACGAGGCCACGGTCTCGAAGCTCTCCGAGGACCAGCTGTTCTACATGCAGTCGCGTGGCATCAACGAGGACGAGGCCACCGCCATGATCGTTCGCGGGTTCATCGAGCCGATCGCCCGTGAGCTCCCGATGGAGTACTCCGTCGAGCTGAACCGCCTCATCGCGCTCGAGATGGAAGGCGCCATCGGATGACGACCCTGACCACCCTCACCGAGGAGGCGCTGACCAGCGCCAGCGAGGCGGGCGAGGAGCCCTCGTGGCTCCGTGACCGGCGCCTGGCCGCCTACAAGCGCACCCTCGACCTGGACTGGCCCGACAGCCGGAAGGACGAGTTCTGGCGCTCGACGCCGTTCAAGCAGCGCATCGACGTCGAGCGCGAGCTCATCTCCTCCGGGGCGAGCGACTCGCCGGCCTCGTTCACCGAGGCGCTCGACGTCGAGGCGGCCGTGGCCCGGATCGTCGACGGCGCGGTCGTCGAGGTGACGGTGCCGAGCAGCCTGGTGGACCGCGGGGTGATCGTCACGGGGCTGGCCACGGCCGCTCGTGAACACACCGATCTGGTCGAGCCGTACCTCGGCTCCCTGACCTCGTCCAACGCCGAGGGCACGGGCAAGGACAGCGACCGGACCGTCACCGTCAACGACGCGGCCTGGACGGCGGGTGTGTTCATCCACGTGCCCGCCGAGGTGGAGCTCATCGAACCCATCGTCGTCCAGGTCCACGTCGAGGCCCCTGGAGCGCACCTGCCGCGGGTGCTCGCGATCGTGGGACACCATGCCCGCGCGGGCATCTACCTCGAGCACACCTCCGGTGCCGACGTCGACGCGCTGGTCAGCGAGGTCGTCGAGGTCATCGCCGAGGACGCTGCGCAGGTGGATGTCGCCTCGTTCCAGCGCTGGGGGCTGCACGTCGACCACCTGGCACTGCAGAAGGTGCAGGCGCACCGCGACAGCCGGGTCCGTCATCTCTCGACGACCGTCGGCGGGCGTAGCGTGCGACTCCTGCCCGAGACCGACCTCGTCGGACCGGGCGCTGAAACGCGGCCCCGCGGCGTCTACTTCGCTGACGAGGGGCAGTGGTTCGACCTCCAGCCCTACGTCCGCCACCTCGCACCGCATGCGCTCTCCGACGTGCTGTTCAAGGGAGCGCTGCAGAACCACAGCAGGACGGTCTTCCGCGGGAACATCTTCGTCCACAAGGATGCGGTCGGCACCAACACCGACGAGAACAACAAGTCGCTGATCCTGACCGAAGGTGCGCGCGCCGATGCGACGCCGTTCCTCGAGATCGAGTGCGCAGACATCGTGGCTGGTCACGGATCGGCCACCGGGCAGATCGATGCCCTCCAGCTGTACTACCTCACGTCCCGCGGGATCGCGCGCGATGAGGCCCTGCGACTGATCGTGACGGGGTTCTTCCGCGAGGTCTTCGCCGGGATCGAGCTGCCTGGGGTCGAGGAGGCGGCGCTCGCCGAGATCAACACCCGCATCGAGCAGGCCGATCTGTCCACCTTCCAGATCAACGACGCGCGTCTGCTGGATCACCAGGATGAGTGAGACCCCCGTGCTGCGCCTCAGCGAGATGGCCGAGGAGACCCCGACCCGCGTCGAGGTGGATGGTGTGCCCGTCTGCGTGGTCCGCCTCGGTGACGAGGTGAAGGCCGTCCACGACACCTGTTCGCACCAGCAGTGGTCGCTGGCCGACGGCGGCCTGATCTTCGACAACGGCGTGGAATGCTCCCTCCATGGATCGACGTTCGACCTGGACGATGGGAGCCCGTCCTCCCTGCCGGCCATGAAGCCGATCCCGACCTTCGCGGTGACCGTCGAGGACGACGTCGTCACCGTCGACACCTCGCGAGCGCGCAACGGCGCGCCCTACCCCGAGCACTGATCACCGAGCCCCGACGACCCCGGTCGGGCCGGCTCCCACGAACCTCCGGACACGAAAGTGCACACCCATGGCAGACCTCGAGATCCGCGACCTCACGGTCGAGGCGGACGGTGCGGAGATCCTCCGCGGTGTCACGCTCGACCTCGACAAGGGCAAGACCATCGCGCTGATGGGCCCCAACGGGTCGGGCAAGTCCACGCTGGCCTACGCCATCGCCGGCCACCCGGCGTACGACATCACCGGAGGGACGATCACCTGGAAGGGCACGGAGCTCACCGAGCTCACCCCGGACGAGCGGGCACGCCTCGGGGTCTTCCTCGCGATGCAGTACCCCGTCGAGGTGCCGGGTGTCTCGCTGACCAACTTCCTGCGGTCCGCCGTCAACGCGGTGCGCGGCGAGGACGTCCCGATCCGGGAGTTCATGCAGAGCCTCCGCTTGGAGATGCAGGAGCTCGGCGTCGATGAGTCCTTCCTCCAGCGCTCGGTCAACGAGGGCTTCTCCGGCGGTGAGAAGAAGCGCTTCGAGATCCTGCAGGCCGCGCTGCTGAGGCCCGAGCTCGCCGTCCTCGACGAGACCGACTCCGGACTGGACGTCGACGCGCTGAAGACCGTCGCCGAGGGGGTCAATCGGATCTCCGGCCCGGACCTCGGGGTCCTGATCATCACCCACTACACGCGGATCCTGCGCTACATCACCCCCGACGAGGTCCACGTCATGTTCGAGGGGCGCATCGTCGCCTCCGGTGGTCCTGAACTGGCCAACGAACTCGAAGAGGGTGGCTACGAGGACATCCGCGCCGCCCACACCGCTTCCGTCTGAGAGACCTCATGCCCCTCGATGTCGCCGCGTTGCGCCGCGAGTTCCCGGTCCTCGACCGGGAGCTCGACGGCCATCGTCTCGTGTACCTCGACTCCGCGGCGACCTCACTGACGCCCGAGCCCGTGCTGGCCGCGATGGACCGCTACTACCACTGGTCCCGGTCCAACGTGCACCGTGGTGTCTACCCCCTCGCCGAGGAGGCGACGGATCTCTACGAAGGGGCCCGCACCGCTCTGGGGCGGTTCCTCGATGCCGACCCCCGGGGGGTGGTGTTCACCAAGAACGCCACCGAGGCCTGCAACCTGATGGCCTACTCGTGGGTCCGACGTCACCTCGGTGTGGGGGACGCCATCCTCTCCACCGTCATGGAGCACCACGCGAACCTCGTGCCCTTCACCCACTTCGCCAACGAACTGGGCGTCGAGGTTCGACACATCCCGCTGGGTGCCGACGGTGAGCTGGACATGGAGGCCGCGGGTGAGCTCCTCGACGATGGGCGTGTCCGCTTCGCCGCCTTCTCGCACGTCTCGAACGTGCTCGGCACGATCAACGACGTCGGGCGCCTGACCGCCATGGTCAAGGACGCCAACGAACGCGCCATCGTCCACGTCGACGGCGCCCAGGCTGCACCACACCTGCCGGTCAGCCTCCGCGATCTCGGCGTGGACAGCTACGCGGTCACCGGGCACAAGATGCTCGGTCCGACCGGTATCGGTGCGCTCGTCGCCAGGCCCGAACTGCTCGACGAGATGGACCCGTTCCTGATGGGCGGTGACATGATCCGCGACGTCACGCTCGAGGGTGCCACCTGGAACGACGTCCCGCACAAGTTCGAGGCGGGCTCCCCGATGGTCGCCGAGGCCGCGGGGCTCGGGGCCGCGATCGCGTTCCTCGAGGGTCTCGGTATGGACGCGATCCGATCCCACGAGATGCACTTCACGGGTTCGATGCTCGATGCACTCGGCACCGTTCCCGCGGTCACGGTCCACGGGCCCAAGGACGTCGAACGCCGCGGGGGTGCGGTCTCCTTCGTCCTGGAGGGCATCCACCCACACGACGTCGGCGCGATGCTCGGCTCGCGCGGGGTGTGCGTCCGCGTCGGACACCACTGCGCGAAGCCGTTGATGCGGTGCCTCGGCATCACCGCCAGCACGCGGGCCAGTGGGTACCTGTACAACGACATCGACGACCTGGAACCGCTCGTGGACGGCCTGGGCGCCGCCGCGGCGTTCTTCGCCCGCTGAGGAGGCTGCTCGTGTCCATGGAGGACCTCTACCAGGAGATCATCCTGGATCACTACCGGAAGCCGCACAACCGGGCTCCCGCGCTCGATGATGAGGCGGTCCACGTCCACCACTCCAACCCGCTGTGCGGGGACGAGATGGACCTGCGCATCCGGGTCGTGGACGACCGGCTCGACGCGGTCGTCTTCGACGGTGAGGGCTGCTCGATCAGCCAGGCCTCCGCCTCTGCCATGACCGATGCCGTCGTCGGCCGCGAACTGAAGGACGCGCTCGACCTCGCGGAGGATTTCCGACGGATGATGCACGGCGAGGAACCCGCTCGTGCCGACGACCTGGGTGATGGCATCGCCTTCACCGGGGTCGCGAAGTTCCCCGTTCGGGTCAAGTGCGCGCTGCTCGGCTGGATGGCCCTACGCGACGCCGTCCAGACCCATGAGCGCGGCGCCTCCGCCCACATCGTCACCCACGAGGAGTGACCGTGAGCCACCACGAAACCACCACCGCCGCCCGCGACGACCGTCCGGACGAGGAGGTCCCGGCCTACGACACCGCGGACGGCCAGGCGCCGGACGAGGAGGTCCCGGCCTACGACACCGCGGACGGCCAGGCGCCGGCCGAGG
>JBBDSW010000125.1:0-4978 GCA_040904745.1 Nitriliruptoraceae bacterium
GGCGTGCGGCATCGTGGAGCAGCTGCGCTCCGAAGACCGTCAGATCGCGGTCCAAGGTGAGACGCCCCTGCTCGGTTGCGAGCTCCGCTGCCTCCAGGATCCGACCTCCGGCAGCAAGTGCCCACACCTCCGCCCGGTCGTGTTGGTAGGCGGTGCGTGCTTCCCCGTCGGCCGCCGTGACGGCCGGAAGGAGCTGCCCCTGACGGTCATGTGGCGAGCCCTGCTGCCCGTCGGGGGTCGGTCATCGACCCGGGGTGGCCGACGGCTGTCACTCGGGGCAGCAACAGCGATGCACCCCGATCGAAGCCGGAGCCGATGACCGCGTGACGCAACGTGTCCGCCGGCCTGATCGGGTGGAGCGGGCCGTGGCCGGCAGGTGGGGGCGTCCCGATCACCGGCTCCTCCGCCCTTGGCGGTGCACTTCGTTCCCGCTGTGCGGGTTCCTCGGGAGTTCTCACCACCGGGGGTGCGCTTCGTTCCCGCTGTGCGGGTTCCTCGGGAGTCGGCGCCTTACCACTGGCCGGCGCAGCGGCGGTCATCGACACCGGATCCGACGACCAGGGGTCGTCCCCGCAGGATCGGGCGACGCAACCGGTTCTCGACGAGGACCTCGAGATCCTGCCATCACCTTCGGCGGGTGTCGGTGACACAGATCGGCCGGTGGCCAGACCCCCCGATGATGCCCACCCGCACCCGTCAGCGAACCCACGGGGCACCTATGTGGGCGCACTCGTCGCGGCAAGGGCCTGTTGCCGCAGTTCCAGCAGGGCTTCGGCGCCGGGCTCCCCCAACGCGGCGCGGTGACGGGCCGCGTGCAGGCTCAGCTGCCGCATGCCGTGATCGGTGGTCAGCTCGTCGAACGCCTTCGCCCACCCAGGAGTGGGCTCCAGATCGAGCTGGACGCCGAGCGCCGTCAGGGAGTCGAGCGCGTAGGCCTCTACCCAGCGGTAGGTGTCGGGGAGTCGGCGACACTCGACGGCCGCGGCGTCGAGGTGCTCGACCCCTTCGGGAAGCTTGCCTCGCTCGACGGCTACGAGCCCGATCCCGCGCAGCGCCATCGCCTCCCAGCACGGGTCACCGATCTGCTGGGAGGTGGCGTACGCCTTCTGGAACCGCACGGCAGCCCCATCGATGTTGCCGACGCGCAGGTCGACCTCGGCCCGCAGCGTCGCCGGCCATGGCAGCATCGAACGGAGGCCGTGACGGGTTCCCAGGTCGACCGCCCGGTCGAGATCGACGGCGGCCGCATCGAGGTCGCCGGTGAGCAGGTGCAGTCGTCCGCGCATGGCTCTCGCCATCGTCTGTAGCGGGGGTGAGTCGATGGTTTCGGCGCGCTCCACGGCCTCTTCGAGGGTGCGTCCGGCGCGTGGGCAGTCGGCGACGTCGGTCTGCGCGGCCCCGGAGAAGGTGTCGATCCAGGCGAGCTGGGTCTCGTCTTCGCCGGCGAAGGAGGCTGCACGGTCGAACCAGACCGCCGCCCGCGGGTAGCGGCCGCGCAGCATCTCGACGTACCCCAGCTCCCGCATCGCCATGGCCATCAGCGCAGGGTCGCCGACGCGCTCGTGGAGCGACACCACCTCGTGCAGCAGGGGCGTGGCATCCTGGTCCGCGCCGCGCACGGCGTGGACCAGCGCGCTTCCGAGGTCGCTCAGCGTCCTCGCGAGCAGCGCGGGATCATCGAGCGCACGCGCTCCGCCGAGGGCCTCCCGCAGCAGGTCGATCCCGGTGTCCACCGCCCCCGCGGACAACGCGGCGATCCCGGCTTCCCGGTCGGCCTCGATGGTCAGGTGCGCACCTGCATGCCTGGTCCCACCCGGTCGATGATGGAGTGCCGAGCGCAGTGCCTCACCAGGCTCCACCCCGAGCTCCCGACGGAGTCGCTCTGTCGCCGAGGTGACGACGGTGCGCGCCTCCTCTCCTCGTCCGGCCGCCCGGAGTGTGCGGACGAGGAGCACCGCAGCGTTCTCGTCCAGCGGTTCGAGCCCCACGACCCGCTCTGCAAGGGCGACCGCCGCATCGTGGTCGCCGTGTGCCAGTCGCTGCAGCGCCGCCTCGCGGATGATGTCCGCGCTGAGGGCACGCAGGTGACGTCGCTCCGACTCGAACCAGACCTCGAACGCCGGGCTCTGATCCGGCCACGCTCCCGCCAGCAGGTCCTCGCCGAGGCCGGGCAGGGCAAGCGCCGCGCCCGCCTCGAGGTGGCCGAGCAGGTGCGCATCGACCCGAGCGTCAGCCGGGAGCGTGAGCACCACGGGGTCGCCGTCGATGGTGACACCGAGCTGGCGACGGAGTTGCGAGAGGTTCCAGCGCAGCGCCCCCGACGGGTCCTTGGCCTCGGGGAAGAACATGGTGTCCAGCCGTTGGCGGGACACCGGGGCGCCGGCCAGCAGCAGGTAGGCCAGGATCGCCCACGCCTTGCGGCCGCGGATGCCCTCGACCGCCCTCCCGTCGCGTTCGGCTCCGGCGGTGCCCAGCAGCGAGATCGTCAGGGTCATGTCGTGCTCCTCACCGGACCACGATGGCGGCCAGCGCGTCCAGATGCCGCGAGATCCCTTCGGAACCTACGGGAGTACGGGGCGCGCCGGCGGCGCGGTGCGCGGTGCAGGCCAGATCCCGCAACCGCAGGATCGGCGCGACCTGCTCATCGGCGGCGATCGGTGAGCCTGAGCCATCGAGCGCGTGGCGGACGGCGTCGACCACCATCGTGACGTGCGGGCCAGCGCCGACCCAGGCCGCGTCGTTCGGGTCCAGGTCCGCGACGAGGCTCGAGACCGTTCCCAGTGCCTCCTCAGCAGACATGGACCGGGGCCCAACGGCCAGCGCGGCTTGCGACTCGAGGTGCAGGATGGCGGGTGCGGCGGTCATGGGCTCTGCTCCGGTCGGGATGGCACACCTTGGAACGCGACCGTGAGACCGACCGTGTGACGCTGACGGCCCGTCCAGGGATCGGGCTGCTGGCGCACGGTTGGCACGCGGAGCGCGCATCGCTGGGGCCGGCTGGTGCGGACGGAGCTCTCGTGCGGGACACGGCTCCATCGCCCACGCCGTAGGCTGCTGGGTGCAGCGAGCGAGGCGAGCGCACGAGGACCGGTCGGATGGGTAGCAGGCGGGCGGGATGGTTCATCGCTGTGTCCATCGGCGTGGCAGCTGTGGGTGGCTGCTCCTCGGCTGACCCGTCTGGCGAGGATGCGGGCGCTCGCGGTGCCGAGCTCTACCAGCGCGACTGTGTGGCCTGCCACGGCGGTTCGACGGGTGGCGCGATCGGCGATATCCCACCCCGGCACAACGCCGAGGGGCATACCTGGCACCACCCGGACTGCGAACTGGTGGACATCACGCTCCGCGGACTGCCGCCCCGCGACGGCTACCCGGAGATGCCGGGGTTCGCCGGGGAGCTCAGCGAGGAGGATGCCGAGGCGATCCTCGCCCACATCAAGACCTGGTGGGAGCCGGAGCAGCGTGAGCACCAGGCCACCGTGACCGAACAAGCCTGTGAGTGAAGGGGCCTGGCGGCCCCTACCATCGAAGGCTCTGTCGCTGACACCATGAACGGGCGCACCGACGGGCGGTGCAGCGATGTGGCGTGGACGGAGCGGCGTCGCCGGATCGCTCGGTGAGAGGAGGATCCCGATGATGGGTGGGGGTGGTGGCTGGTTCGTTCCGGTGCTGATCGCGGTCCTGATCGGGGTGGCCGTGGCGCTCGCGGTCAGCGGCGGGACCGGCGGACGCGATCGTGAGCATGCCCACGAGATCCTCCGGCGGCGCCTGGCAGCCGGGGAGATCGACGTGGAGGAGTACCGCGAGCGCGCCGAGTCGCTGGACCAGGACCGAGCCGGCCGCGCATCGCTGCGTCGGTGGCTTCCGGCGTTCTTCGGGATCCTGGCCTTGCTCCTGCTCATCGGGTTGCTGGTCCTTGGAACAGGTCGTCCCGGGGAGGGCTGGTGGGGCCCGATGGGCGGGCCCATGGGAGGCATGGGGGGCCAGCGCACCGATCAGGACGCGGCGCCCGCCGCTGTGCCCGATGCCGAGGAGCTGACCGTCGAGATGACCGAGATGGCTTTCGAGCCGGCCACCTTGGAGGTGACCGCCGGCGAGCCGGTCAACCTCACCGTCGCCAACGTCGGCCAGGCGTTCCACGATCTGACGATCGATGAGCTGGATCTGCAGCTCGGTGTCGAGCCGGGGGAGACGGTCACCGCTGGGCTCGAGGCCGATGAGCCGGGTGAGTACCGGTACTACTGCAGCGTCCCCGGCCATGCCTCGGCCGGGATGGAAGGCACCCTGACCGTCAGCGCGCCGTAAGTTCGGCAGCGGGTGCCCATGAAACTGTGGGTAGTCCTGATGGAACGGGGCGGCCGGATGCGTCGCTGGTTGGTGGGGTGGTGCGGCCGGGCGGACTAATCCAGGTCGGCGACCTCTGCCGTGCCTGCTACCGCGAACGCTCCGGCGTCGTGTGGCAGACCGACGCGCATGAAGAACCGCGCGAATGCCTGCGCGAAGTGCTCCTTGTACGGTGAGAGCAGACGGAGACGCTGGCGAGACCCAGGCTGTGACGTGAAGTCGTCGAGGTGGTCCCGGTCCACGGTGTAGAGCTCGCGGAAGTCGCAGATGGACCAGGGCAGCGCAGGTCTTGCCGCGCGCTCGTGCAACAAGGCCAGCGGTGGGATGTCGCCCCGGATCAGGTTGTGGACGTAGGCGCTGCTCTTGACCGTGGTGTTGCCCGCGGCGAACTGCGCCGCCGCGAAGTCCCGCCAGGTCACGACCCTGGCGAGGAGCACCGTGCGCACCTTGACGTTCTCGAGGTCGCAGGTCTGGGTCACCACGATCGCGTCGATCCTGTCCACCCGATAGGTCAGTTCTGGCCGGTCACCTGCGAGGGTGAGGTGGGTGACCGTCGGAACGGGGATGCCGAACAGCAGGTCTCCCTGTTCGTGCCCGGCGGCGACGGTACGTGCCCACCAGTCAGACAACCGTCGTC
>JBBDSW010000126.1:0-28668 GCA_040904745.1 Nitriliruptoraceae bacterium
CCTACGACCAGTGGGAGTTCGACCCCGAGGGCGCTCAGGCACTGCTCGAGGAGAACGGCTGTGAGACCGGTGACGACGGCATCTACGTCTGCGACGACGTCCGCCTCTCGTTCCGTGTCGGCACCACCGGCGGCAACGAGCGTCGTGAGCTCACCCAGCAGCTGATGCAGGCGAGCCTCGCCGAGGTCGGTATCGAGATCAACATCGAGAACGCGGACGGTGCGTCGTTCTTCGAGCTGTTGAACACGCCCGAGAACTGCGATGGTCTCTGCGACTACGACATCGCGCTGTTCGCCTGGGTCGGGTCCCCGGACCCCTCGGGCAACGCCAACATCTACGGCTGCGATGGCTTCGACGAGGGTGAGCCGACGGTCCGTGCCCAGAACTGGCACGCGTTCTGTGACGAGGAGCTCACCGAGCTGATGGACACGGCGAACGCGACCGTCGATCCGGAGGAGAACGCTCGGCTGTGGAACGAGGCGGCTGAGGTCATGGCCGAGAACGTTCCGATCCTGCCGCTCTTCCAGCAGCCGCAGCTGCTGGCCTACGAGAGCGCCATCACCGGTCCACAGCTGAACGCCACGAACGCGACGCAGTTCTGGAACAGCCAGGAGTGGGCCTACACCGAGTGAGCACGTGCATGACCGGGATGGGGATGCTCCGCTAGCTTCCCATGGGTGCCCGCCGCTCCGAGCGGCGGGCACCCCCCGGTACCACCCCCTCCCCTCGTCACATCGGTCGGGAAGGACGCTCACCCGTGCTGACGTACGCGCTTCGACGGTTGCTGATCTCGATCCCGATCATCCTGCTCGCGACGTTCCTCATCTTCATGGCCGTGTCCGTCTCCGGCGACCCGCTGGCCGATCTGCGGCAGCTCCCCAACATCACCCAGGAGCAGATCGACAACGTCCGTGAAGCCCGGGGGTTGAACGATCCGCTTCCCGTGCAGTACCTGCGCTGGCTCGAGCAGATCCCCCAGGGGGGCTTCGGCGAGTACCTGATCAGTCCGCGTCCGATCTGGCCGGATCTCAGACGGGTGCTCGGCAACACCCTCCAGTTGGTGATCGCCGCCGAGGTGCTCGCGTTCATCCTGGCCGTGGCGCTCGGCGCTCTGTCCGCCAAGCGGCAGTACTCGGTCTTCGACTACACGACGACGACGCTGAGCTTCTTCGGCTACTCGATGCCCTCGTTCCTCTTCGCGCTGTTCCTGCAGGTCATCGTCGTCCAGATCTTCGTGCGGACCGGCGTGCGGATATTCCCGATCGGCAACCTGTCCTCGGCCAACCCGGGTACGGGTATCGCCTTCGTCCTGGACCGGATGTGGCACCTCGCGTTACCGATCGCCTCGCTCGCCATCTTCTCGGTGGCCAGCTACAGCCGCTACATGCGGGCCTCCATGCTCGAGGTGATCCACTCCGACTACGTCCGGACCGCCCGCGCCAAGGGGCTGCCGGAACGCACGATCACGATCCGCCACTCCATGCGCAACGCCCTGATCCCCACCGTCACGGTGGCCGCCCTGTCCTTCGGGACCCTGCTCGCCGGGGCGATCGTGATCGAGACCGTGTTCGGGCTGGACGGGATGGGCCGCTACTTCTTCCAGCAGATCGGGCGTCGTGATCCCTACCCGATCATCGGATGGCTGACCATCGTCGGCGTGATCATCGTGGTCTTCAACCTGATCGCCGACATCCTCTACGGCTACCTCGACCCGAGGATCCGGTATGAGTGAGCACCGGACACCTCGTAACGAGCACGGCATCGCCGGCCCCCAAGATCAGCCGCTGGGCGCCGGCAGCACGCTCTCGGAGGCCGATGAGCTGCCGAGCGACGTGATCGATGTCGAGGCCCGCACGCAGTGGCAGATGTTCCGGCGCAAGTTCCTCCGGCACAAGCTCGCGATGGGCTCGCTCGTGTTCCTGGTGGTCGTGGTCATCTCCGCGTTCAACGCCGAGACCATCGCCCCCTACGCCTACGACGAGGTCAACGTCATCGAAGCGAGCTCCCCACCGAAGTTGGAAGGGCTCCACCTCTTCGGGACCGACCAGCTCGGGCGGGACTACTTCAGCCGGGTCCTGTTCGGCACGCGGACCTCACTGCGCGTCGCCGGCGTCGTCGCCGTGCTGTCCACGCTGATCGGGACCGTTCTCGGTGCCGTGGCGGGCTTCTACCGCGGCTGGATCGACGCCATCCTGATGCGCTTCACCGACCTCGTGATCATCATCCCGGCGCTCGCGGTCCTGATCGTCGCCGCCTCCTTCTTCGGGCAGGGTCAGCCGTTGCGGATCGCGGTCATCCTGGCCCTGCTCCTGTGGACCTCGCTCGCCCGCATCGTGCGGGGCGTGTTCCTCAGCCTGCGCGAGAAGGAGTACGTGCAGGCCGCACGTGCATCGGGTGCGAGCGACCTGCGCATCATGTTCCGACACATGCTCCCGAACACGATCGGCCCGATCGTCGTCAACATGACCCTGGTGCTGGCCGCAGCGATCATCATCGAGGCCACGCTGTCGTTCCTCGGGATCGGGGTGAACCCGCCGACCCCGGCGCTCGGTGTCCTCATCAACGATGGTCGCAGCTCGATGCAGACGCTGTGGTGGCTGACGATCATGCCCGGGCTCGCGCTCGTCGCGATCGCCCTGGCCATCAACTTCGTCGGTGACGGCCTCCGGGATGCTCTCGACCCGACCCAGCAGGAACACTGAACGCCGCACGCGGCTCGGTACGGTCCACGCGACCGCTGACGCGCACGTCCGATGCCAACGACCCGTCCCGCCGCCCGCTTGGGGGTTCTCCGTGACCGAACCGCTGCTGTCGATCCGGGACCTCGTGACGGAGTTCTCGACGCCCGACGGCATCGTCCACGCGGTCGATGGCGTCTCCTACGACGTCTACCCGGGCGAGACGGTCGGCGTCGTCGGAGAATCCGGCTCCGGCAAGTCCGTCACCGTGATGTCGATCCTCGGTCTGATCCCCCAGCCACCGGGCCGCATCGCCTCCGGGGAGATCCTCCTCGAGGACCGCGACCTCCTGCGCTTCTCCGAAGCGGAACTCCGGAAGGTCCGCGGCAAGGAGATCGCCATGGTCTTCCAGGATCCGATGACCTCGCTGAACCCGGTCCTGACGGTCGGTGATCAGATCGCGGAGGCGATCACCACCCACGACCGCAAGCTGGCCGAGCAGGAGGCGCGCCGGCGGTCGATCGAACTGCTGGAGGTCGTCGGGGTCCCGAACGCCGCAGCACGCTTCTCCCAGTACCCCCACGAGTACTCGGGTGGGATGCGTCAGCGCGCGATGATCGCGATGGCGATCGCGAACCGGCCCAAGATCCTCATCGCCGACGAACCGACCACGGCCCTGGACGTGACGATCCAGGCTCAGGTCCTCGACGTGCTGAGGACGGCGCAGACCGAGACGAACGCCGGGACGATCCTGATCACCCACGACCTCGGGGTCATCGCCGAGATGGCGGACCGCGTCGTGGTGATGTACGGCGGCAAGGTCGTGGAGACCGGCACCGTGGACGACATCTTCCACAACCCCACGCATCCCTACACCCTCGGCCTCCTCTCCTCCCTGCCCCGCGCGGACCGACGCGTGGACCGCTTGGAGCCGATCCCGGGGCAACCACCGTCGTTGATCAACCTCCCGAAGGGTTGTTCCTTCCACCCCCGGTGCCGTATGTCGGCCGGACGCGACCGCTGCCGGACCGACATCCCACCGCTGGAGCCGTTGGGTGATGGTCGGTCGTCGGCTTGCCACTTCCACGACGAGATGCCGGATGAGATCGCCCGCCTCCAGGCCGCGACGGGTGTCGAGGTCACCGTCGAACAGGGCGAACGACGGTTCGAGGACGAGCAGGAGGGGGGCCGATGAGCCAGGCGACGGTGGCGACGGGCCCGGGGCTGCACGACCGCGCGCCCTTGGGCGACAAGATCCTGACCGTGGAGGACCTCACCAAGCATTTCCCTCTGCGCGGTGGACTGTTCAACCGGCAGTACGGCTCGGTGTACGCCGTCGACGGCGTGTCCTTCGACGTGAAGGCTGGCGAGACCGTCGGGCTGGTGGGCGAATCCGGGTGCGGCAAGTCCACGACCGGACGCTGCATCGTCCGGCTCCTGGACCCGACCGATGGGCGGATCCTGTTCAAGGACCAGGATCTCGCGGGCATGTCCCGACGGACGATGCGCGAGATGCGGCGCGAGATCCAGATCGTGTTCCAGGACCCCTACGCCTCGCTCAACCCGCGCATGTCCGTCAACGACATCATCGCCGAACCGCTCCGGATCTACCGCCGTTACCGGGCGGAGGGGCAGGAGCGGGTCCAGGAACTCATGCGCCTGGTCGGGCTGAACCCGGAGCACGGGAACCGTTTCCCGCACGAGTTCTCCGGGGGACAGCGACAGCGGATCGGGATCGCACGGGCCCTGGCGCTCGACCCGCAGCTGTTGATCCTCGACGAGCCGGTCTCCGCCCTGGATGTGTCGATCCAGGCGCAGGTGATCAACCTGCTCGAGGAACTCCAGGATGCGCTCGGGCTCGCGTTCCTGTTCATCGCACACGACCTGTCGGTGGTCCGCCACATCTCCGATCGCGTCGCGGTCATGTACCTCGGCAAGATCGTCGAGTTCGGGAACACCGAGGAGATCTTCACCAACCCCACCCATCCCTACACCCAGGCCCTGCTCTCGGCGACCCCGATCGCCGACCCGCGGGACCGGGGCAGCCTCGACCGGATCATGCTCGAGGGTGACGTCCCCTCCCCCTCGGACCCGCCGTCCGGCTGCCGCTTCCGGACCCGTTGCTGGAAAGCCGAGGACCGGTGCGCCGAAGAGGAGCCACCGCTCATCGACGAGTTCGGGTACGGCCATCCCTCCGCCTGCTTCTACGCCGAGCCGCGCAAGGTCCTGAGCCACGAGCACTGACCGACCAACACCCGTCACTCGCCTCCCCGCCACGACGATGCCCCCGACCGCGGGGCGGTCGGGGGCATGATCTCGTCTCGCGTACCCGGGCCCGCTGGGGACCACGGGGACCGATCAAGCCCGGCGGTGTCCGACGATCAGCGCGAAGTCCTCGCTCGACAGGCTCGCACCACCGACCAACGCACCGTCGATGTCCGGCTGCTCCATGAGCGAGCGCACGTTGCCCGGCTTCACGCTCCCGCCGTACTGCACCCGGATCGCGTCGGCCACCTCGCTGCCGTAGAGCGTCGCGAGCTCCGCACGGACGGTCCCGCACATCTCCTGGGCATCCTCGGGAGTCGCCGTCAAGCCGGTCCCGATCGCCCACACCGGCTCGTAGGCGACGACCAGCTCCTCGGCATCTTCCGGGGTGACCGCGATGCCCGCCAGGCTGCCGCGGAGCTGCGACGTCACCACCTCAGCGGCTCGGCCCGCCTCCCGTTCCTCCTTCGTCTCGCCGACGCACAGGATCGGGCGCATCCCGTGCCGCTGGATCGCCGCGACCTTGGCGTTGACGACCTCATCGGTGTCGCCGAACAGGGCACGCCGCTCGGAGTGGCCGGCGATCACGTAGGCCACGTCGAGGCGCTTGAGCATCGGGGGGCTGATCTCGCCGGTGAAGGCCCCCTCGTCCTCGGGGTGGCAGTTCTGCGCGCCGAGAGCGATCGGCAGGTGGTCGGACTGGATCAACGTCTGCACGGAACGCAGAGCGATGAACGGAGGGCAGACGACGACGTCCTGCCCCGTGTAGTCCTCCTCCTCCAGGTGGTACGCCAGCTTCTGGACGAGCTGGATCGCCTCGAGGTGGTCCCGGTGCATCTTCCAGTTCCCGGCCATGATCGGGGTCCGCTCAGCCATGCTGGGCTCCTCACGCTGTGGGTGGTCAGCTCGTGTCGTTCGTTACCTCCGAGCCTAGTGCGGCCGCGCCGGTCACGACCTGGCCTCGGCCCCACCAGTTGTTCCGCCGATGCCAGCGCTCCAGTCGGCATGGAGCCGTCCGTAGACCCCGCCCTCGGCCACCAGATCGCGATGGGTCCCGCGTTGCACCAGACGCCCCTGATCGAGCACCAGGACCTCGTCTGCCGCTTCCGCGGTGGAGAGCCGATGCGCGACCGTGACCGACGTGCGACCCGCGGTCAACCGCTCCACGGCACGACGCAGCCGCACCTCCAGCGCCGGATCCACCGCCGAGGTGGCTTCGTCGAGGAGCAACAGGTCAGGGCCCGCGACCCAAGCCCGTGCCAGGGCCACGAGCTGACGTTCCCCGGTCGACAACCGGCTGCCCCGCTCCCCGACCGGGGTGGCCACCCCCGCGGGGAGGCTCTCCAGCCAGTCACCCAGCTCGAGGTCGTCGAAGGCACGCTCGATCTCGGCCTCGGGGATAGCGGGCTGGCCGTACCGCACGTTGTCGGCGATGGTCGCATCGAAGAGGAACCCCTCCTGGGGCACGCTGATGACCCGCTTCCGCAGACTGGCGAAGGCGACCTGCTCCAGCGGAACCCCTCCGAGCTCGATCGAACCGCTGGTGGGATCGATGAGGCGACACAGGAGCTTCACGAAGGTGCTCTTGCCGGACCCGGTCTCGCCGACCACGGCGACGCGCGAGCCCGGGCGCAGGACCACGTCGATGTCTCGGAGGATCAACGGCCCGTGCCCGCCCCCGTCCTCGGGTGCACGCGGGTAGGCGTAGCTCACGCCGCGGGCCTCCACCGCCAGTGGCCCGGGGGGCAGGGACCGGCCGGGCTGGGGATCGGCCACATCGATCGGCATGTCGAGGACTCCGAGCACCCGACGGATCCCAGCAGCGGCGGTCTGGGCCTCGTTGAGCACCTCGACGAGCATCTGGATCGGTTCGATGAAGAGGGTGACGAGGAACAGGAACGCGATAAGCCGTCCGGCCGAGAGCCCTCCCGGCACCAGGAGCACACCCGCCCCGACGACCACGGCGGTGAGGGCACCGGCGAACACCTCGGCGGTGGAGAACATGCTCGCGCCCACGACGTGGGAACGGACCTCGATGCGTCGGTGAGCCTCGAGCGCATCGTCGACCCGCTCGCGTGTCCGTGACTCCGCGCCGTAGGCCCGGATCGTCGGCAGACCGCTGATGGCCTCCGACATGGCTGCCACCGCGCTCGCCGAGCGACTCCGCACGTCGTCGTAGAGGCGGCGAAGCACGCGCTGGAACGACAGCAGCAGGAGGGCGTAGAGCAACCCGGCGACCGCCACGATGGCCGCCAAGACGGCGTCGTAGGCGAGCATGACCACGAGTACGAGCGAGAGCTGGGCCGTGCCGACGAGCAGGCCCACACCGCCCCACTCGACGAACTGGGTGATGACCTCGATGTCGGAGGTCACCCGCGCCACGAGTGAGCCCCGTCGCTCGGCCTGCACGTGCAGGACGGACAGGTCATGGACGTGACGGAACGTGGCCACACGCAGCTCCGAGAGCCCGTGCGCAGCCGCGCGGACCAGTCGGAGCATGGCGGCTCGGGTGCACAGGACGGCCACCAGGACCGCGAGGAGGGCGATCGTGCCGGTGGTGAGCACGCTGGCCACGGACGTGCTGCCGGAGCCCAGATGCCGGTCGATCAGCTGCTGCACGGCGATCGGGACGACCACCTGACCGCTGGTACCGACGAGCGCCAAGAGGAGCGTGAGCCCGAAGCCGCGACGCAGCGACGGGGCGATCTCCGCGGCCCGCAGGACCGCGCGCAGCAGGTGCGCCCGTTCGGCGATCACGTCTCCTCCTGCCCGGCGGAGACGTCAGGGTGCATCGATCCCTCTTGGACCCGACGGTGTGCCCGTGCACGGGCCGAGTCCGTCGCGCGTCGCGCCTGCTCGTGGCGCTCAGCCGCATCCTGTTCGTAGGCCTCGAGCAGCCTCGCGTATCCGGGAACGGTGGCCAACAGCTCCTCGTGGGTGCCCTCGGCCCGCACACGACCATCCTCGACGAACACGATCCGATCGGCCAGCAGGATGCTCGCCCGGCGCGACGCGACGAGGACCACGGTCGACGGCCGGGCGGCCCGCTTCAGCCCCCGCAGGATGCGTGCTTCCACGCTCGGGTCGACCGCCGAGGTGGCATCGTCGAGGACCAGCAGACGAGGGCGACGGACCAACGCCCGGGCCAACGCCAACCGCTGCCGCTGACCGCCGGACAGGGTCGCACCCCGCTCCCCCAACGGTGTCGCGGCACCCTGGGGCAGCGCGGAGACGAACACCTCGGCGTTCGCCAGGCGGAGCGCTTCGGCGACCGCATCCGGTGCGAGCGAGGTGCCGAGTGCGACGTTGCCCTCGACGGAGTCATCGAAGAGGAACGTGTCCTGGGAGACGTAGGCCACCTCGGCGGGGAGAGCGCCGGGCGCGAGCTCACGGAGATCCCTCCCATCGAGCTGCACCGCCCCGACGTCCGGATCCCACAGCCGTGCCAGTAGGACCGCAAGCGAGGATTTCCCCGAACCCGTCGGGCCGACGATGGCGACGACGGTGCCCGGTGGGATGGTGAGATCGACGTCCCTGAGGACCGGCTGTTCCGGGTCGTACCCGAACGTGAGGCCACGGGTCGTGACCTCGGCCGGGGTGTCGCTGGTCGAGGAGCCGAGTCGCCCGTGGCTCTGGCGATCGTCCAGATGGAGGACCCGTTCCACGCGGCTCCAGGCAGCGACGCTCTGCGCGGTGTCCCAGAGCAGGTAGCCGAGCAGACGGATCGGGACCACCAGCAGCGACAGGAGATAGGCGACGCGGACCAGCTCACCGGTGGTCAGTGCGCCGCTGTCGACACGGATCGCGCCGAGGACCAGGACGACGATCAAGCCGGCGGACGGCAGACCTTCGGTGAGGGCGCGGTAGCGGGTCCAGACCCCTCCAACGGCGACGAGCTGATCGCGCAGATGGTCGGTGCCGCGCCTGAAGCGTTCGGTCTCCTCGGCCTCCCGGCCGAGGGACTTGACGGTGAGGGCGCCGTCGAAGCTCTCGTGCGCGATGGCGGCCACGCGGCCGCGCCGGCGTTGGGCCTCCTCCATCGCCTCGAACGTCAACCACGACCCCCGCAGATCGACGCCGACGACGAGCAGCAGGATGACCACCGCTGCCAGGCCGAGTACGGGATCGGTGCCGGTGACGACCACGCCGGCCCCGACGAGAAGCCCGACGACGCCGGTTGCGAACGGCAGCGGCGCCAGGACGAAGGTGGCCTGTTTCGTGTCGACATCGGCGGTGGAGAGCAGGTCGCCGACCCCGTGTCGTCCGTACCACCGCAGCGAGGCATCGAGCAGACGGTGGATCAGTTCCCGCCGCAGTCGGGTCATCGCCGTGACCTGGAGGCTGGCGGCGGTCCCGCGACGCAGCACGATACCTGCGGCCTTCCAGACCGAGATGCCCAGGAGGAGCCAGACGATCGGCGCCAGGCGGCCAGCAACGTCCTCCCCTCCGTCGAGGACCGGAACGATCAACTCGTCGGTGGCATCGCCGACCACGAACGCGCTCGCGATGATGGCCGCCGTGAACGACACGGCACCGAGCACGGCCGCGAGGAACCTCCCGGGGAAGCGACGGACCAGATAGACGATCAGGCGCGCACCGCGTCCGAGCACCGTCAGCGGGGACGTCTCGGTCGTCAGGACCGGCTCGGCGGACAAAGGTGACTCCCCGGGGGACGGGATCGAGCGCACCTCTCGAGCGACGCACCCCCCGGGGACACCACGGTCGCGGTGGCACCCCCGGGGGCGTGGATCGTCGCTGGCCGTCAGGCGCGCAGTGCGACGACCCCGGGCAGTTCCTTGCCTTCGAGCAGTTCCAGCGATGCGCCTCCGCCGGTCGAGACGTGGTCGACGCGATCGTCCAGCCCGAAGCTTCGGATCGCGGCGGCGGAGTCACCCCCGCCAACGACGGTGAAGCCCGCGGCGCTGGCGATGGCTTCCGCGACGGTCCGGGTCCCTCCGGCGAACGGCTCCCACTCGAACACGCCCATCGGCCCGTTCCAGAACACGCTGCCGGCGCCACCGATCACGGTCGCGAAGGCATCCGCGGTCTCGGGACCGATGTCCAACCCCATCTGATCGGCGGGGATCTCGTCGACGGGGACGACCGTGGTCGGTGCGTCCGCCGCGAAGGTGGGCGCCACGACGACGTCCCGCGGGAGCAGCACGTCGATACCTCGCTCCTTCGCGGCGGCGACCAGTCTCGCGACGGTGTCGACCTGGTCCTCCTCGACCCGCGACGACCCGACCTCGATGCCTTCGGCGACCAGGAACGTGTAGGCCATGGCACCACCGACCGCCAGGACGTCGACGCGCTGCAGCAGGTTCTCGAGCACGGTCAACTTGTCGCTGACCTTGGCCCCGCCCAGGATGGCCACGTACGGCCTGGGCGGCTCGACGAGTAGGGTGCCCAACACGTCGAGCTCACGCTCGAGCAGGGACCCGGCGTAGGCCGGCAGACGAGCGGGGATCCCCGAGATCGACGCGTGCGCCCGGTGCGCCGCGCCGAACGCGTCGTCGACGTAGACGTCGGCGAGTCCCGCGAGGGCATCCGCGAACGCCTCGTCGTTGGCCGTCTCGCCCGGGTCCCACCGCAGGTTCTCGAGGAGGAGCACCTGGCCGGGTTCGAGCGCTTCGGCCTTCGTCCGAGCGTCCTCCCCGACCACGTCGGAGGCCACGATCACCTCGACGGCCAGGAGTTCCTGGAGTCGCTGGCCCACCGGGGCCATCGACGACTCCGGGTCCGGCTCCCCCTTGGGGCGGCCGAGGTGCGAGGCCACGACGACACTCGCACCCTGGTCGAGCAACGTGCGTAGGGTCGGGACCGACGCCCGCACCCGCAGATCATCGGTGATGATCCCGTCACGCAGCGGGACGTTCAGATCGGCCCGAACGAAGACACGCTTCCCCGCGGCATCCAGGTCCGGAAGGGTCCGGACCCCGTCGAGAAGTGGGCTCGTCACAACCGGTCACCCACGAACTTGGTGAAGTCCGCCAGCCGGGTCGAGTAGCCCATCTCGTTGTCGTACCACCCGAGGACCTTGATCATCCTGCCCTGGGCGATGGTCGTCAGGCCGTCGAAGATGCACGAGTGCGGGTTGCCGATGATGTCGACCGAGACGATCGGGTCCTCGGTGTACTCGAGGATCCCGACGAGCGGGCCATCGGCTGCCGCCTTCAGCGCCGCGTTGACCTCGTCCTTGGTGACCTCCCGGGAGAGCAGCAGGGTGAGGTCGGTGGCCGAGCCTGACGGCACCGGCACACGCATGGCGTAGCCATCGAGCCGGCCCTCCATCTCCGGGAGCGCGAGCGCCGCAACCTTGGCCGCCCCGGTCGTGGTCGGAACCATCGACAGCGCCGCTGCACGGGCCCGGCGTGGGTCCTTGTGTGGGGCGTCGTGGAGGCGCTGATCACCGGTGTAGGCGTGGATCGTGGTCATGAGGCCCTGCTCGATGCCGAAGGCCTCGTGGATGACCTTGGCCATCGGCACCACGGAGTTGGTGGTGCACGACGCCATCGAGATCACGTCGTGGGCCGCACTGTCGTACTCGTCCTCGTTCGCCCCCATCACGATCGTCTTGTCCTCGCCCTTCGCGGGGGCGGAGATGATGACCTTCTTGGCGCCAGCCGCCAGGTGCTTGGCCGCGTCGTCACGCTGGGTGAAGAAGCCGGTGGACTCCACCACGACGTCGACGCCGAGGTCGGACCACGGCAGGGCGGCCGGGTCACGCTCGGAGAGCACCTTGATGTGCTTGCCGTTGACGACCAGGGCATCGCCCTCGGCCTCCACGGTGCCGTCGAAGCGACCGTGGACGCTGTCGTACTTGAGCAGCATGGCGAGTGCGGCCGTGTCGGTCAGGTCGTTGACCGCGACGATGTCGAGGCCGATGTTCTGCTTCAGGGAGGCGCGGAGGAGGTTCCGGCCGATGCGACCGAACCCGTTGATGGCGACCTTCACGGACATGAGCAGAGCCTTCGTTCGTGGGTGGGAGGAGCCGCGCGAATGCGCGTCCGGGACCGGTCGGTCCACGGTGAGGTGTGAGGAGGCGGGTCGTCATCGACCCCTACCTGCCGGGACGCATGCGTCCAGAACTCGACTCCGACATTACCACCGGGCCCCCGACGGGTCATGCGTCCTGAGGGCCCCGTTCGGCCGGGTCCTCGGACCCTGCGGCGAGCCCTTCCAGCCGGCGCAACCGGCGATGTACGGCCGATTTCCCGATCGGTGGATCGAGCAGCGCGCCGAGCTCGGCGAGCGAGGCCTCAGGGTTGGCCAGCCGCGCGAGTGCCACGTCCCGGAGACCATCGTCGAGCGCGCTCCAACCGACGGTCATGATCGCTCGCTCCACGGTCGCCACCTGCTCGGCACTCGCGTCGATCGTCCGCGTGAGGTTCGCACGGTCCGCGTTGGCCAAGCGGTTGGCTTCGCCCCGCAGCTGCCGCCTGAGGCGCTGCTCCTCGACCTCGAGGTAGGAACCGGTCGCCCCGACCGCGGCGAGGAGCGCACCGATCCTCTCCCCCGATTTCAGCACGACCCGGGGCCGTTCCTCGCCGGTCACGGACACCTCGCCGTCGATCAGATCGGCGATCACCTCGGCGAGGACCGCGGCCAGGTCGTGATCGCCCACGACAAGCTCCAGGTGCGGGGCCCGGGCCGGGGCGGACACCGAGCCAGCACCGAGCAGCGCTCCACGGACGAACGCGGCACGACCTTCCGAGCGCGGACGGCGGGGGCGACCGCCCCGCGGACGACCACCCGCGTCCAACACCCCGAGATCGCGCCCGATCCGTCGGACGCCGGTCGTGACGGCCACCGCGTACCGGGGCCGGTGGTGGACCCCCCCGGGCGCACGGACCTGCAGCTCGGGCCGGATGCCGTACACGTGGACGATCAACGCGTGGGCGCGCCGTGCCACCGCTCCGGACGCGGTCGTGATGGTGAGGACCGGTTGGGGTGGATCACCCCCGCGCAGCGTCAAGCTCCCTGCGGTGCGGACCATGGCCGCGAGCTCGGCACGGCCCGCCGCCAGCGACTCGATCGGCAGACGGGCGAGCTCCTGTCGGATGACCTCGGTGAACGATCGGTTCGGCATCGTCGTCGTCAGGCCACGAGCAGACGTCGAAGAGCCCGGGCGAGCGCCTCGGGATCGTGCCCGTCGTTCGCATCCTTGAGGTCCGCTCGGACCAGCCGCCCGACGCGATCCTCGAGACCGGACACCGCCGAGCCCAACGGACGCCCCGGTCCCCCCGGTGGCGGGCCCTCATGCACGACCAGCGCGTCGAGGTACAGACCGGGTACATGCGAGGCGAGCACATCGAGGTGATCGGCCAGCGTCATCCCCTCGGTCTCCCCGGGCTGTTCACGCAGGTTGGCCACGAGCACGACCGGGGCGGACGCAGCGATCAGGGCGTCCCGGATCCCCGGAACCAGCAGGTTCGGCAGCACGCTCGTGTAGAGCGAACCCGGGCCGATCACCAACAGTTCCGCGCGGGTGATCGCATCGACGGCCTGAGGGGTCGCCTCCGGGGCCGCCGGTGCAACTCGGAGCCGTTGCAGCCCGCTCGTGCGGGTGATCGCCGCCTGACCGTCGACCTGTCCGTGCGCGGTCGTGGCGTGGAGCGAGAGCGGCTCGGTGGTGCACGGTAGGACCCGGCCGGGCACCGCCAACCAGCTGGCGAGCTCGTCCAGCGCGCCGATGACGTCTCCATCGTGCTCCTCGACCAGGGCCGTCAGGACGAGGTTGCCGAGGCTGTGCCCGGCGAGCTCCCCGCGCGCGAAGCGATGACCGAGGACCTCGGCGATCCGCGAGCGCCCAGCCAAGGCCGTGAGCGCCATCCGGAGATCACCGGGGGGGAGCCCACCGAAGTCTCGTCGCAACCTGCCCGAGGAGCCACCGTCGTCGGCCACGGTGACCACCGCGACCACGTCCTCCGCGAGCCGGGTCAGCGCCGCCAGCGAGCGGGCGACCCCGTGGCCTCCGCCGAGGGCCGCGGCGCGCTCGAGGACCCTGGCCGACCGGCTCACTCGACACCCAGATCTCGGTGTTGGACCTCGACCGGGAGCTGGAACGTGTCCCGCAGGTAGGTCCCGAACTCCTCGGCGAGCGCGACCGAGCGGTGCTTGCCGCCGGTGCAGCCGATCCCGATCGTCAGGTAGCGCTTGCCCTCGGTGATGTAGCCGGGCACGACGACGTCGAAGAGCCGCTCGGTGGCCTCGACGAACGGACGGGTGGCCGGCTGACCGAAGACGTAGTCCCGAACCACACGGTCACGCCCGTTGTGACCGCGGAGCTCCTCCACCCAGTGGGGGTTGGGCAGGAACCGGACATCGAGGAGCAGATCGGCCTCCCGTGGGCTGCCCCGTTTGAACCCGAACGACACGACATCGATCCTGAGTCGCGCCGAGGAGGGATCATCGACGAGGTCCAGCACGCGGTCACGGAGCTCGTGGACGTTGAGGTCGCTGGTGTCCACGATCATGTCCGCCGACCCGCGCAGATCCGCGAGCTGCGCGCGTTCGGCGCGGATGCCCGCCACGACACCGGCGTCGACGGCTGCGGGATGGCGGCGCCTGGTCTCCTCGAACCGCCGGACGAGCGCGTCCTCGTCGGCGTCGAGGAAGAGGACGCGGACATCCGCCTCGCTCCGCCGAAGCTCCCGGATCGTGTCGACGAGCGCGGAGAAGAACTCCCGGCCTCGCACGTCTGCGACCACCGCCAGCTTGGAGACCGACGAGCCCGGCGCGAACGCGAGCTCGGTCACCCGTTCGATCAGGGTCGGGGGCAGGTTGTCGATCACGAACCAACCCAGGTCCTCGACCACGTTGGACGCGGTCGAGCGACCAGCGCCGGACAGGCCGGTGATGATGAGGATCCGTGGGCGCTGGGATTCCACCTCGCTGACCGCCGCCGCCGTCGTGAGCGTCTCGTCTGCCATCAGGTGGTCCCCTCGTCGCCGTGGAGGTGCGCGTACACCTGCCGGGCGAGACTACGGGAGACGCCCGGCACCTCCGCGAGCTCCGGTTCAGCGGCCCTGGCCAGCGCCGCCACGGATCCGAACCGCTCCAGCAGGGCAGCGCGTCGCTTCGGGCCGATCCCGGGGATGTCGTCGAGTGCGGAGGTGGTGATCGCATCCCTCCGTCGGGAGCGCTGGTAGCTGACGGCGAAGCGGTGCGCCTCGTCTCGCAGGCGCTGCACGAGGTAGAGGGCTTCCGAACCCCGTGGCAACACCACCGGCCGACCCCGCTCCGGCAGATGCAGTTCCTCGAAGCGCTTGGCCAGCGCCACCATCGCGACGTCGTCCATGCCCGTCTCAGCGAGCCCGTCCAGCGCGGCCGAGAGCTGCCCTGGTCCACCGTCGAGGATGACGAGGTTCGGTGGCTGGGCGAACCGTGCTCCCTCGTCACGCTCAGCGATGGGACGAGCCCGTTCCTCGACGAGCCGCGTGAACCGACGCCGGATCACCTCCCGCATCGCGGCGAAGTCGTCGTTGGTGTCCGTGGTGAGCTTGAAGCGCCGGTACTCGCTCTTGCGCGGCAGGCCGTCCTCGAACACGACCATCGAGCCGACGACGCCGGTCCCTGCCAGGTGGGAGATGTCGTAGCACTCGATCCGGAGCGGGGCCTCGTCGAGACCGAGCGCCTCCTGCAGCTCCTTGAGGGCACGCGTGCGGCTGTCGAAGTCGCTCGCACGCTGCATCCGGGTCCGCTGGAACGCCTCACGCGCGTTCTCGGTCACGGTCGCCAGCAGCTCGCGTTTCGCGCCCCGTTGCGGCACGTGGAACCGGACCCGACCGCTGGGTCGACCGCGTCGACCCTCGCGTGCGCTCCGACGCCCATCGGTCAGGAGCGTCTCCAGGGCCGTGGCGTCCTCCGGCAACTCGGGCACCACGATCTGCGGCGGGATCTCGTCGACCCGTTCGGCGTAGAGCCGCAGGGCGAAGGAGGTCAGCAGTGCCGCCGTGGTGAGCGGCTCGACCTTGTCCACCGTCCATCCCTTGCGTCCGACCAGGCGACCGTGCCGGACGAAGAACGCCTGCACGCTGGCCTCGAGCTCGTCCTCGTGGACCGCGATCACGTCGAGATCCTCGGGCCGGTCGGTGACGACCTGTTGCTTCTCCAACGCGCGCCGGGCCGCCAGGAGCTGGTCCCGACGCCGGGCGGCCGCCTCGAAGTTGAGGTCCTCCGCGGCGGCGTGCATCTCGGCTTCGAGCTCGTCGAGGACGGCGTCGGTGTCCCCTTCGAGGAAGTGCGCCAGGCCGTCAACGAGTTCCCGGTGGTCCGCCACGGGGATCTCCCCGGTGCAGGGGGCCGCGCAGCGGTCGATGTGGAAGAGGAGGCAGGGTCGCCCGGAACGGTTGGCGCGCTGGTAGACGCCGGGAGAGCAGGTGCGGACGGGGAAGACACGCAGGAGCAGATCGAGGGTCTCCCGGATCGCGTAGGCGTGGGCGTACGGCCCGAACCGTCGATCACCGGCCGCGACCCGTCCGCGGGCCACGCGGGCGCGTGGTACCTCCTCGGAGGTGGTGAGGACCAGGTACGGGTACGACTTGTCGTCCCGGTACCGGACGTTGTAGCGCGGCTGGTGCCGCTGGATCAGCGTGTATTCGAGGTGGAGGGCCTCCACCTCGGTGTCGACCACGATCCACTCGATGGAGCGAGCGGCCTCCAGCATGGCGCGGGTCCTGGTGGCCAGGCCCGACGGCGCCTGGAAGTAGGACGACACGCGCGAGCGCAGGGAACGCGCCTTGCCGACGTAGACGACCCGTCCGTTGCCGTCTCGGAACAGGTAGCAGCCCGGGCTGTCCGGAAGCGAGCCGGGCTCGGGGCGGAACTGGGCAGCGGGGTTCTCCACGGCCGGCAGGGTAGTGGGATGCTCCCGGACGGCCGCGCCCTCCTAGCATGCGATGACGATCTGCAAGGAGCGCACGTGGACATCGTCGTGGCCCAGAGCACGGCCGCCGAGATCTGCGGGACCGAGGACACCTCGGACCGGCTGTGCGAGCTGGTCTTCGAGGTCACCGGCCGCGAGGGGCTGGCGCGCGCCGTCGGGTTCGGCTCCACCGCCGTATGGATCGCGGTGACGATCGTCGCGGCGTACCTCGCGACCCGCCTCGTCCGCCGACTGGTCCGGCGCTACACCGCCCACCTCGAGGAGCGGATCCTCAAACGACTCGACCGGGACCAGAGCCGGGGGGCGATCACCGACACCCAGCGCTTCCGCACGCGGCGGTTCCAGCGCGTCCAGGCCACGGCGGGTGTCGTGCGCGGCGCCATCGGGGTCGTCATCTGGACCACGGCGCTGTTGATCGTCGCCGACCTGCTCGGCATCCCGCTCCAGCCGCTGCTCGCCGGCGCCGGTCTGGCCGGCATCGTGATCGGGTTCGGGGCCCAGCAGTTGGTCCGCGACGTGCTCGCCGGCATCGCGATGCTGATCGAGGACCAGTACGGGGTCGGGGACTGGATCGAGGTACACGGCGAGTTCGGCTGGGTCGAGCGTGTCGGCCTGCGCTCCACGGCCTTCCGCGGCGTCGACGGCACCGTCCACCACGTCCTCAACGGCTCCATGGACCGGGTCGCCAACCTCTCCCAGGAGTGGGCGCGCAGCACCTTCGATGTCCCCGTCGGGCTCGACGCCGATATCACGACCGCCAAAACACTGATCCACGAGGTGGCGACCGAACTGTGCAACGACCCCGTCTGGCGCGACGACGTGATCGGTGCACCGGAGGTGTGGGGGGTCCAGGAGTTCGGGCCCGAGGGCATCCGGATCCGGATCGTGATCCCCACCAAACCGCTGCGGAACTGGGACCTGACCCGTCAGCTCCGTGAACGGCTCAAGAACGCCTTCGACGCGGCCGGCATCCGGATGCCGGGCGACCTCGTCGACCTCGGTGGCCGACCTGCGGGGTATCCGCTCCACGTGTACTCCCCCCAACCGCCTTCGACGCCGCTCGGCGGGCCCGCGGCATCCGCCGACGAGGAGCCGGAGGACGAGGCTCCCGCCGACGAGGACGGCGCGACCGTCCCGGGAAGCCCCACGGTGGACGACCACGACCAACCGACGGAGCCGGACGCGACCACCGAACTCCGGCTGCGTCAGGGCCCGCGGCCCAGACCGGACTAGCCGGTCGGGCCGATCCCTGTCACCTCGTCATCACGGTGACGGGAGCACCTCGCGCAGGAACTTGCCCGTGTAGCTGTCCGGCGTGGCCGCGATGTCCTCCGGTGTGCCCGTCGCCAGCACCCGTCCCCCGGCGTTCCCACCCTCGGGACCGAGATCGAGGAGGTGGTCGGCCGTCTTGATGACATCGAGGTTGTGCTCGATCACGATGACGGTGTTCCCCTTGTCGACGAGGCGGTGCAGGACGTCGAGGAGCCGCCGGATATCGTCGAAATGCAGGCCCGTCGTCGGTTCGTCGAGGATGTAGACGGTCTGGCCCGTGGCCCGCTTCCGGAGCTCGCTGGCGAGCTTGACCCGCTGCGCCTCGCCACCGGAGAGGGTGGTCGCCGGCTGCCCGAGCCGCACGTAGCCGAGCCCGACGTCGTAGAGGGTCTGGAGGTGCGAGGCGATCGGTGGGATGTTGCCGAAGAAGTCGAGGGCCTCCTCCACCGGCATCTGGAGCACCTCGGCGATGCTGCGGCCCTTGTAGTGGACCTCCAGGGTCTCGCGGTCGTAGCGTCGCCCCTTGCACACCTCGCAGGGGACGTAGACGTCCGGCAGGAAGTGCATCTCGATCCTGAGCGTCCCGTCGCCCTTGCAGGCCTCGCAGCGGCCCCCTTTGACGTTGAAGGAGAACCGGCCCGGTTGGTAGCCACGGACCTTGGCCTCCGGCGTGGAGGCGAACAGCTTGCGGACGTGGTCGAACAGCCCGGTGTAGGTCGCCGGGTTGGAGCGCGGGGTCCGACCGATCGGTGATTGGTCGACGACCACCGCTTTGTCGACCTGCTCGAGCCCCTCGACTCGTCGGTGTTCGCCGGGACGCTCCCGGGAGCCGTAGACGTGGCGCATCAGCGCCCGTGACAGGATCTCGTTCACGAGCGAGGACTTGCCCGAACCGGAGACCCCCGTGACACACGTGAACGTGCCGAGCGGGAACCGCGCGTCCACGTCCTTCAGGTTGTTCGCGCTGGCTCCCAGCACCTCGACGGCGTGACCGTTGCCGGTCCGTCTCGCCACCGGGACGGGGATCGATCGCTCCCCCGCGAGGTAAGCACCCGTCAGCGACCGCCGCGTGAGTCGCTTCAGGGCGTCCACGGAGCCTGCGTGGACGATCTCCCCGCCGTGCTCCCCCGCCCCGGGGCCGATGTCGACGACGTGATCAGCCGCCTCGATCGTGGCCTGATCGTGCTCGACGACGATGAGGGTGTTCCCCAGGTCACGCAGACGCAGCAGGGTCTCGATCAGCCGTCCGTTGTCCCGTTGGTGGAGCCCGATAGAGGGTTCGTCCAGGACGTAGAGCACCCCGACCAGGCCGGCGCCGATCTGGGTCGCCAGTCGGATCCGCTGCGCCTCTCCCCCGGACAGGGTGCCGGCGGCGCGGTCCAGGGTGAGGTACTCCAAGCCGACGTCGAGGAGGAACCGCAGGCGCGCCCGGATCTCCTTGAGGACGCGGGCCCCGATCAGCTGCTCACGCTCGGTGAGCTCGAGCCCCCGGACGAACGCATCCGCCTCGGCGATCGACCGGCTCGTCAAGTCCGCGATCGACGCGCCACCGACCGTGACGGCCAGGACGATGGGCTTCAGCCGCTTGCCCCCACAGGACGGACATGGCACCTCCCGCATGTACTGCTCGATCTGGGAGCGGACGTGATCGGACTCCGTCTCCCGGTGCCGCCGCTTGAGCGAGGCGATGACCCCTTCCACGTTGGCCCGGTACGAGCGGCGCCGGCCGTACCGGTTCGTGTAGGACACCTGGACGCGATCCTCGGTGCCGTACAGGACGCCGTCACGGACGGCTTCGGGCAGGTCACGCCACGGCGTCGCGGGGTCGGCGCCGAGATGCTGAACGATGGCGCGCAGCAGCTGCCGGTAGTAGTTGGACTGGACCCCGGTCCCCCATGGCAGGATCACGCCCTCCTCGACCGAGAGTTCCTCGTCTCCGAGGATCAGCTCCGGGTCGACCGTCAACCGGGTGCCGAGTCCCGAACAGGTCTCGCAGGCGCCGTAGGGGGAGTTGAACGAGAAGGACCGGGGGGCCAACTGGTCGTAGCTGATCCCGCACGTCGTACAGGCCAGGTGCTCGGAGAAGGTGAGCTCCTCGGCCTCGGGTTCCGGGGTGCCGGCTTCCCGGGCCTCCTCGATGGCCTCCCGGGTCGGCAGCACCTCGATCATCGCGACCCCGTCGGCCAGTTGCAGCGCGGTCTCGATCGAGTCGGACAGGCGCCGCCTGAGGTCCTCCTTCTGGACGAGCCGATCGACCACCACCTCGACGGTGTGCTTGCGGTTCTTCTCGAGCTTGGTGACCTCCTCGAGGGGGATGACCACGCCGTCGACGCGCACCCGTGCGTAGCCCTCGGTCTTCAGCTGCTGGAACAGCGCCGCCTGCTCGCCCTTGCGACCGCGGACCACCGGCGCGAGCACCTGGAACCGGGTCCCGAACGGGAGCTCGTGGACCTGATCGACGATCTGTTCGGCGGTCTGGCGTGCGATCGGCTGTCCGCAGTTGGGACAGTGCGGTTGGCCGATCCGGGCGTAGAGCAGACGGAGGTAGTCGTAGATCTCCGTGATGGTCCCCACGGTCGAACGGGGGTTGCGTGACGTGGACTTCTGGTCGATCGAGATCGCCGGCGACAACCCGTCGATGAAGTCGACGTCCGGCTTGTCCATCTGTCCGAGGAACTGGCGGGCGTAGGCGGACAGGGACTCGACGTAGCGTCGTTGCCCCTCCGCGTAGATCGTGTCGAAGGCGAGGCTCGACTTCCCCGAGCCCGACAGGCCGGTGAACACGATCAGGGCATCGCGGGGCAGCTCGAGATCCACGTCCTTGAGGTTGTGCTCACGCGCACCCCGCACCGTGATGTGGTCACGGTGCGCGGCTCGGCGCGCAGGAGCGGGAGAGCTGGCCACGATCTCGTCCGTTGCGGATGTGGGGAGCCCGGAGCCGGGGACCACGTGGGCTCGGGCAGATGGTCGGGCAGGCTACCGCCGGCCCGTGACACCCGGACGGCGGGCGGTGGGCACCGGACCCTAAGCTGACGGGCGAACACGCCCCGCCGCCCACCGCACCCGTCGATCGAGGCCCCCGTGCGCATCGCCGTCTACAGCACCAAGAGCTACGACCGGGCCGCCTTGGAGGAAGCCAACGAGCGTCATGGCCACGAGCTCACGTTCCTCGAGGCCCGCCTCCAGGCCAACACCGCTCCGCTCGCGCACGACCATGATGCCGTCTGCGCGTTCGTCAACGACCGCCTGGACTCCGAGGTCGTGCACCAACTCGGCGATCTGGGCATCGAGCTCCTCACGCTGCGCTCGGCAGGCTTCAACCACATCGACCTCGATGCCGCCACGTCCAGGGGGATCACCGTCGTACGGGTTCCGGCCTACTCCCCCTACGCCGTCGCCGAGCACACCGTCGGCCTCATGTTGGCCGCGGACCGGCGTCTGCACCGCGCCTACAACCGGGTCCGCGACGGGAACTTCTCCCTCGAAGGGCTGCTCGGCTTCGATCTCCGCAGCAAGCGGGTCGGCATCATCGGGACCGGGCGCATCGGACAGATCACCGCGAGGATCCTGCGCGGGTTCGGCTGCTCGCTCCGGGCCTACGACCCCTATCCGAACGACGAGGTACGCGACTACGGGGTGCGCTACGAGGATCTGGACACGCTGTTCGCCGAGTGCGACATCATCACGCTCCACTGCCCGCTGACACCGGAGACCCACCACCTGATCGATGCCGAGGCGCTGAGCAAGATGAAGCGGGGCGTGATGATCGTCAACACCTCTCGGGGGCCGCTCATCGACACCCGGGCGGCCATCGAGAGCCTGAAGGACGGCACGATCGGCAACCTCGCGCTGGACGTCTACGAGGAGGAGGGCGACCTCTTCTTCGAGGACCTGTCCGACCAGGTGATCACCGACGACGTCTTCTCGCGCCTGCTCACGTTCCCGAACGTCCTCATCACCGCCCATCAGGCGTTCTTCACCGCGGAGGCGATGGCCAACATCGCGGAGACGACCCTGGGGAACGCCACCGCCTACGCACGCGGGGAGCGATCCGGCAACGAGCTCACCCCCGAAGGCATCCGCGGCGGGGAGTAGACGACGCATCGCACACGACCGCAGGAGGAGCGTGGTGACCGAGGCAGATCAGACCCCCGCCGACTACGACGGGCACGTCGAGCCGGATGGACCGTGGCGTGACCGCACCGACGGGGGCGTCCATATCCGCAAGCTGTCGGTCGGCGACATGGACAACAACGTCTACGTCGTCCGCTGCGCGCGGACCGCGGAAGCTCTGCTGATCGACGTCGCCGACCATGCCGATCGCCTGCTGGAAGCCCTGGTGGGCACCATCCCGGTCGCCGCGGTCCAGACACACGGTCACTTCGACCACGTCCGCGCCTGGGACGGTGTGCGGGAACGAGGGATCGAGATCTGGGGACACCCGGCAGATACGCCGCTGTTCCCCCATCCACCCGACCGCGAGCTCCCAGGCGGGGAGGCGCTGCCCGTCGGCGACCTCGCGGTCGAGGTCCTCCACGTCCCGGGCCACACGCCGGGTTCGTTGTTGTTCCTGGTCCAGGGCGCGGAGCGGCAGCACCTCTTCAGCGGCGACACCCTGTTCCCCGGCGGTCACGGGAAGACCGAGACCGCCGCGGACCACGAACGGATCATGGACGGCCTGGAGGAGCGGATCTTCGGGCGGCTCTCGGACGACACGTGGGTCTATCCGGGGCATGGCGACGACACCACGCTCGGCGCCGAACGTCCCCACCTCGCCGAGTGGCGATCGCGCGGCTGGTGACGGAGCGCCTCCGTCTCGTGACGGGGAACCTCAGAGGAAGGCGGGTGCGCTCGCCACGCCGATCGCGAGCAGGACGAAGACGAGTGCCAGCACCAGGCCACGACCGGCCATGCGGTGGGCGTCGACCGCCATCTGCGTCCGGCGGGCCCGGCCGAGTAGCGCATGCCCGACACCGAGGGCCAGGAGCGCCAGCACCGGATGCAGGTAGGCGATCTCCGGGCGCGCGTCCCAACCGCTGCTGACGGCGTACTGGATCAACCCGATCGTGACCTGGACGTCGAGCAGGACCATGGCGAGTGCGTACGGCGCGGCCTGGAACTCCGCAGCGTCCTTGGCCTTCCGGAACGCGAGGAGGGCGCTGAAGAGCACGAAGATGGAGACGAGGTAGCCGAGCCATTCATGGATCGTGGAGAGCAGCGCGGTCACGGGTGAGGTCCTTGAACAGGTGGGGGCAGGGCGATGCCCGTCGCGAGCCTAGCGACGTGGTCGGACGGACCGGTGTCCGTGGACGATCATCGCGACAACGACCGCTGTAGCGCCCAGGCGCCGAGGGCGAGGAGGACCGCAGCGAAGGCGCCGAGCGCCGTCAACTGGGGGACGATGTCGGTGATGGTGCCGTCCCGCCGTACGAGCTCGGCCATGGCCTCGTTCGCCCAGGCGTGGGGTGTGATGTGCGCGAGGCGGGCCATCACCGGTGGATAGAGCTCGATCGGGACCATCGAGCCGCCGAGTGCCGCCATCCCCAGACCGAGGCCCACGCCGGCACCGGAGGCCTGACTGTCGTTGGAGAACACCGAGCCGACCAGCATGCCCGCTGCGGCAGCCGTGACCGCGAACAGCACGATCACCGCCGTGGTGGCCAGCGGATCCCCCCAGTTGACGTCGAAGAGCAGTCGGGTGGCGGCGACGATGTAGCCGGCCTGGAACAGCGCGACCGCGAGGCGGCCGCCGGCGATACCCGTGAGGATGGTCCACGATGAGGTCGGGGTGGACAGCATCCGGCGGGCGACGCCGTTCTGCCGCGTCTGGATCAGCGCGGCGCTGCCCGCCAGCGAGGTGAGGAAGGTGAAGAGGAACACCTGACTGGATGCGCCCAGATCGAACTGCCCGAGCCCGCCGAACTCCTCGGCGAGCTCATCCGTGCCGAGCGTGGTCGCCGACACCTCGATGCTGGCCGTGTGGTCACCGAGGGCGAGGGCACGCTCGCGCAGGGCCGCGGGCTCCGCTCCGGTGTCCCCGGTCGCCTCCCGCCCCTCGGCCAGGAGCATCGCGGCTGCACCCGGCTGCTCCTGCTCGGCCAGCACGGAGGCGACCAGCGTCTGCAGGGACGCCGAGGTGGCATCGGGGCGGCCCACGAAGGTCACCTCGACCGGCTCCACCGCCCGTACGGCCTCGCCGAAACCCACCGGCAGCACCAACCCACCGGGGACGAGGCCACGCTCCACGTCGTCCTCGAGGGCCGCCCGGCCTCGGTAGTCGACGACCTGGACGCCGGACAGCGTGTCGAGCGCGTCACGCACCTCGGCGGCCTGCTGGTCGTCCTCGGCGGCGACCAGACCGAGATCCGTGGTCGGCTCACCACCGAACTGCGCGCCGATGAACACGACCAGCAGCAACGGGAACAGGAACACGAAGAACAGGTTCGAACGGTCGCGCAGGAACCGCCTGAGCTCGACACCGACCAGCGTCAGGACCTTCACCACGCCGACCTCCTGCGTTGGATCATCACGGCCGGGAGCGCCGCCGCCAGGGCGAACAGGAGGATCGCTCCGGCAGCCGGAAGCGCCACCGACCATGAGCCGCTCGTCGAGAGCTCGTTCATCCCTCGGAGGAACCACCCGTGGGGGGACGAGGTCGTCAGGAGCCGCAGCGGACCGGAGTCGTCGGGCAGCGGGAAGAACACGCCCCCCGACATCCCGAGGACGATCGCGACGATCGATTGGTAGTTGCCCGCCTGCTCGGCGGTGCGCGCGAACACGGCCACCAGCGACATGACCCCCAGGGCGGCGACCACGAGTGCGACGATCAGGATGGCGACCCCAGCTGCCGGTCCCCACCGCGCGCCGAGGAGCCAGCTGGAAGCGAGCGCGAGCACCGTCATCGACGCCAGCCCGAGCACGAAGGCCACCAGGAGCTTCCCGAGCTGGATCGCGCCGGGCGGGATCGGTGCGGCCAGCAGGCGTGGCAGGGTCCCGAGCGACCGTTCCTCGAGCAACCCGGTGATGCCGAACTGGACGACGAAGAACACGAAGAAGGCCGCCATCCCGGCTGCCAGGTAGCTGACCGCATCGAGCGGTTCGCCCCCCACGGCGGCCTGGTCTGCGATGGTGATCAACGCTTCCTGGCGGCCCGCCGCGTTCGCCACGGCCTCCATCAGGACCGGATCCACGGGACCACCCGTGACCTCGCCGTGCACGGCCAGAGCGAGTCCGATCTGCTCGATCCGCCGGGCGTAGGCGTCCGCGACCTGGCGGGCGAGTTCCCCCGGCACCGCCTGGCCGGCGGAGACGAGCACCTCGATACGGGCGTCGCTTTCGGAGACCACCGCGTCGGAGAACCCGGCCGGGAAGATCCATACCGCACCGACGTCGCCGGCGCGCACCCGCTCCCGTGCGTCCTCCAGGTCGCCGAGCTGCACCTCGGTGACGATGCCCTCGTCGATCAGGGTGGGGAGCACCCCGTCGACGAACCCGGCGGCCGCCTGCCCACCATCGAGATCCACGACCCCGGCACGGAGCCCGATCGCCTCGGTCTCGGGGAAGATCGAGGAGAACAGGAAGGTGAGCCCCAACGGGACCACGAGTGCGAACAGCCACACGCTCCGGTCGCGCAACCGCAACCGCAGGTCCTTGCCCAGGATCATGACCGCCGCGCTGAGCATCTCAGTCCCTGAGCGCACGGCCGGTGAGCTCGAGGAACACGTCCTCGAGATCGGCACCTCGTACCTCCACGCCCGCGACCGTGGCGCCCGTCGCTGCCACGGCAGCCAACAGGCTCGGCAGGGCAGCCGCCGCGCCGTCGACGAGGCACACCACCTCGTCGCCTTCGGCGTCGACCGAGGTGACCGCCGGCAGCTGTTCGCACGCCGCCGCAGCCTCGGCGGCATCCCCGGTGACGTGGAGTCGCACCAGGTCACGCTCCGCGACGCGGGCGATCAGATCGCGACGGGTCCCCTCGGCCACGATCCGGCCCTGGTCGACGATCGCGATCCGATCGCAGAGCCGCTCCGCCTCCTCCATGTAATGGGTCGTGTAGAGGACGGCGAGCCCTTCGTCGGCCAAGGTCTCGACCGACCCGAGGATCGCGTTGCGCGACTGCGGATCGACACCGACCGTCGGTTCGTCCAGGATCAAGAGCTGCGGTCGGTGCAGCAGGCCGATCCCGATGTTCAGCCGCCGCTTCATCCCCCCGGAGAAGCCACTGGCGCGATCGTCGGCACGGTCGGTCAAGCCGATGACCTCGAGGACCTCCTCGGCTCGGCGGCGTACGGCGCTGCGGGACATGCTCTGGAGCCGGCCGAAGAAGTGCAGGTTCTCTCGGGCCGTCAGGTCCGGGTAGATGGCCAGGTCCTGCGGTACCAGTCCGACCGCCGCCTTCGCGCCGACGGCGCGTGGGGTCATCAGCTCGCCAGCCACGTGGATCCGTCCGGCATCCGGTCTGAGCAGCCCGGCGATCATCGAGATCGAGGTGGTCTTCCCGGCACCGTTGGGACCCAACAGGCCGTAGGTCTCCCCCTCGGCGATGGTGAAGCCCACCTCGTCGACGGCCTGGATCGCGCCGAACGCCTTGCGCAGGCCCTCGCAGCGCAGCACCGCCTCCATCTGAGCTTCCTCCGGTCGCTTCAGGGACGGGCCCGTCGCAGGGGTCGACGGCCGTCACCATCCACGCCGACGCTACGCGCGGGAGCCAGGGCCAGGCGTCCTCCTCGGGGAGGAGCTTGGACACCACCTACCGGAGGAGTCGGGAGTCGCGCGGGCGCGACCCTTCACACACCCGCGGCACGCATCCCGGCGAGCTCCTTCTTGAGCTCCCCGACCTCGTCGCGCAGCCGGGCCGCGTACTCGAACCGCAGATCAGCGGCGGCCTCCTGCATCTCCTCCTCGAGCCGTTGGATCAGCGCCGTGAGCTCCTCCTGGGGCAGCTCCTCCACCGCGGCCACGTCACCTGCCGACCGGCTGGGGGCCTCCGTCGGCTGGTAGTCCTCCCCGAGCTCCTCGGCTCGCACCGCGGCGATGATGTCCCCGACGCGCTTGCGGATCGTCTGCGGATCGATGTGATGCTCGCGGTTGTGCGCGAGCTGCTTGTCACGCCGACGTTCCGTCTCCTCGAGGGCGGCGCGCATCGAGTCCGTGACGTGATCGGCGTACATCACCACCTCGCCGTCGACGTTGCGCGCGGCACGACCGATGGTCTGGATCAACGACGTCGAGGAGCGTAGGAAGCCCTCCTTGTCCGCATCGAGGATCGCGACGAGGGACACCTCGGGGAGGTCGAGACCCTCACGCAGGAGGTTGATCCCGACGAGGACGTCGAAGTCCCCGATCCGCAGGCTCCTGAGGATCTCGACCCGCTCGACCGTGTTGATGTCGGAGTGGAGGTAGCGGACCCGGATGCCGTTCTCGACGAGGTAGTCGGTGAGGTCCTCGGCCATCTTCTTCGTCAGGGTCGTGACGAGCACCCGCTGACCGGCCTCGGTGCGTTGCCGTACCTGCTCCATCAGATCGTCGATCTGGCCGGTCGTCGGCTTGACGACCACCTTGGGGTCCACCAGCCCCGTCGGCCGGATGATCTGCTCGGCGACGCTGTCGGACTCCCGCCGTTCGTAGGGTCCTGGGGTCGCGGAGACGAACAGGCGCTGCCCGACCCGCTCGAGGAACTCGTCGAAGGTCAACGGGCGGTTGTCGCGCGCGGACGGGAGCCGGAAGCCGTGCTCGATCAGGTTGTCCTTGCGGGAGCGGTCGCCCTCGTACATCCCCCCGATCTGCGGCACCGTCACGTGCGACTCGTCGAGGAAGACCACGAAGTCGTCCGGGAAGTAGTCGAGCAGGGTGTAGGGCGCCTCCCCCGGAGCCCGGCCGTCGAAGTGCCGCGAGTAGTTCTCGATGCCGTTGCAGGAACCGACCTCCCGGATCATCTCGAGGTCGTGGTTGGTCCGCATCTCGAGGCGCTGTGCCTCCAGGAGCTTGCCCTCGGAGCGGTAGGTGGCCAGGCGTTCCTCGAGTTCCTCTGAGATGGTGACCAGGGCTCGCTCGAGCGCCTCCTGCGACGAGACGTAGTGCGAGGCCGGGAACACCATGGCGCTGGAGACCGGGTTGCCGACCTCCCCGGTCAGCGTGTCGACGCGGGTGATCCGTTCCACCTCGTCGCCGAAGAACTCCACCCTCAGGGCCCGGTCGTCGTCCGCCGGGAACACCTCGAGCGTGTCACCACGCACGCGGAAGGTGCCCCGCACGAGGTTGAGGTCGTTGCGGCTGTAGTGCAGCGCCACCAGCTTCCGGATCGACGCGTCGAGCCCGGCCTCCTCCCCCGCGCGCAGCACCAGCACGTGGTCGGTGTACTGGAACGGTGACCCGAGACCGTAGATACAGGACACCGACGCCACGACGACCACGTCCCGGCGGGAGAGGAGCGCCATCGTGGCGCGGTGCCGGAGCCGATCGATCTCGTCGTTGATCGACGAGTCCTTCTCGATGTAGGTGTCGCTGGAGGCGATGTAGGCCTCGGGCTGGTAGTAGTCGTAGTAGGAGACGAAGTACTCGACGGCG
>JBBDSW010000127.1:0-11559 GCA_040904745.1 Nitriliruptoraceae bacterium
CCTTGACGATGATCTCGACCACGGCCGAGTGCAGCGAGTCGGAGCTGTAGATCGGCGCGGTGCAGCCCTCGACGTAGTGCACGTAGCTGCCGGGCTCGGCGATGATCAGCGTGCGCTCGAACTGGCCCATGTTCTGCTTGTTGATGCGGAAGTAGGCCTGGAGCGGGATGTCGACCTCGACGCCCTCGGGGATGTAGATGAACGACCCCCCGGACCACACCGCGGTGTTCAGGGCCGCGAACTTGTTGTCGTTGGGCGGGATGATCGTGGCGAAGTGCTCGCGGAACAGGTCCTCGTACTCCTGGAGGGCGGTGTCGGTGTCCAGGAAGATGACCCCCTGGTCCTCGAGATCCTCGCGCACCTTGTGGTAGAGCACGGTGGACTCGTACTGGGCCGCCACCCCGGCGATCAGCCGCTCACGCTCGGCCTGGGGGATGCCGAGCTTCTCGTAGGTCTCGAGGATCTCCGGGGGAAGCTCATCCCAGGAGTTGGCCTGCTTCTCGGACGCCTCCACGTAGTAGAAGATGTCGTCGAAGTGGATGCCGGACAGATCCGCACCCCAGTTGGGCATCGGGCGGCGCTGGTAGGCCTTGAACGCACGCAGACGCAGGTCACGCATCCAGGCGGGTTCGTTCTTGCGCTCGCTGATGGCCGCGACACCCTCGGCCGTCAGCCCGCGGCCGGACGTGAAGGCGTACCCGTCGTCACGGTCGGACCAGCCGAACTTGTACTCGGCGAGGTCCTGAGCGACCGCTTGCTGGTTCTTGCGGGCGTCGCTGACCGGAAGGTCGATCTCGGTCTGACTCACAGTTCGTCTCCTCGTCCCGCCGGGACGTCGACAGCGTGCACATCGGGATGGCTCGATCGCGAACCGGATCCATCGGTGTACTCGTCGCCGCGCCCCGTCGGGGCGTCGGCGTCATGCTCCTGGGTGCTGCTCTGTTCGCCGGATCCACACGGCCGGACCGTGCACACGCAAGCGGATGCACCACCCGCCAGCGTCTCCCGGCGCGACAGTTGGACGTCGCCACCGAGCACCTGGGAGAAGGTGGCAGCTTCGTACGCACACACCTCCGGGTGATCCTTGGCGACGTCGTAGATGGCGCAGTGATCCTGCACCAGGATGAAGCTCTCCCCGTCCTCCGACACCGAAGCGTCGAAGCCGCTGGCCGACAGGGCATCCGCCAGCTGTTGCAGACGGGTCTGGAGGTCCTCGGCCGTGACCGCTTCCTTGAGCCCGTCCACCTCGCGTTGGAGGCGCCAGCGCAGGAAGGCGAGCAGCCCCTCACGGCCGTGTTGGGCGTCGAGGAAGTCCAGGACCTCGTTCGCGAACCGGTCGTAGCTCTGGGGGAACAGCGGGGTGGCCGCCTCGGTGAGACGGTACCGCGCCGCCGGACGTCCACGGGAGCCAGCGACCGTCTGCGAGGTGACGAGGTCATCCTCCGCGAGGACGCCGAGGTGACGCCGCACCGCGACCTCGCTGATCTGCAGGTGGGTGGCCAACTCGGCCACGCTCGCGTCCCCGTTGCGTCGCAGATGCTCCACGATGGCCGCCCGCTGCTCTCCGAGCAGGGACACGAGCGACCGCGCACGGCCGTCAGGCCTCGCGAGATCGACTGCCGTGGTCATGGACATCGGTGGTGCTCCTCGCCGCTAGGCTGCGGAGGTGCGCCTTGATTCCTCAACATCGAGGTTGAGAAAAGCGTACGGGCCGAGGACCAGCGGGGCAAACCCGTCCGTCCCGGCTGCGCGCGCCCCCCGCCCGTGCCCCGGTATCGGACCCCGCGGGGCGCACCCGCCGGTGACGCGGATCCCACCGGCGTCTATGCTCGAAGGGTCACCGACCGACGCGGCTTCAGGTGCCGTCGCGATCAGCACCCAGCGCCCCGATGGGGGCGCGGTGTCCAGGTTTGCGCGACCCCGGAGGATCCGCGAACGGTGCGGGCACCGGGCGTCGGACGCGCTCGCGGCACCGTGGCGCGGTGACGGACCGGATCGGGCATTGTTCGGACCGCTCGCACCGTCGTTCGACGGGAGCACGAGCCCCGGCCGGTCGAGGACCCCGACGGACCGAAAAGCCGGCCCCTCCATCCGGGCCGATGCCGGGCACGCCGCCCGCTACGTTCTCGGGGTCCTCACTCGTGCGCGCCGGGAGCACCACCCGGATCACTGCTGCTGTGCCCCCTGGCCCAGCCGTGCATCGCCGAGCGGAGCGAACGCGAGCCGACGCATGGTCACCGAGACGTCCAACTCGTGACGCTGGTCCCCGATGAACACCCCACGGAACGGTGGGACGTCGTCGTAGTCACGCCCCCGACCGATCGACACGTGGCGTTCGCTGACGGCTTGGGCGTTGGTGGGGTCGAGCGCGAGCCATCCCCAGCCCGCGATCGCCGCTTCCACCCACGCGTGGGTCTCCACCTCGACCTCGTCGATACCCATCTGACGGGTGAGGAAGACGTGTTCGAAGTACGCGCTGTTGTGGACGCCCGGGGTCAACACCACCGCTCTCGGATGCTCACCGGCGGCCGGTGGCGCGACCTCCTGCAGCGCCTGCAGCAGGACCGGCCCGTAGTGGTCGACCGGACGGACGCGCTGCTCAGCGAAGGCGAGCGGCAGCACCCGGGTCATGGCGGCCCGGTTCTCGAGCACGTAGGAGATCCCGGACGGGTCGCGCAGGCTGTCCTCGAGGACGACGTAGCGACCGTCCTCGTCGCGGACGATGTCGACGCCGGAGACCAGGCAGCGCCCCGCGTGGGGTACCGGGATCCCGAACGCCTCGCGCTGGATCACGCCCGCTTCGACGTGTGCCCACTCCGCCGCCGGGATGATCCGCGGGAGGAGGTCCATAGGGAAGGTGCGCTCAACGCCCGCGTCGTCGCCGTAGACGGTGAAGGTGATCCCCGCCGATCGGAGGAGCTCAGCCATGGGGCGACGCTAGCCGGGCTCCCGAGGGCCCGCCCTGTCCCCGATCACCTCGCCGGGCTTGGCCTCCGCCTATCAAGCCGACGAGCGTGGATGCCGATGTCTGGGTCACGAGTTCGCGGTGGGCGACGGCGGCCAGCCGTCACGCGGACATCAGAGGCAGGACGGACGTGACGGTCGAGACCGAGTCCCGCGCAGTGGCCATCCCGACCCCCTGTGGCGGGGAGGTGCTGGTCGACCCTCGGCAGCACCGGGAACACGTCGTCAGGCGCCTGCTCGCGGACGGGGTCCGGACCACGACGCTCCTCCGGCTGCTCCCGGAGTGGCGCCCGTTGATCACCCGTGTCGCCGGCGAGCAGGCCGACGCGCCCTGAGCGGGCTCCGTCAACCAGAACCGCCGGCGGCTGCCCGCACGAGCCGCTGTGCGAGACCGGTCCGACGATCACGGGGCCGGTCCTGCCGGGCAGCGGCGCGCAGCGCCTCCACCTGGCCGACGATGATCAACGCACGACGGGCGCGGGTGACGGCCGTGTAGACGAGGTTGCGCCACAGCATGCTGCGATGCGAGGCGTCGAGCACCAGCACGACCACCGGCCACTCGCCGCCCTGGGCCTTGTGCACGGTCACCGCCCATGCGGGCGCGAGGTTGCGGGCATCGGCCCGGGCCAGGGTGACCTCGCCCCGCGGGAAACCGACCCGCAGCTGACCCATCCGGCTGTCCAGGTCGACCACCGTCCCCACGTCGCCGTTCGCGACGTCCAGGATCGGGTCGTTACGGGTCTGCAGCACCCGGTCTCCCACCCGGAAGCCGGCGACCTCCGGCCGGTCCCCCGGCGGGTTCAGGGCCGCACCCAGCGCATCGTTCAGCGCATCGACGCCAGCCACCCCGCGGTAGATCGGAGCGAGCACCTGGACATCACGGGTGTCGACGTCGAAGTACTCGGGAACTCGCTCGGCCACGGCCTGCACGACCCGCGGGACGAGGCGGCGCCGATCCCGTTCCTCGGCGAGGAACACGTCCCCGTCGATCGCGGCGAGATCATCGACCGTCCCACTCAGGATCTCGCGTGCGAGTCCGACGATCCGGCTCCCGGCTGCCTGCCGATGGATCTCCGTCAAGGCCGTCACCGGTACGACCTCGGAGCGCACGATGTCTCGGAGCACGTCTCCCGGCCCGACCGAGGGAAGCTGGTCCGCATCGCCGACCAGGAGCAGGTGCGCGCCGTCATCGATGGAGGCGACGAGCCGGGATGCCAGCCACGTGTCACACATCGACACCTCGTCCACGACGACCAGGTCGAAGGGCAGCCGCTCGTCGCGTCCGTACCGGAACGTGAAGCCTCCTCCGCCATCCGGTCGTGCCTCCAGCAACCGGTGGATGGTGGATGCGGGTCGACCGACCAGTTCCTCGATGCGCTTGGCCGCCCGGCCGGTGGGAGCACATAGCGCGACCGTCAGGTCCTCGGCCTCTGCGGCGAGGACGACCTCCTCGACGGTGCGGGTCTTGCCCGTCCCCGGCCCCCCGGTCAGGACCGAGACGGCGGCACCGAAAGCGGTGCGCACGGCCGCGCGCTGCCCTTCTGTGAGCTCCTCCCCCGGAGGCACGAGCGCCGCGCGCGAGGCGAGGCGGGACCGATCGGTCGCCAGTAGCGCGGCGAGATCCTGGGCCAGTCGCTGCTCGGTCCGCTGGGCCGTCGGGGTCGTGACGATCGTCTCCCCCGCGAGATCCTCCTGGACCAGCGCTCCACCGGCCACCGCACGGTCGACACCATCGACCGCCAGGACCCGGTCGACGCCCAGCAGGTGCGCGGCGGCGGCGACGCACTCGGCGCGCCGCAGGTGCTCATGACCATCGCGACGACGGGCGGCGGTCACCGCCGCCTGCGCACCCGCGGTCAGGCGGCGCGGATCCGTGGGGCCGATCCCGAGGTGTCGAGCGAGCGCGTCGACGTGGGCGAAGCGGGCCCGCTCGGCATCGAGCAGGGCGTACGGATCCTCCTCGGCGAGCTCGACCGCCTGCGCACCGAAGCGGGCGTGGACGCTGCGCACGACATCGACCGGCCACCGCACCGGCTCCACGAGACGGTGGAGGTCGGCCAGCGCGCGACCACTGCGCCAGGCTCGCTGGAGCTCCTCGGCGTCCTCGGGCGCGAGGCCGGCCTCGGTGACCAGGCGGTCCGGCTCCCGGTCGAGCACCCGACCCGTCGCGGCGCCGAAGGTGGTCAGCACGCGCTGGCGAGTCTCGGGCGGGACGACCTCGAACCGGTCCGCCTCGAGGAACGCGCGGAGGCCGGCGACCGTGCTCGGAACGACCTGCTCGTAGAGGAGGACCTCGAAGGTCGGACCGTGGCGGGGATGGGTCGTCCAACGGCCCTCGACGCGGATCGCATCGCCCTCGATCAGCCCCGCGAGCGGCCCGGCGCAGCGAACACCCTCGCCGGACCCGGTCTCGAGTTCGATGACGCCGAACCCGGACGCCGGGTCGGAGAAGTACGTGCCGATGACCTCGCCGGTGAGCTGCTCGTCTCCGAGCAGCCCGTCGCTCACGTCGTGGACCCGCCGGGCTCCTCGTCCGTGATCGCCACCTCGGCGTCCCCGGCAGCCACGTCCGCGTCGGCATCCTCCGCGGTCCGCAGGTGCTCGCCGAGGTCCGTCGGTTCGTAGGTCACGACGGGGCGCTCACGCCGTCCGAGGATCCATCCGAGCCCCAACCCGATACCGAAACCGAAGCCACCCCAGGCGGTCGTACGGAGCGCCCGTCGACGACGCTCACGCCGGGAGGGAGGGACGACGGCCGCTGCCTCGCGAGCCCGCTCTCCGACGTCGACGCCGCGCTTGGCCACGTCGTCGGTGAGTGCCCCGAGGCCGCCGAGGAGGCGCACCAGCAGCTTCGGGAGCACCAGCAACCCCGCGAGCACCACCTGGGCGCCCTGCCAGAAGCCACGCTGGACGTGCAGGCCGACCTTCTCGGTGTCGACCGGCAGCTCCTCCTCCAGCTCATGCCACCGGTCGGAGAGCTCCCCCCGGGCCTTCTCGGCCCGCTCCAACAGCTCGGCCCCAGCCGGGCCCGCGCGCTCCGCGAACTCCGCACCACCTTGCCGTGCGCGTTCCAGCAGCTGCGCGCTGGCGGGGCCAGCCCGTTCAGCGAGGTCGGCACCACGCACCCGCGCTCGCTCGGCGAGCTCGGAGCCCGCAACAGTGGCACGTTGGCCGAGCTCCGCCGCCTTCTCGGCCACCTCGCCACGCTCCGACGGTCCCTTGTTCCTGGCCACGGTGCGCTCCTCGCTGATCGGGGTCAACCTTGCCGTTCCCTGTGAGCTGCGACCGTAGTCGACGGAGGTGCCGAACCGCCCCAGCAGACGACCAGGGGGTCACCGTCCACGCGCCTCGGCCGGGAGCTCCACGGTCGTCCGTGACCACCGGAGGTCGGTGCGCTCGGCGAGTTCGTCGAGCATCGCGCGGGGGGGGATCACCTCGGCGGGAGCCAGGGCTCCGCCCGGCAGCACGCGGTCGGGGATGGCCCCGAGACACCGAGCCAGGACCACGGCGATCGCCGCGGTGAGGCGCACCGGGTCGTGCCCGTACGCCCATGCCCGACCCACCGTCGCCGTCCCGGCCACCTCGGCGACGCAACCCCAACGGGTCGCGGCCAACGCCGCCGCCGACGGGGAGCGTGACGCCGTGGAGACGCGGCCTGCGAGCCAGCGTCGACCCCACTCGGTCCGCGCCAGGTTCGCCGTGGCTTGGAGGAGCTCGGCGCGCCAAGCGGTGACGGCCTCGTAGGTGCGGACCGTCTGCACCCCCGGCAGGTGCCGTGGCACGGTGACACACTCACCACCCGGCACCGCGGCGGCGTGTGATGGCCCGACGGGTCGCGGGAACCACGCGAGTCGGCGCGCTTCCCCGGGCAGTTCGTCGACCCATCGGCCATCGACGAGCGCGGTCGCCGGTCGCCCGAGACCGGCCAGCCAGGCACGGCGCTCGCCAGGGGTTCCTCGCCTCGCGGTAGCGGTCCGCCTACCGCTGGTGTAGGCGACGTGCACCGCATCCGCGCCATCGACGGTGACCCCGGCTTCGGCGGCGAGGACGTCCCCGAGGGCCCACCGGAGGCCGGCGCCGGCCACGATCCGCGCTCCGCGGCCGGCCGCTCGCGATCCGAGCTCGGCGTGGAGCCAGTGCAGATGGCCCGGATCCCGATCGACGTCGATCACGTCCACGCCGGCCTCCACCGCACGCCGGAGGTGATCGCGCGTCTCGGGCACGCCCCCGCCCGTCGCGGCCACCAGGACCCACTCGTCACGGGACAGGGACCCCGGATCCACCGCACCACCGACCCCCTGCCAGGGCATGCCCAGGGCGGCCAACTCGCGGCTGATCGCCATGCCGACGGTGCCGGACGCGCCCAACAGCCCGATGCGCATCAGGGTGTGAGGTGGCGAGCGACGGCGGTGAGATGTGGCACGAGGAGGCCTGCCCGACGGTGGGTTGCGGATCGGAAGGCTCGCAGCGTACGAGGCGGACCAGGGTGCGTGACTCGACGGGCGACGGCTGCGACGATGTCCAGGCTCGTTCCCGTCCCTGAGGTCCGCGTGGTCCCTCCTTCCCCCACCGTCGCCGAAGGCGCCGTGCTCCTGCGGCTGCCCGCGGAGGATCGAACGTGGGCGGAGACGCTGCCGCGCGTGCCCGGCGGGGTGACCGTCACCGTGACACTCGGGCATCCAGACCTCGTGCCGGCGGATCCCACACGCCTGTGGGCGGCGGGGTACCAGGTGGTCGGGGTCGCGAGCGAAGAACGCCCGATCGGCGCCGTGGTGGACGTCCTCGTCCCCGCTGAACTTCGTGCCAGTGAGCCGGACTGGTGGCAGCACATGCTCTCGCTCGCCCGTCGCGCCTTCGACCTGCGGCTCGGGCCGGTCCTCTCGGTGCTCGAAGCGGAACTCGCCATGCATCGCCGGGCGCTCGAAGGCTGAGACACGACCCGCCGCGGGTCGGCCTGGCGCGCGTCGTGCGCGCATCGGGGCCCCATGAGGTACCCGGCGAACGCGAATGCTTGCCAGAGTTAGCACCTTGCGCTTACTCTATCTTGCACGGCCCGTTCGCCGGTGCCTCAGCACGGCCACACCGCCAGGCCAGAGACCACACCGCTCCCACCCGCTCCCGTCAAGGAGGACCACGATGGCTGAGACCGCCACCGCGAAGACCACGGCGAAGAAGACCGCCACCAAGAAATCCGCCCCGAAGAAGGCGACCGCCAAGACGACCGCGAAGAAGACCGCAGCCAAGCGGACGGCTGCCAAGAAGTCGGCACCGAAGAGAGCGACCCCGCCGCCGACTCCCCGGCTGTCCGAACGCGAGCCGCGTGAGGTCCTCGAGGTCGTCGGCTACGCGGCCGCGGCTGTCGCCTCCGACGTCGTCGATCGCGCCCGGGAGCTCCCCACCCGCATGACCGCGCTGCGCTCGGAACTCGAGAAGGTCGGCGAGGACGCACCGCAACGGTTCCGTTCCCTCGGGTCCGAAGCTCCGGCCAAGCTCAGCTCCAGGTTCGAGAAGCTCCGCAAGCGTGTGACCGCGGACACCGAGCGCGCGCTCAGCTCCCTCGAGCGCGAGGTCGTCACCCGCGCCGACCGTGGCCGCCACGTCATCGAGGAGGTGCGGGAGGACGAGCGCGTGGCGCGGATCCTCGATCAGACCGCGGCTACCCGGTCCCAGGTCAAGGCGGCGATCACCTCCGTCCGCCGCACCGGCGACGTGGCCGCAGAAGCAGCCGGCGAGCAGGCCAAGACGGCCACGTCACAGGTCAAGGCTGCCGCGACGTCTGCGCGCAAGAGCGCTGACACGATCGCCGACGCGGTCAGCGAGTAGCGCTGAGCACGTTCCCACGAGCACGCAACCTGGACCGCCCTCCCCCCGCCGGGGAGGGCGGTTCTCGCTCTCCGAGGCAGCCACGGCCAGTAGATTCGTACCGGTCGCCGGCGACGTCGCCGACCAGTTCGAGTTGCACGCACCGATCGGGACCGACCGTGAACCTGCATGATCGCATCGAATCCGACCTCCATACGGCCATGAAGGCTCGGGACAAGCCCAGGACCTCGGCCCTGCGGATGGTGGTCGCCGCCCTCAAGAACCGTGCTGTGGAGGCTGGACTGAGCCCCCAGGGCCGCCTCGATGACGAGGTGGTGCACAAGGTGCTCGCCACCGAGGTCAAGCGTCGTCGCGAAGCCGCGAGCGCGTTCGCGGGAGCGGGACGCGAGGAGAGTGCCGCCGCCGAGGAGGCGGAGGCCGCGATCTACGAGGAGTACCTGCCCGCCCAGCTCTCCGACGAGGAGATCGCCGACATCGTCGATCGTGTGATCGCCGAGCAGGGTGCGTCCGGCCCGCAGGCGATGGGCCAGGTCATGAAGGCGGCGATGGCCGAGATCGCCGGTCGTGCCGATGGCAGCCGGGTCTCCGCGCTCGTCAAGGAACGTCTCACCGGTTGATCCTTCCAGGCACGCCTCCTCCGAGCGGGCGGACGCGGGGCCTAGCATCGCCCCCATGCCGATCCTGACGACCACCGTCGACCCGCACTCGGAGGCCCACCAGGCCAACCGGCGGCACCACCTCGCCTTGCGGGATGCACTGCGAGCCGCGCTCGCGAAGGCCGCCGCAGGGGGACCCGAGACGGCACGGGAGCGTCACGTCGCCCGCGGCAAGCTCCTCCCCCGCCAGCGGGTGGAGGCCCTGCTCGACCCGGGGAGCCCGTTCCTGGAGCTCTCCGCGCTCGCCGCACACGGCCTCTACGACGACGAGGCACCCGGCGCTGGCCTGATCACGGGTATCGGCCGCGTGGCCGGACGACCCGTGGTGGTCGTGGCGAACGACGCCACCGTCAAGGGGGGGACCTACTTCCCCCTCACCGTCAAGAAGCACGTCCGGGCCCAGGACATCGCCCGCGAGAACCACCTCCCCTGCGTCTACCTCGTCGACTCCGGCGGGGCCTACCTACCGTTGCAGGACGAGGTCTTCCCCGACCGGGACCATTTCGGGCGCATCTTCCGCAACCAGGCGCAGCTGTCGGCGCTCGGGTGCGGACAGATCGCGGTGGTGCTCGGCTCGTGCACGGCCGGGGGCGCCTACGTGCCGGCGATGAGCGACGAATCCATCATCGTCCGCGACCAGGGGACGATCTTCCTGGGAGGCCCGCCACTGGTGAAGGCGGCCACCGGCGAGGAGGTCACCGCCGAGGACCTCGGCGGCGGAGAACTGCACGCACGTACCTCCGGGGTCGTCGACCACCTCGCCGTCGACGACGCACACGCCTTGGCGCTCGCGCGCGACGCCGTGGCCACCCTGCCGCGGCACGCGACCGCGATCGACACCGGGCTCGACGGACGCGGCGCGCTGGATCTCGAGCTCCAAGAGCCGGAACCGCCGGCCCACGATCCCGAGGAGCTGTACGGGATCCTGCCGAAGGACGTCCGCCAGCCCTATCCGGTCCGCGAGGTGATCGCGCGCATCGTGGACGCCTCCCGGTTCCACGACTTCAAGCCGCTCTACGGCGAGACCCTGGTGACCGGTTTCGCGCACATCCACGGGATCCCGGTCGGGATCGTGGCGAACGACGGCATCCTGTTCCGCGAGTCGGCGCTGAAGGGCGCCCACTTCGTGCAGCTCTGCGACCAGCGGCGGATCCCGTTGCTGTTCCTCCAGAACATCTCCGGCTTCATGGTGGGCCGCGACTACGAGGCCGCAGGCATCGCCAAGGACGGGGCCAAGCTCGTCACGGCCGTTGCCTGTGCGCGTGTGCCCAAGCTGACGGTCGTGATCGGCGGCTCCTTCGGGGCCGGCAACTACGCCATGTGCGGCCGGGCCTACGACCCCCGCTTCCTGTGGATGTGGCCGAACGCGCGGATCAGCGTGATGGGAGGCGAACAGGCCGCCGCCGTGCTGGCCACGGTCAGACGGGACCGGATCGAGGCCGACGGTGGCACCTGGTCAGAGGACGACGAGGAGGCCTTCCGCGAGCCGATCCGTGCCAGCTACGACCGACAAGGGCATCCGTTCTACGCCACTGCCCGGCTGTGGGACGACGGACTCATCGAACCCGCGGAGACGCGGGACGTCGTCGGACTCGGACTCGCCGTCGCGGTCGATGCCCCGATCGGGCCGATCCGCCGGGGCATCCTTCGGACGTGAGCCGGTCCTACTCGAGGACGACCATCCGCTCGACCAGGTCCTCTTCGCCCTCGCCGTCCGCCGGGCTCTGCCAGTAGACCTGGACGTGGGCGACCGGCTCGTCGGCGAAGGCCGACAGGGGCAGCGTGTCGCTGAAGGCACCGACGCAGCCCGTGCCACACTCCGCGGTCGTGAAGCCCTCCTCGAGGGTGGCGCCGTCCCCGTCGAGGAGACGCCACTGGATCGTGGCCTCGAAGACGTTGGAACACCCGACGATGTCGACCTCCTCGCCCACGACCTGCTCATCCACCGGCGCGACGAGGTCGATGAAGACGTCGTCCTCGCGGCCCTCGTGCTCCGCACAGGGGTCCTCGACGGCCGCCGGGTCCGGGGTCGGCGACGTGTCGTCGTCCGTGCCACCATCGGTCGTGTCGTCGTCCGTGCCACCATCGGCCGTGTCGTCGTCCGTGCCACCATCGG